>JBDSLU010000057.1:0-39854 GCA_039916225.1 Vicinamibacteraceae bacterium
GAACGGCCACCGTCGCGCGCCCAGACGAACCCGTCGCTCTCCAGCCGAAGCTCGGTGCGATGGCCGATACCGGTCCGCCACAGTGCCTGTGGAGCGGCAACCTCCCGCCGCGCTCCGTCGTGACTCAGCGACGCGCCGATCTCGATTTGAAGCAACCCGGGGTCCACCACCGTCGGTGGCGTGCCGAAGCCGGGTCGGTCTGGAGCGATCGGTGCGGCGTCTCGGGTGGACTGCGCATGCACCGCCGCCGGCCCCGCCGCACACAGGCAGCCGACGATGATCAGCCCTCGACCGAGCGAGGCGGAACGACGAGACGCGCCGTGGGGCTGCATTGCGGAGGCCGGATCGGCCTGGAGACCCCACCGAGTCGAGGTAAGACTGCTCCGACCCGGATTCGGCCCCTTCAGCCGTCACCGGCGCTGCTGCTGTGCACGCTCCGTGGACGGCGGCACCAATCCCTTGATCCGCATGTAGGTGACGAGGTTCCCGTAGTGCTCGTTGGTGTGTGAGACGTTGCGAAAGAGCAGCGCACCCGCCGGCATGTCCGTGCGGCCCGCCTTGACCGATGCGAGCGCCTTCTCGTCGGTCATCGCGCCGTAGACCTCGTCGCAGTAAGCGATGGCCTTGGCGAGCGCCGCGCCGAGTTGGGCCTTCGTGGTCAACTTGTCCCAACCCGTCACCCCCGGAGGCGGGTCGCCCTTGGCCAAGGCGCAGTACGTCAGGTTGGCTTCGGCGATGTGGACGACGAACTCGCCGAAGGTGCGCACGGTGTCCACCGGCCGGAATCCATAGTCGGCTTCCGCCATTTTCGCCGCCGCTTCGGTCACGTTCAGTTTGACGGCGTTGTATTGATCTCGCAGGGCCGCAGAGAGAGGACCGTTTCCTGGTGTCGGCGACGCCGGCGCGGACGCTGTCTGGGCAGAGGCAATTGCGCCCGCCGAGACGAAGGCGAGCACCAGCGACGAACGGATCAGAAAGGCAGTGGATCGCATCGAGTCGACCTCCGGCGGAAGGGACCGCGACCGGACGTCGAGCGCGGCCCTGGCATTCTACGCCGCCGGGCACATCGCGGCCCAAAGCCGGTCCTCGGCCTCGACGAGCGCCGCTCCTCCTGACGTCCGTCGCCGGCGCCGCGCGGGTCGCCCCGCCGCGGGCCGGCTACCGGCGGTCGAGCGGGAGCCAACCCTGTGGATACGCCGGGCCGGTGTAGTCGGCGCGGGGTCGGATCAGGCGGTTGTTGGCGAGCTGTTCGAGCACGTGCGCCGTCCAGCCCGAGACGCGGCTGACCGCGAAAATCGGGGTGAAGAGCGCGATCGGAATGCCGAGCGTGTGGTAGGTCGACGCCGAGTAGAAGTCGACGTTCGGGTTCAGCTTCTTCTCGCCCTTGACCAGCGCCTCGATGCGCTCGGACATCGCGTACCAGCGCGGCTCGCCGGCTTCGGCGCCGAGCGCCTTGGACATGCGGCGCAGGTGCGTCGCCCGCGGATCCTCGGTGTGGTAGACGCGGTGGCCGAAGCCGGGGATCTTTTCCTTCTTGGCCAGCTTGGCGCGGATCGCGTCGTCGACGCGCTCGGGCGTGGCGTCGGCGCCGAGCTCGAGGAGCAGGCGCATCACGTCGGCGTTGGCGCCGCCATGCAGCGGCCCCTTGAGCGCGCCGATCCCGCCGACGACGGCAGAGTGCACGTCGGACAGCGTCGCCGCGATGACCCGGGCCGCGAACGTCGAGGCGTTCAGCTCGTGGTCGGCGTGCAGCGTCAGCGCGATGTCGAACGCCTTCACCGCGGTCGGCTTGGGCCGATCGCCGGTCAGCATGTAGAGGAAGTTGGCGGCGTGCGACAGCGCCGGATCCGGCGCGACGATGCCCTTCCCCGCTTCGACGCGGCCCATCGCCGCGACCAGGCTGGCGATCTGGCCGGTCAGGCGCACCGCCTTGCGGTAGGACGCCGCGGCCGAATTGTCCTTGGCGTCCTTGTCGTAGTGCGCGAGCGCCGACGTCAGCGTCCGCAGCAGGTCCATCCCATCAGCCGCCGGCAGCTGGTGCAGCAGCCGGACGATCGGCTCGGGCAGGACACGCGCCTCGGCGAGCTGCGTCTGGAGGTCGCCGAGCTCCGCCCGCGTCGGCAGCCGGCGATGCCAGAGGAGGAAACAGACCTCCTCGAACGTCGCGTGCTGCGCGAGGTCGTGGATGTCGAAGCCGCAGTAGGACAGGATGCCGCGGTCGCCGTCGATCCAGCAGATCGCCGACGACGTCGCGACGACGTCTTCGAGTCCGGCCTTACTCACCCGCCGCCTGCGTGCGCAGCGCCATGTTGTCGCCGCCGAACTGCTGCACGATCGAGAGCAGGCCGGTGTAGAGGAAGCCGACCTGGAACAGCACCAGGAACGGCAGCGTGCCGTAGATGCCGTTGGCGAGTGCGTAGAAGACAGTGATCGTGAAGTAGAGGCCGAGGACGCATTCGATCAGCGGCTGGGCCAGCTCGATCTGGTGGTACTTCTTGCCCTGCCAGTCGTCCGAGTCGCGCTCGATGCCGTACTTCGGGGTGCGGGCGAATTCGCCGCTCTCCTTGTGCATCAGCGCCTCGATGACGGCCCGGGCGTTGTTGATGCACAGCCCGATGCCGATCGACATGACGAACGGCAGGTACTTGAGGCGCGACTTCCAGGTGTCGGGGAAGAGCTCGCGCTGGCAGACCACGTAGAAGTTGAACACCGAGAACGTCGCCGCGAAGAACAACGGCACGTCGATCAGCATCATTTCCGTCCAGCCCATGTTGTAGCGGACGTACATGGACGGGAACATGAGCAGCGAGAGCAGCACCATCAACAGGTAGTTGAAGTTGGCGGTGAGGTGGAAGAACGCCTCGGCCTTGACCAGGAACGGCAGATCCGACTGCAGGATGCGCGGCAGCACCTTGCGGCAGGTCTGGATCGAGCCCTTGGCCCAGCGGTGCTGCTGCGACTTGAAGGCGTTCATCTCGACCGGCACTTCCGCCGGCGAAACGAGGTCCTGCATGAACACGAACTTCCAGCCGCGCAACTGGGCGCGGTAGGACAGGTCGAGGTCCTCGGTCAGGGTGTCGTGCTGCCAGCCGCCGGCGTCGGCGATGACGCTGGTCCGCCAGATGCCGGCGGTGCCATTGAAATTGAAGAAGCAGCCGGCGCGATTGCGGCTGCCGTGCTCGAGGACGAAGTGGCCGTCGAGCAGGATGGCCTGCACGCGCGTCAGCAGCGAGTAGTCGCGGTTGATGTGGCCCCAGCGCGCCTGCACCATCCCCACCCGTGGGCTGGCGAACTGCGGCACCGTGCGGCGGAGGAAGTCGGCGGGCGCGATGAAATCGGCATCGAAGATGGCGACGAACTCGCCACGGGCGACCTTCAGCCCTTCATCGAGGGCCCCGGCCTTGTAGCCGGTCCGGTCGACGCGATGGATGTACTTGATGTCGAAGCCCTGCGCGGCGTGCCGGCGGACGGCGAGCTCGGCAATCTCACGCGTCTCGTCGGTCGAGTCGTCGAGGACCTGGATTTCCAGGAGGTGCCGCGGATAGTCCATGGCCAGGACCGACTCGATGAGCCGGTTGACCACGTACATCTCGTTGTAGATCGGCAGTTGGATGGTGACCACCGGGAGCGGATCGGGCTCGGGCAGCGGGCCCGGCACGTTCTGCCGGTGCTTCATGTAGAGAAACACCAGGTAGTAGCGGTGCCATCCGTACACCGCGAGGATGCACAGGATGAAGAAGTACGCCGCTAGAATCAGCCCTTCGGTTAAGGTCATGGTCTGGGGGTCGCGCCCCTGCAGGGCGCGCTTGAAACAAGCATCCTAGTGCGTCGGCTGAGGTGCGTCAAACCTCAGCCGGTCCGCTGCCCACGTCTGCATGGCCTTGACGCGGTCTGCGTAGACCCGGCCACGCTCGGCTCTTGCAAGTCTCATGACCGACGCCACCATCCGCGCCATTCTGGCTGCCGTCTCCCGCGGCGACACCCCGTCCGACGACGCCGCGGCCCGTCTCATCGCGGCGTTTCGCGCGGCGCCGTACGAGGATTTGGGCTTTGCCCGCGTGGATCATCACCGCGCGGTGCGGCAAGGCCAGCCGGAAGTCGTCTTCGGATTAGGCAAATCGACGAGCCAGGTTGTAGAAATTTCACGACGCATCGCCGGCCGTGGGCACGCCCTGCTGGTGACGCGGGCGACGCCGGAGATGGGCGCCGCAGTGTCCGCAGAGCTTACACACTGCCGCTACGATGTCATCTCCCGGACGATCGTCCGCCCGCCAACCGAGCCCGGGGCTCCTGCGGGGGCCCTCACCGGTGCCCCAACCAGCGCTCAGCCCGGAGCACAGCCCACGGTTCAGCCAGCGCCCCAGGCCGGGTCCAAGCCCGCAGAGGTGCTCGTGTGCTGCGCCGGGACCGCCGACCTGCCCGTCGCCGAGGAGGCCGGCGTGTGCGGCGAGGCGATGGGACTGACGGTCGAGCGGCTCTACGACGTCGGCGTCGCTGGGATCCACCGACTCCTGGACGCCCGGAACCGCTTGGAGGCCGCCCGCGTCCTCATCGTGGTGGCGGGGATGGAAGGCGCGCTGCCGAGCGTCGTCGGTGGTCTGACCGCCGCCCCGGTCATCGCGGTCCCCACCAGCGTGGGTTATGGAGCCAGTTTCAACGGACTGGCGGCTCTCCTGGCGATGCTGAACAGCTGCGCGTCAGGCATCGCGGTCATGAATATCGACAACGGCTTCGGCGCGGCGGCGTTGGCCGCCCGGATCCTGCGTAGCCGCTGAAACCTGCCCGCCCCCCCCCAGGCCCGCCCCCCCAGGGCAGAGCGCCTTCCAGAGCCTGCCGGCCGAAGCGGCCGGCCGCGGCCATGCTAGAATCAGCGGTTGCACTGCTAGGCAGGCCAGCCAGCAGGGCTCCACCGACATCGCATGCATCCAGGCACCCTAAGGGCGCTCGAGTTCTCCCGTGTCCTCGAGGCGCTGGCGAGCTACGCGTTGACGCCCCTCGGGGCCGACCGCGCTGGCGAGCTCTCGCCGCTCGGGGACCGATCCGCCGTCGAGGCCGCGTTGGCCGAGACGTCGGAAGGGGTCTGGCTCCTCGATCGCCACCCCAACTTCCCGCTGCGGGCGCCGGCGGACTTCGCGGACACCCTCCTCGACCTGACCGCTCCCGACGGCCCGCTCGAGCCGCTGCGGCTCCTGGGCCTGGCCGACGCGCTCGACTCCATCGATCAGGTGCGGACGGTGATCCGGCGGGAGCCGCGCACGTCGCTGCCCCGCCTGGGCACCCTCGCCGACCGCCTGGCTTCGTTCGCAACCGAGACGCGGGCGGTGCGGAAGGCGATCGACGGCGCCGGCGAAGTGGCCGACGACGCCAGCCCCGCGCTGCGCGACATCCGCGACCGGCTCCGCCGCCAGCGCGGCAAGCTGCGCACGACGCTCGAGGGCTTCCTGCGCGGCCGCGACACCGCCAAATACCTGCAAGAGCAGGTCGTCACCGACCGCCAGGGCCGTTACGTGGTCGTGGTGAAGTCCGAGCACCGGCACGCCATCCCCGGCCTGATCCACGGCAGCTCGGCGTCCGGCGCCAGCCTCTACCTCGAGCCGCTGGCGACGGTGGAGATCAACAACGAGCTGATCGCGCTGAACGAGGAGGAGAAGGCCGAGGTCTACCGGATCCTCACGGCGCTGACCAATGCCTTCCGGCTGCGCGCCGAGGAGCTCGACACGACCATCGACGCCGCGACGACGCTGGACGTCGTCCAGGCCAAGGCGCGCCTCGCCGCCGCCTGCCGGGCCAGTGCACCCGGCCTGTCGACCGACGGCCGGCTCGAGCTGACCGGCGCCCGGCATCCGCTGCTCATTCCCGCCGTCGTCTCTCGCACCCGTGACGAGGGCGGCACCCGCGTCGCCCGCGATCGCGAGCCGGTCGCCGTCGACGTCAAACTGATCCCGCCGACGCGCGTGCTCGTCATCACCGGTCCGAACACCGGCGGCAAGACGGTGGCCCTGAAGACCGCGGCGCTGCTGGCGCTGATGGCCCAATGCGGCCTGCACATCCCGGCCGAAGCGGGCTCGGCGCTGCCGGTGTTCCGCACGATCTTCGCCGACATCGGCGACGAGCAGTCGATCGACGCCAACCTGAGCACGTTCTCGTGGCACGTCACCAACATCGCGGCGATGGATCGGTCGCTCGAGATGCCGGCGCTGGTGCTGCTCGACGAGCTCGGCGCCGGCACCGATCCGGTCGAAGGCGGCGCGCTCGGCATGGCGCTGGTCGATCACTTCAAGGCGCGCGGCGCGCTCGTCCTCGCCACCACGCACTACGACGCGCTGAAGTCGTATGCGGCGACCACGCCCGGCGTCGTCGCCGCGGCGTTCAACGTCAACCCCGAGACGTTCGCCCCGACCTATCGCCTGATCTACGGGTCGCCGGGCGCCAGTCTGGCCCTCGACATGGCCGCGCGCCTCGGGCTGCCGCCGTCGATCGTGGCCGCCGCCCGCGGCTTCCGCACGACGCGCGAATCGCAGGTGGCCGAGCACCTGGCCCGCGTCGACCAGGATCTGCAGGCGCTCGATCGCGAGCGGCGAGAGGTGGCCCAGGCGCGTCTGGAGCTGGCCTCGACCGAGAACGACCTGCGGGCCCGCGTCGAGGCGGTCAAGGCGCGCGAGCAGCGGGCCCAGCGCAAGGCGGATGACGCGCTGCAGCAGCGGCTGCGCGACGCCAGGCGCGAGATCGATCGGGTCGTCGAGGACGCCCGGGCCAAGGCCGGCGCGCTCGCCGACGCCGCGGCGACGCCGCGACTCGTGACCCGGGGCGGCGGCATCACACGTCCCGGGGGCCGCCTGTCCGGCGGGATCTCGACCGGCGAGACCGGCCACTTGCGGGCCGACGCGCTGGCCGCCCTCGACGCCGTCGCCGGCCGCGTCCAGACCGGCGAATCGGATGACCCGAGCACGCTGCTGCCGCCCGAGATCGCCGTGCCGATCGAAACCGGCGTCCGCGTCCGCGTGCCGCCGGGTCTCGAGGGCGTCGTCACCTCCGTCCAGGGCAAGACGGCGGAGATCAGCATCAACGGCAAGCGGCTCAGGGCGCCGGTCGCCGATCTCATCGTCATCGGCCGGCCGGGTGCGCCCGCACCGGCCACCGTCCGGGTCAACGTGACCCTGACCTCGTCGACGTCGGGCACGTCGGACCTCAACGTCATCGGCTGCACCGTGCCCGAGGCGATCGAGCGGACCGACAAGTTCCTCGACCAGGCGGTCATGGGCGAGCTGCGGGAAATACGGGTCATCCACGGACACGGCACCGGGCAGTTGCGCCGGGCCCTCACGGCGTTCCTGGCGGAGCACCCGCAGGTGCTGCGGGCGGCGGGCGCGCCGCCGAACCAGGGTGGTGGCGGGGTCACGGTCGTGGAGCTGAAGGACTGATGCCGCTCTTTCCTGAAAGCTTCCTCGCCGATCTGCGCCAGCAGGCCGACATCGTCCAGGTGATCCAGGAAGTGGTGTCCCTGCGCCGCGTCGGCGGCACCTACAAGGGCCTCTGCCCGTTCCACAACGAGAAGACGCCGTCGTTCAACGTCAATCGCGAGAACGGCTTCTTCCACTGCTTCGGCTGCGGCGTCGGCGGCAACGTCTTCAAGTTCGTCGAGCTGCACGAGCGCCTCAGCTTCCCCGAGGCGGTGCGGGTGGTGGCCCGCAAGTTCGGGGTGGCGCTGCCCGAGACCAGCGATTCGCGGCACGATCCCTCGGCTGACGCCGACCGGGAGAACCTGATCACGCTGCACGAGGTCGCGGCGACGTTCTACCGCGACGTGCTCGCCTCCGAGAGCGGGCGGCGCGGCCGCGACCTGCTGGACAAGCGCGGGCTCGATCCGGCGATCATCGCGTCGCTCGGCTACGGCTTCGCGCCGCCCGGGCGGGACGCGCTGCTCTCCCACCTGCGCGGCAAGGGCCTGTCGCCGCAACTGGCGGTGAAGGCCGGCCTGGTCGTCGATCGCGAGGGGCGCCTCGCCGACCGGTTCTGGAACCGCCTGATGATCCCGATCTGCCGCGAGAGCGGCCTGGTCGTGGGCTTCGGCGGCCGGGCGATGGACGCCGATCAGGTGCCGAAGTACCTGAACAGCCCGGAGACGCCGATCTACTCGAAGGGCCGCACGCTCTACGGCCTGAACGTGACCAAGACCGCGATCCGCCAGCAGGGCCGGGCGATCATGGTCGAGGGCTATTTCGACTTCGCCATGGCCATCCAGGGCGGCGTCACGGCGGTCGTCGCCAGCTCCGGGACTGCGCTGACGCAGCTGCAGGCGCAGCTGCTCCGGCGCTTCGCCTCGCGCGTCGTCCTCAGCTTCGATCCGGACGCCGCCGGTCAGGGCGCCGCGGTGCGCTCGTGCGACCTGCTGGTCCGCGAGGGCTTCGAGGTCAACGTCGCGCGGCTGCCGGCGGGCCGTGACCCCGACCTGGTGGTCCGCGAGGAAGGCGGCGAGGCGTTTCAGGCGATCGTGAACGAGGCCCGGCCGTATCTCGACTTCCTGGTCGACCGGGCGGTCCATGAGCACGACACGGCGACGCCGGCCGGCCGCATCGCCTTCCTGAACGCGATGCTGACGGTGGCCGCCTCGATCCCCGAAGCGGCGGCGCGCGACCAGTTCGCCGACCGCCTGTCGCTGCGGGCCGGGATCAGCGAGGATGTCGTCCGCGACGAAATCCGGAAGGCGGCGGTGGCCCGCAAGACCACGGCCCCGACGGCACGCCCGGTGTCGCGGGCGCAGCTGACCGAGGCCGAGCGGGACCTGCTGGCGCAGCTGATGTCGGCGCCGGCGGAGGCCGCCGACGCGGTCACGGACCTGGAGCCGGCCGATCTGGTCGGGCTGGCCGCCAGGTCGCTCCTGGAGTCGGCGCAGGTGCTGGCCCGGGACGAACGGGCCCAGGGGCGGTCGGGGTCGGTGGCCTCGCGGCTCCTCTCGGAGCTGTCCGAGGCCGACGTGGCCTTCCTGACGGGCCTGACGGCGCAAATCGCGAAACCGGCCCCGGTGGCCGATTGCATCCGGGCGCTGAAGGAACGGCGCGCGGCACGGGAACGACAGGAAATTCAGCGTCAGATTGACGCATTTCAACAAGCTGGGGGCGCATCCGGGACCGTCGATGTCGACGAGCTCCTGGTCCGCAAGATGCGGGAAGCACGAGCCGCCCAGGCAGAAGGATAGGCAGCCGCAGGCTGCCAGGACCCCGGCGCGGCCGGGGGGCGTGGTCAAGAAGCCGCTTCCCGGGATACGGTAAAGGGGAGCAGGCAGGAGGAACGGACGTTGTCGATCGAAGAGAAATACGACGAAGTGCGGCAGCTCATCTCCATGGGCAAGGAGAAGGGTTACCTGCTCTACGAGGAGGTCAACGAGCTGCTGCCCGCTGACATCACCTCGTCCGAGGAGCTGGACGACCTGTTCAGCACGTTCGGCAACGCCGGCATCGAAGTCGTCGACTCGGAGCAGAAATATCGCGAGGACAAGCTCCTCGGCGAGCGCCCCGACGGCGGCGGCGCCGGCGACGAGCCGGAGCTCGATCTCACCCCCGGCGCGCTCGACAAGACCAACGACCCCGTCCGCATGTACCTGCGCGAGATGGGCACCGTGCCGCTGCTCACGCGCGAGGGCGAGGTCGAGATCGCCAAGCGCATCGAGCGCGGCAAGCTGGCCGTCATCAAGTCGATCTCGCGCACGCCGACCATCGCGCGCGCGATCATCGACATGGGCGAGCAGCTGCGCGCCGGCAAGCGCACCATCCGCGAGCTGGTGATCTTCAACGACGAGGAGATCACCGACGAGCGCGTCGAAGAGCGCGCCCGCGAGGTGCTCAAGCAGATCGACGCGGTGGCCAAGGCGCACGGCGACTGGGAGAAGCGCGAGGCCAAGGTCGCCGAGGTGCCGAAGCGCCCGGTCGGCCCGTACCGCCGCGCCCGCTGGAAGTCGCTGCGGGCCCGGGTCGGGCTGTCGCAGCTGATCCGGCGCATCGAGTTCACCGAGGTGGTCAAGCGCCGGCTGGTCGATGCGGTCAAGGAACGCGTCGAGGACGTCCAGCGCCTGCAGCGCGAGGTCGACTACATCGAGCGCCAGCTGACGGCCAAGGGCCGCAAGGCGCCGAAGCTGAAGGAAGAAGAGAAGAAGAACCTCGCCAAGCGGCAGAAGGACACGCGCCTCAAGATCCGCGAGAAGAGCGAAGCGCTCAAGGAATCGCCGGAGCGACTGAAGCGCACCCTCGAGACGATCCACCGCGGCGAGCAGCAGGCGGAACAGGCCAAGAAAGAACTGGTCGAAGCCAACCTGCGGCTGGTCGTGTCGATCGCCAAGAAGTACACCAACCGCGGGCTCCAATTCCTGGATCTGATCCAGGAAGGCAACATCGGCCTGATGAAGGCCGTCGACAAGTTCGAGTACCGCCGCGGCTACAAGTTCTCGACTTACGCGACGTGGTGGATCCGCCAGGCCATCACCCGCGCCATCGCCGATCAGGCCCGCACCATCCGCATTCCGGTGCACATGATCGAAACGATCAACAAGCTCATTCGCACCTCACGGTCGCTGGTGCAGGAGCTCGGGCGCGAGCCGACGTCGGAAGAGATCGCCCAGCGGATGGACATCCCGGTGGCGAAGGTCCGCAAGGTCCTCAAGATCGCGCAGGAGCCCATCTCGCTCGAGACGCCAATCGGCGAGGAGGAGGACAGCCATCTTGGCGACTTCATCGAGGACCGCAACGTCCTCTCGCCGTCGGACGCGGTGATCAACCTGAACCTGCGCGAACAGACGGAAGCGGTCCTCAAGACGCTGACGCCGCGCGAGGAGAAGGTGATCAAGATGCGCTTCGGCGTCGGCGAGGGCAGCGAGCACACCCTCGAGGAGGTCGGCCAGAACTTCGCGGTGACGCGCGAGCGTATCCGCCAGATCGAGGCCAAGGCGCTGCGCAAGCTGCGCCACCCGTCGCGGAGCCGCAAGCTCAAGGCGTTCCTCGAAGGCCGCACCTAGCCCGGTCGACACGTCGTCGGTCGCTTCACCACTCGCCCGCCGGCTTCCCCTGCCGGCGGGCATCGTTCTTCGGGGCCCATAGCTCAGCGGTTAGAGCCGCCGGCTCATAACCGGCTAGTCCCAGGTTCGAATCCTGGTGGGCCCACCAATTTCGCTTCGCTCAATTGGTCAGGCCCACCAGGATTCGGGCACGCCGTTCGGTCGCGCCGCGACCGAACGAGCGGGCGGCGAATCCTCAGGGCGGCCCACCCCGCCTCGCTTCGCTCGCTCCGATCAGTTCGCTCGGCTCAGCAGGAATCCGGGCATGCCGCTCGGTGACGCCGTCACCGAGCTAATCCCCTGGAACCGTGATGGCTGGGATAAGGCCCGGAGCGCGGCGCCCCGCGGGCAAGGCGCGAGGAGGAAGAATATCGGGCATATTCGACCGACGAGCAACGCCGCCCCCGGGGATGCCCCGCCCGGGACTTATCCTAGAAATCACGGTGCCAGGGGATAGCAGGTCACGAATCCTGGGTTCTACGGTGTGACTTCGCTGCGTCGCGTCGCTACCCTCGCTCCAACAGGGCTTCGCTCGATTCCTTCGGCTCGGCCTCCGCCCGCGAGAGTGGCATCGGTGTCCAACACATCGATGAAGGCGATCCTGTGTCTCTTCACGGTGTTCCTCGGAATGGCCGCGGGCTGCGTTCGGCTCTCGGACTCCGTCTCGAAGGCGGCGCGAGGCGCGGAGCTGGTGGAGGCGCTCTCGCGGGCCGGTGACCGGAATACGGCGTACTGTGAGCTGCTCCAGCTTCACCTCCACCGGCGAGGGGTCAGGCTCGACGCCGACACGTGCGCACCGGTCACCGCGGTCCTGGAAGCGCCGCAGCCACAGGGTCCGCCGATCACCATGGTGTTCAGCGACCCGGGTTACGAGGTCGAACGGGGGCCGGCGCGACGCGGTGCGGTAGGGCCATTCAGGCTGTTCGAGACCGACGGGTCCATCGTCCCGATCTTCGCGAACTCGAACATGGTGCTCAACGAGAGCGAGCTGTTCACATACTCGCCGGAGGCCGGCATCGCGGTCGGCCACGACATCGGCTATTCCGACGGCGATGCGTTCGGCCCGAAGCATTCTGGCGTCGAGGTGTTACACATCGTGCCGACGGCGCCACGGCAGGTCTCGGCCCTGACCGTAATCCTGGGCCCACCGGTCTTCGGCTTCGATGACAACTGCCTTGGTGGCTTCTGGTCCTGGCGGTACGACGACGTCGATGCGGACGGCTGGCCGGAGATCCACATCGGGCCGCGCCTCGACACGTCCGGCAACATCGCTCCCCAGGCGACGTTCCGCTGGTCGCGCCAAGAGGGCCGCTACGTCGGGCCTGCCGGGTCGCCCGAGCAGGGTTTCCTCGTCTACGACACGACGGACTGCGACGAAGTACAGCGGATTCATCGCCGGTTCGCCGCCTACTGGCGCTCGCGGCAGGCGACGCGCGAAGGACATCGCATTTCGGAGTGCACGCACTCGACGATCCCGCTCGACGCAATCGAGCCGATCCCGGATTGGCGACGCTTTGACGCCGCTTCACGATCACTCAGCTGGGGAAACGACTTGGCTTCGTCACGGCGCTTCGCCGAATGCCCGACCTCGCTGCATACGGATGCCTGGCACACGTCGACGGCGACGGTGTCCAAGACGACATGCAGCCGCGGATACCCGTGACGATGCGCAAGCGGTTGGGGCCGCTGGCGCTGGCCCCGATGATGGTGCTCCTGGCATGGGGCGTTGGCGAGGCGTGCAAATGTGCGCCCGAGCCCACGGCGGTCGAGGCGTTGGCGATGGCTGACGCGGGTTTCATCGGCACCATCGTCGATCAACGGTCGTTCATCAACATCGACAGCATCTACACCGGGCCGGCGATCGAATACGACGTGATCGTGCAACGTGCTTGGAAGGGTGTCGTGGAGCGGCGGATCACATTGCGGCGCCTCTCGCGGTGCTCGTCAAGCTTCGGCGTCGGCGAGACGTCGCTGATCTACGCCTTTCGGGACCGCGGCAGCCTTGTGGTCCCTGGCTGTCTGCCAACGAAGCGGCTCGCCGAAGCGGCGGCCGATCTCAGGCAGCTCGGCACACCGATGGTCACGTTTGCCGGGCACGCGCCGCCAGTGGCGAGGTCCCTTCCGATCTCGCGCTGGCTACGCGCACACGTGGTCGCGGGCATCGGTGTGTACGCCTTCATCTACACGCAGAGGGAGTGGGCTTCTCCAACGTGGGACGTGATCCTACTCACGACAGTGGCCGGCCTGCTCGCGGTGGCCGCCGCCATGTGGTTCGTCCGCAGACGGTGGCGTGTCGGCGCCGTATTCCTTGCGGGCAGCGTCGTGATACTGACGGTGAACATTTTCTGGACCGGCCACGTGTTCCTGCGTAGCGACTGGTCGGAACCGTTTCTGAGATGGTGAGCCACGACGCCATTGCACGCCTGCCACCCGCCACGCCGTCCTTCAGTTCGCCGGCGGATGCGATCACGGCGCGCCGCGCATGCCCGACTTCGCTCGCGTGCGGAGGCCTTGCAGCAGGCTCGAGAACCCGGACGTTGCGGGTGGCGCAGTGACCTCCTGAAACTGCAGCCGCTGGATCGCGTCATCGCCCCAGATGCGGGCGATGTCCGCGAGGAGCGTCGCATCCTGGCGGATGGCATCCTGCGGGGAGCGACTGGCCGCCACCTCGCGCAGCTGCGCGGAGCCGAGCCCGCTGAGACGGGCGTCTTGCCGGCCCACCCTGACCGTGTGGTCGGAAAACTCGGCACTCGCGCGGAGCGCATCGAAGAGAAGCGTCCGCCACTCTGCGGACAGCTGGGCGACGACGCCGCGGAACCACAGCGTCCCAAGCAGTTTCTTGACGTCGGCGCCGTCGATCGGGATCCCGGACGCGTCGTGGCGCGCCACCGCGAGAGCCGCGGGATCCGCGCGGTTCACGGCCACGGCGAACTCGAGGAGGCTGGTGAATGGCGCGGCGGTCTTCGGAGTGGGCGCAACGATCTCGGCAATCGGCGTGGCCGTCCCCGGGCGCGCACGTCGCGTCTCGATCGCGGGCGCCGCAGCCCCCTGATTCGGCGTCGGCCTCGCCGTGGGCCGGTGGCCGGGCGCCATGACGGCGGCTTCGGTCACGGCATGGATGCGGTCCTCCGGGTCAACCCGGCCGGCGGGCAGCGGCGGTCGCTCGGCCTCTCGCGCGAACGACCAGTCGACATCGAGCGGCTGGTGATGGCCCGTGTGTTCGGCGAGCAGCATCGTCACGCCCCAGGGCCTGGGCGAGTAGGCCGCGCGCGCGTAGAGCGGGGTGTAGGTTGCATCGCTCTGTCCGTCCATGGCCAGCGTGGCAAGGGATCCCTTGATGCGGGCATCGACCACGTTCGACCACTCGCCCTGGATGCAGATCAGCGAAGTGCCCGGCGGCTTGCTGAAGGCGTAGTAGGGATTCTCCCAGCAGCGCCTGGCCGCCCGCTCGACCTCCTCGACGCCCGGTTCCTGGCCAACCGGTGCGTCGATGTCCGCGAATCCGAGCCGGAGCCGGCCCGGGCCGGCGAACAGCATCGACAAGTCCGACGGGTCGACCTGCGACAGCTCCCACAAGACGTAGATCAGGCCGCGCAGCCCCCGCGCGATGGGCACGTTCATCCGCTGCCAGACCGCGGCCTGCGGCTGCGGGCTCGCCTCGGTGTAGCCGCGATCGTTCAGGATCTCCATCAACCGGATACCGGCGGCGTCGAAACGCTCGACGACGTCTAACGCGTGATCGTACCGGCGTTTGTCGACCTCGTGGCGCTCGAAGGACGGTCGAACGAAGATCGGCAGCACCAGCCGGCGGTGCTGTCGTGCGAGCTGGGCCAGCGGAAACATCGTGCCCGCGCCGGTGCCCTTACCGCCGGTGCCGATCAGGACGACGATGGCGTGTTCCTTCAGGAGCGCTTCCACCTCGCTCTGGGACTCCGCCAGGGCCTCTCTGGCCACGTCTGGATTGTGCCTGGCGCCGAGGCGGCCGGTCGTCCGGGGGCCGATGAGCAGCCGCTCCTCCGCCGGCACGTCGGTCAGCGAGAACTCGTTGGTATCGAGGAAGCGGGTCGCCACGGCGGCGCGCAGTCGTGCCGCGTATTCGGGATCACTTCGTTCGGTGACCGCGAGGTCCTGTTCGAACAGCGCCTTGACCGACCGCAGAATATTGCCGCCGCCACCGCCGGTGCTCAGGAGAAGGAGTCGCACGGGCTACCTGCCTCTCTGCTCTGGAACTCTGAATCGGAACGGAACGACCACCCAACGGCCGCGTTCGTACGGGCGGCTGCTCTCGAACGCATGTTCGCTGAGCGCCCGTTGAATCCGCACGACGTCGTACATGACGTTGCTCTTGTGATCCGTCAGGTTCGGATAGCGGAGCCCAACCTCGGGCTCTGGCGCCAGCAGGACGTCGAAACGCGCACGACCGGGTTTGAATCGGACCCGCGACTGGATGGGACGGCGCGACAGATGCGGCTGCATCAACGGCCGCTCGAACTCCTCGACGAACCTGTCCGCGTACTGCTTCATCGCACGCATCGTGTCCCGGCGCCCGGCGAAGTAGTCGTCGACCAGCCAACAGCTCAACGCGAAGACCACGACGACCGTGCCCCAGATGGCGGCCGGTCCCCAGACGACGACCGTCGCGAACGTTGCCGCGATGGGACGACTGGGCGGAGTGTCGGCGGCGACCGGGGTCGACAGCACCTGGGCGACAGGCTCGATCGTGAGCTCGGGCAGGGCATCGTCGACGGTAGTGCAAGCGTTCCAGCCAGCGAAGATGAGCCCGTATCTGCTCTTGGGCACCGGCCGCGACGTCGTCGGGTTCACGATCTGGAACCACGACGCCTGCATGTTCCGGGCATCGCCGGTCGCCCGATGCGCGACGGACGCGACGGTTTCGTCGGTGCGAATCGTCACGCAGGTCACCCGCTTGCGCGCGTGCGCGTCCTGGGCGGCGATGCAGAGGAGCACACCCGCGAGCGATACCCCCCAAGGAACGCGTCTGGCCATTGCCGACCTCATCCGTTCGGTCCGCCGTCTCTGATTTGTGCCTGGCGGTTAGGAGTATCGACCGAAGTCAAGCGATGTGCCAGCCCCGAGGTTCGAAATCAGGAGATTGCAGGGGCCGTTCCGCGCGACGGGGGCGCCGTGGTCGCGAAGTGTCTCAACTGGAGGTCACCCGCGTGTGCCCAATTCGGAGGCGTGGCAACGTTTGGGCTACTGTTGTGCGAGAGGCGGAAACGTCCGTGAGGATTCAGGTATGCGAGGTCTCGTTGCTGCGTGTTGCGTGATGCTGACTGCGCCCGCGCTGGCCGGCGCACAGGCGGTCGCGGCGTCTGATTTCGTGGGACGGACGTGGCTGTCGACCGATGCGGCGGCGTCGCCGGGGACGCTCCGCATCTTCCTGGCCGACGGCACGCTGCTGATGGACTCGTGCGGCGAGACCTACCGGCTCGCGACGTGGCGCGCGCCGCGGCCGGGCCGGATCGAGTGGACCGAGGACGGCGCGCGGATCGAGGCCGAGGTGAGCGAACCGCGGGCTGGCGAACTGCGGCTGCGGCTGCGCCTGCGCGGTGGGGACGCCCGGGACGAACGGTATCGGCTGGCCACGGTGCCATATGTCTGCCCGGATTCCCGACCCGATCCCGGGCCGGCGGCGCTGCGCGTCAGCGGCCGCGTGATCTTCCTCGAGCGGCTGGCGCTGCCGCGCTCGGCGACGGTCCGGGTCGAGCTCCGCGACACCTCGCGAGTCGGCGCGCCGGCGCGGACCCTCGCCACGCAGACGATTCCCGCGACACAGGGTCCGCCGTTCGTGTTCGACCTGTCGGTGCCGGCGGCCACCGTCGATCCGCGGGCGAGCCTGTCGCTGTTCGCCGAGATCCGCGACGGCCGGCGGCTCATGTTCACGACCGACACGCGCCATCCCGTGCCACGCGAGGGCGCGACCGACATGGACGTGCGGTTGCGATCCGTCGGCGGCCGGTAGTCGCCGGTCCGGCCATGCCCACGGCCATCCGCCTGTTTCTCGGCGCCCTGACGATCGCGGCCATCGGCCGGCAGCTCGCCATCCACATGGCCGCCGGCTACAGCGTCGTCAATTTCTTCAGCTACTTCACCAACCTCTCGAACCTGTTCGCGGCCGGCGTGCTGCTCCGCGGTGCGACGCTCTGGCTGGCCCGACACCAGCCGTCGCCCGGCGACGAACGCCTGCGCGGCATGGCGGTCGTCTACATGACGGTCGTCGGGGTCGTCTTCTCGATCCTCCTGCGCGACGTGGATCTGGGCGCGCTGCGGCCGTGGATCAACGTGCTCCTGCACTACGTCATGCCGGTGGTCGTCGTGGCCGACTGGCTGCTGCGGCCAGGCGTGCCCCCGAGCAGCGCCCGCGACTGGCTGCTGGTGCCCGCCTTTCCGCTGGCCTACGTGCTCTACATCCTGGCGCGTGGCGCGGTCGTCGGGTGGTATCCCTACCCGTTCCTGGATCCACGGCTCGGTGGCTATGGCAGCGTGGCCGTGCACGTGATCGCGATCATGGTGCTGTTCCTCCTCACCCAGTGGGCAGTGGCGGCCAGCGCCCGGCGGCTGGGACGCCGAGGCACGGCATGACGTGACCGCCGAAGGGGAACAGGCCGATTGCGCCAATGGTGACGAGCCCGCCGAGCGTGACGTGCTCAGTCGGCCCGCAAGGCGACCATGGGATCGATGCGCGAGGCGCGGCGCGCCGGCAGGTATCCAGCGAGGAGCGCGACGGCCCCCAGCACCGCGGCCATGGCGATGAACGTCCGCGGATCCCGGGCGGTGACGCCGAACAGGAGACCGGACGCACTCCGCGCCAGCAGCCAGGACGCGCCGGCGCCGAGCACCAGACCGATGGCGGCAAGCCGCAGCGTCTGCCCGACGATGCTCGCCTGGACGTCCCGGGTCGAGGCCCCGAGCGCCATGCGGATCCCGATTTCCTGGGTCCGCTGGTTGACGGAGTACGAGATCAGCGCGTAGATACCGAGTGATGCGAGCGTCAACGCGAACACCGCGAAGCCGCCCAGCAGGAGCACCGTGAAGCGCCGCGGCGACGTCGAGCGATCCACGATCTGCTGCATCGTGCGGAAGTCGTTGCTGGCCAGGTTCGGCGCAATCGGGGTCAGGGTGGCTCGCAGTGTGGCGGCGATCTGGCTGGTCGGCAGGCTCGAGCGGACGACCAGATAGGCCCCGGCCAAATCCAGGCACTGCCGCGCCGGCATGTACATCTCGTTGCCCGACGGCTGTTCCAGCGACAGGTGCCGGACGTCGCCGACAACCCCGACGACGCGGCGCTCCTTGGCGCCGCACCCGCCGTTGATGTACTGCCCGATGGGGTTCTGTCCGGGCCACAGCGCCTCGGCCAGCGTCTTGTTGATCAGCATGACCGGCTCGGTGCCGGGCATGTCGCTCGCCGTCAGGTCGCGCCCGGCCAGCACCGGCACGCCCATCGCCGCGGGATAGCCTTCGCTGACGACGCGGACGAACGCCAGCGGGTACTGGCCTCGTTCGTAGGTCACGCCCTTGGCTCCCGCTCCCCACGTGCGGTTGCGCCCGAGCGGCAGCGCGTCGGTGATGCCCGCCTGGTCGATACCCGGCGCCTGGCGGACCCGCCGCAGCACGTCGTCCAGATAGGCGAGGCGCTGCTCAGGCGTGGTGACGCGTCCGTCGGGATCGACGCGGATCGTGGCGCTCCGCGCCGGGTCGAAGCCCATCTGCACCTCGAGCACCGCGGCGAGGCTGCGAATCAGCAGGCCGGCACCGACCAGCAGGACACAGGCGAACGCGATCTCCGACACGACCAGCGCGTTGCGGACCCACGTGCGCTCGCGGCCTTCCGTCGACCCGCGCGTCGCGTCCTTCAGCGCCTGGCTCATCCCGGCGCCGGACGTCTGCAACGCCGGGGCGAGGCCGAAGACGACGCCGGTGATCAAGGTGATGACGACGGTGAACCCGAGCGCGACGCCGTCGATGCGCACGTCGTGCAAGAGTGGAATGCTGACCGCGTCGAGCCCCGTCAGCAGGCGCGTGCCGATCAGCGCCAGCGCGAGACCGAGGACGGCGCCCGCCGACGACAGGACGAGCCCCTCGGTAAGCATCTGGGTGAGCAGCCGCTTCCGCCCGGCGCCGAGCGACATGCGGATGGCGATTTCCTTCCGGCGGGCCGCGGTCCGCGCCAGCAGCAGGTTCGACAGGTTGGCGCAGACGATGAGCATGACCATGCCCACGGCCCCGGCGAGCACGACCACGGCGAGGCGGACGTTGCCGCTGACGTAGTCGGACAGCGGCCGGACCAGCCCTTCGAAGTCGTTGCGCTCCGGGTGCTCGCGTCGCATCTGTGGCGCCAGCGCGCGGACCTCGGCGTGCGCCTGCGCCGCGGTCGCGCCTGGCTTCACGCGGCCGATCATGGCCATCGTGTTGCCCCAGCGGTTGGTCTCGGGGCTGAGCGCGAACGGGAAGTAGAGATCGAGCCGGCTGCCCGGCGCGAAGACGGTCGCAAAGTCGAACGAGGCCGGCAGCACGCCGACCACCGTGTGCGGCTCGTCGTTGATCACGAGGGAGGTGCCGACGATACGAGGATCGCGCCCGAACCGGCGCTCCCAGATGGCGTGGCCGAGCATCACCGCTTTCGGGCCGTTCCAGGCGCTCTCGACGGCGTTGAACGAACGGCCGAGCAGCGGCTTCACACCGAGCACGTCGAAGAAGTTCTCGGACACGGGCACGCCACTGAGCCGCTCCGGCTCGCCGCGACCAGTCAGGAGGTTGTCGCCTACGCCGTAGAAGGCGAAGTAGCCGGCGACGGCCGACATGGTCTGCGTCTTCTCGCGCAGGTCGAGCAGGTAGCCGACCTGGGTCATCTGGCCCGACAATCCGGGCGCGTCGCGGTTGGCGATCCACACCAGCTCGGACGGCTTGGCGAACGGGAGCGGCCGCAGCAGCAGGGTGTTCACGACGCTGAACACCGTGGCGCTGGCGCCGATGCCGAGCCCGGCGATGAGCACCGCAAAGACGGCGAAACCGGCATCGCGGCGCAGGGTGCGGACGGTGTAGCGGAGGTCCTGGAGGAGGTGCGGGAAGGCCATGGTCGGCGGATTGGACGGACCGCCGGCGCCGATGGTTGCCTTCCTGCCTCGAGCCCCGCTCACTCCTGCCGCAAGGACCGCGCCGGATCGATGCCGAGGACGCGCCGGGCCGGCACGTAGCACGCCGCCATCGTGATCGCTGCCAGCACGACGGTAACGGCGGACAGCGTCAAGGGATCCGCCGGCGAGATGCCGACGAGTGCGCCGCGAATCAGGCCGCTCACGGCATACAGCCCGGGCAGCCCGAAGAGGACGCCGAGACCGACGAGCATGGAGCCCTCGCCCAGAATCAGCCGGAGGATCCGGCCGTGGTCAGCGCCGAGCGCGAGGCGCACAGCCATCTCGTGGCTCCGGCGCGACACAGCATTCGACACGATGCCGAAGAGACCCATCGCCGCGAGCAGGAGGGCGCCCAACGCGAAACTGGCGACCACGACCGCGCTGGTGCGCGGCCGGCGCTGGATGTCGCCGACGATCTGCGCCATCGAGCGGACGTCGCCCATCGCCACGCGCGGATCGGCCCGACGCAGCGCAGCGCGAGCCTCCGGGACGATCGCTTCGGGATCGCGGCCGCTGCGGACCACGAACGAGAGCGGCCGGAAGCCCCAGTCTTCGGTCCGGATGTAGAGCTGCGGCCGCCCGTCCTGGTGGACATCGTCGAGACGCGCCTGCTGCACCACGCCGACGATCGTCAGGCCATTGGCTGGCGCCGTCGTCAACCTGGCGGAGACGCGGGTTCCATCTCGCGGGATCGTGGCGCCGATGGCGTTACCGGCCGGAAAGAAGCGCTCGGCCAGTCGCTGATCGATCAGCGCTTCCTGGCGGCCGTCCTGGCGGACCGGGTCGAAGGCGCGGCCCGAGATCACGCGCATGCCCATCGTCGAGACGTAGGACGCCCGCGTGCCGATGACGTCGACGAGCGTGGCGTCACGATCGTCCGTCCCGCTGCTGCCCGGCGCGCCCGCGATCCTGATCGCGATCGGAAACACCGATCCCGAGAGCGGGAGGGTCGACGTGGCGCTGACGTCGGACACGCCAGGGATGGTGCGGAGCTCGCGCTCGACCCGATCCTGGAAGCCGACGAGATCGGCCGGCGTGGAGAAGAACTCGGGTGGGCTGCGGACGCGGAAGGTCAGCACGCCGGCGGCGTTGAAGCCGGGATCGGCCCGGAGCAGACGCTCGACGCTGCGTACGACCAGGCCGCCGCTGCCGAGCAGGACCAGCGTGATCGCCACTTGCGCGACGACCAGGGCGCGGCGCAGGCGCGTATGCCCGCCGCCGCCGCGGACAGCGCTCGACGCGAGCAGCGACGACAACGTCGCGCGCGACGCCCAGCCGGCGGGAGCAGCGCCGGCCAGCAGACCGAGCGTGGCGCCCAGGGCGATCATCACCGCGGCGATGGTCCAGTCGACGGCGATGGCGTCGCGGCGCGGGAAGTCCAGCGGCGCCAGCGCGACGAGCGCTTTCGTGGCCCAGGCGGCGCCCACGGCGCCAAGCGCGCCGCCGGCGAGACCAAGCAGTCCGCCCTCGAGGAGCGTGGCGCGGATGACGGCAGCGGTACTGGCGCCGAGCGCGCGCGACACCGCGAACTCGTGCTCGCGTTGCGCCCCGCGGGCCAGGAGCACCGAGGCCAGGTTCACTGTCAGCATCAGCGCCAGGAGGGCGCCGGCGGCGCCGACCAGGATAAGGGCGGGACGGGCCTTGGCCACGACGTCGTCCTGGAGCCCCACGGCGTAGAGCGACAGGCCGCGGCCGTTGAAGGCGCGCGCGTCGATGGCCCGCCCGGCGGCCGCGATCGCCGACGCCACCGCCCCGGGTGACGCGCCGGATCGGGCCCGCACGAGCGCGGTGTAGTTGCCTCGGTCCGGCCGCTCGGCGGCGATCGCCTCGTGCGTGGCGATGTAGGCGTCGACCCGCTGCCCGACGCCGTTCTGGTCCATCCGCACGAACGCGAACGTGGGCGGCAGCACGCCGACAACGATGTAGGCGTTGCCCTGCAGGCGGACGTCGCGGCCGACGATCGACGGATCGGCGCCGATGCGGTTCCACAACGGATGCGTGAGGACGATCAGGTTCGGCCGCCCCGGGCCGGCCTCGCTGGGGGCAATGGCGCGACCGAGCATCGGGGTAACGCCGAGGACGTCGAACAGGTTCGGCGTGGCCACGGTGACCGCGATCTCGGCCGGATCGTCGCCCTCGCGCGCGGCGAAGATGCCGCCGAGCATCGGCTGAAGCAGCGCGACGTCCTCGACGACGGCGCCGGACGCCTTCAGGTCGGAGACATCCGAACCCGACAGGCTGCCCCGCTGCAGGTCGCGGATCGGCCCGTAGTCGCGCCAGACATAGTACAAATCGGCCGGCTCGCGGTATGGCATCGGCTCGAGCAGCGTCTTGCCGACCAGGGTCAGTGCGACGGCGACCATGCCGAGCCCGATGGCGAGTGTGAGGATGGTCGTCGCGGCGAAGGTGCGGGCGCGCACCAGACGACGCATGGCCATCTCGGCGTCGCGACCCCAGTCGCCGTGTCGCCGCCAGGGCGCGGCCGGCCGCAGGCGTTCGCCCGGCCCGTTGCGGACCGCATCGACCAGCGCGCGCACCCACAGACGCGCGAGGCGCGGCAGCCCGCCGGCGCGGACGGCGTCGCGAGCGCGATCACGATAGGTCTCGACCAGGGCCTCGCCCATGTCGTCGCGGAAGTCGGGCGGATAGCAGCGCCGCAGCAGGCGGAACCACCGGTCGGAGATGCGCATGGCGCGTTCCTCGTTCACGACTTCGCCCCTTTCGGGAGGAGGCCGCCGAGACGGGCGGCGCGCGTCAGTGCTTCGAGCCGCCGGGCCTCCGTCATCGCGGCGCGCCGGCCGGCCTCGGTGATCTGGTAGTAGTTGCGTCGCTCGTCGCCGGCGTCGGCGGCGGCCCGACGCGCGGCCGCCTCGATCAGGCCGGCCTCGGCGAGACGGGCCAGGGCGCGATACATCGTGCCGACGTCGGGCACCGACGCGTCCCCGCGCTCCTGGATGTCCTGGATGATCCCGTAGCCATGCCGTTCACCGGCGGCCACGCTGAGGAGGATGTGGAACTCGACCGGCCGCAAGGACGGCAGGTCGGCGGACGCGCGGCGGGGACGGTCGGTGGCGCTCATATATGCGTGGAACATATATGCACCACGCATAGATAGGCTGTCAAGCCGGTTCGCACGAACATCTCGCCGTCGATATCGACCTTTCGGTCGACGAGGAGGGCGGTCTGCGCCTGCGCTCGGGCGCAGCGCCTCTACGAGGGCCTGGGTGAGCCCGTCGCCGGGGACATCGGAAGGCCTGCGCTACCGGCGCGGGCGCCTGATGCGGCTGAGCGTCTCCGGCGTCATCCCCAGATAGCTGGCCAGCATCTTCAGGGGTACCCGTCCGGCGATCGACGGGTAGATACGGCGGAACTCTTCGTAGCGCTCCTCGGCCGATCGCGAGAGCGTGTCGACGATGCGTCGATCCTTGGCGACCACGCTGGCCTGCACGCCGTGCCGGAACGCCTCGGCAAAGCCGGGCATCGTGGCGAGCAGCGCCTTGTGGTCCCGCGCCGTGATCAGGAGGACGTCCGACGCCTCGATGGCGTCGATGAAGAAATGCGAGGGCGCTCCCGACGCCAGGCTCGCCAGATCGGAGATCCACCATTCTTCCGGCGCGAACTGCACGACGTGCTCGCCGCCGTCGATGTCGAGGGCGTAGCGGCGCAGGCAGCCGCGGGCGACGAACGCGCCCCAGCGGGCGGGCTCGCCGGCCCGCTGCAGCACGTCACCGGGCCCGAGCGCGCGAGCCGCGAAGAACGGCTCCATCGCCGCGAACTCGGCGTCGGTAATGGCTGCGCGCTGGAGGAGGTAGGAGCGAAGGATCTGGAACGACGACATGGCGTGCGCCGCGAGGCACGCCATCGTAGCAGGCCGTCGAGCGGTCAGGCGGTCGCGACCGCCGCCCCGGCGGGGACGGCGTCGGCCAGCAGCGTCAGGGGATCGAACCCGTCGTTCTTGAGATTCCAGCGCCCGTGCTCGTCGAACCAGCGTGCCATCGGGACGTCGTAGTACAGCTCGATGCCGTTCCCGTCGGGATCCTTGAGGTAGATCGACACGGTTCCGCCGTGATCGCGGCCGCCATCGAACGTGGCGCCATGCGCCACGGCCCGGGCCACGGCGCCGGCCAGGCTCGCGCGATCGGGATAGACGAGGGCGACATGGAACAGCCCGGTGTGGCCGGCCGGAGGCGGCGTTCCGCCGGCGCTCTCGAAGGTGTTGAGCGCGATGTGATGGTGGTAGTCGCCGGCGGCGAGGAAGACCATCGGCAGGCCGTAGGACCGGCCGTCGATGCGGAGGGCGAAACCCAGCGTGTCGCGGTAGAACGCGATGGCGCGCTCGAGGTCGGCGACGCGAAGGTGGACGTGGCCGATGCGGACATCGGCGGGAAGGGGCTGGTCGATCATGACGGTCTCCTGGCCGGCGTAGCGGCGGCTCTCGGGACAGCACCGCGCTGCCCACGACCGCCACTCTAGTCGCCGGTTGGATGGAGGCCTCTTGATCTGGATCAAGTTCGCCGGACCGTCAGCCGCGCGCGTGCCGAACGACCGTCGGCGTTGCGCGAATGCCGGCAACGATGCCATCGTCGTCGCGTATGAGTCAGGAGGCCGGGCCCGGACCCACGCCGCGCCGACGCACTGCGGCGGTCGTCCCGGCCGCCGGCCAGTCGACGCGATTCGGCTCGCGGAAACTGATCGCCGACGTCGACGGCGTCCCGCTGATCGAGCGGACGATTGCGTCGCTGCTGCAGGCCGGCGTCGATCGGGTGATCGTCGTCGTCCGCGCCGGCGATGACTTCGAGGGCGTCCCGTCGCTGGCCGACGCCCGCGTGACCACGGTCGTCAACCCGGATCCGGCGCTCGGCATGTTCTCGTCGATTCAAACCGGCCTGGCGGTCTGCGGCGGCGACGTCGTGCTTGTGCTGCCCGCCGACATGCCGTTCGTGCCGGCGTCAGTCGTCGCCGCTGTCGCCGCGCGCGCTTTCGAGACCGATTCGATCGTGGTCCCGGTCTACCAGACCCGACGCGGGCATCCTCTCGCGGTGCCGCGGGCGATCGCCGATCGGCTGCTGACGCTGGCCCCGACGGGTACGCTCAAGGACGGTCTGGCTGGCTTCGGCCTCGCGCCTGTGCCACTCGATGTCGCCGATCCGGGCATCCTGCGCGACGTCGACGTCCCGGCCGATCTCACCCGCTGATCAGCCCTCGGCCGCCGCGCGAGGGCCCGTCTCTACGCCCAGGAATAGCCGCTCTTGGCCATCGGCAGATCGCGGATCCGCGCCCCGCTGGCGGTGTAGACGGCGTTGACGATGGCACCGAGCACCGGCGGCAGCGCCGGCTCACCGAGGCCGGTGACCGGGTTGTCGGTCTCGAGGAAGTGCGCTTCGATGACGGCGGGTGCATGCGGCATGCGCGTCGGCTGGTACTGGTGGAAGTTGCTCTGCACCACCCGGCCCTTGTCGATCGTGATCTCCCAGTTCATGAGCAGGCTCATCGCCTCGATGACGCCGCCCTGCACCTGGTTCTCGGCGTTGAGCGGGTTGATGATCTGGGCGCCGATGTCGCCGACGACCACGATCCGATGCACGGTCACGGCCTTCGACGCGCTGACGCTGACGTCGGCGACCGCGGCGAAGTAGCCGCGATGGCTGAAATGACAGCCGACGCCGAGGCCGCGGCCCTTGCCCGACTTCGCAGTGGCCCACCCCGACTTGTCGCGCGCCGCCTGCAGCACCGCCTTCATCCGATCGGCATTGAGCGGCGTCGGAGCCGGACGCCCGTCCGCCTGCGGCGGCAGTGCGATCACCGGCGTGTTCAGGAGGTCGAGCCGGAACTGCAGCGGATCCTTCTTCGCCGCGTGCGCCAGTTCGTCGATGAACGACTGCATGACGAAGGCGAGGGCGTTGCTGCCCGGGGCGCGCATGGCGCCGGTCGGCACGCCGAGCGGCATCATCGACATGCCCAGCGCAAGGTTCGGCACGTAGGCGGCTGGAAACTCCACCGGCCCCATGCCGGCCGTCGCCGCGGTCTGCTTGCCGTTGCCGTAGGTCACGAAATGATCGCGCCAGGCGACCAGCTTGCCGCTGCCGTCGACGCCGCCCTTCAGGTAGTGGAAGCCGCCCGGCCGATAGAGGTCGTGCGCCATGTCGTCTTCGCGCGTCCACAGCAGCTTCACCGGCGCGCCGTTGACGACCTTGGCGATCCACGCCGCTTCGACGACGTAATCGTTGTACAGCCGGCGACCGAAGCCGCCGCCGCCGCGCAACTGGTGCAGCGTCAGGTTCTCCGGCGTCACGCCGAGGATCTTGATCAGCGAGTTCAGCGCGGCGCCCGGCGTCTGGCTCGGCGCCCATACTTCGAGCTTGCCGTTGTCGAACTTCGCCGTGCACACCTCGGGCTCGAGCTGCGCGTGTGACACGAACGGGTAGGAGTAGGCGCCCTCGGCTTTCGCCGGCGCCGACGTCAGCGCGGCGTCGACGTCGCCGTCCTGGCGGATCCACTGGGCCGGCGTCTGCGTCGACAGCTGCGTCGCCTGTGTCTTGAAGCCCTCGCTGCTCTGCGACGCGGTCGGGCCTTCGTCCCACACCACCTTCAGCTTGGTGCGCGCCGTCTTGGCCTGGTACCAGGTGTCGGCGACGATGGCGACGCCGCCGACGAGGGTGTTCGGATCGCCGACACCGTCGACGACGAAGACGTGCTTCACGCCGGGCAGCGCCTTGATCTCGTCCAGGTTGGCGCTCGCCACCTTGCCGCCGAAGACCGGGCACTTCTCGTAGACCGCCGACAGCATGCCGGGCAAGGTGAAGTCGATGGCGAAGGCCGGCTGGCCGGTGACGATCTTGCGGACGTCGACGCCCGGCACCTTGGTGCCGATGATCTTGAAGTCTTTCTTGTCCTTCAGCTTCACCGTCGCCAGATCCGGCGGCGGCAGCGCCGCAGCCTTGGCGGCGATCTCGCCGTAGCCGACCGACCGGTTCGACCCGGCGTGCGTCACCCGTCCCGACGCCGTCGAGCACTCGGCGGGCGGAACGTTCCAGCTGGTGGCCGCCGCGGCGATCAGCATCTGCCGCGCCGCGGCGCCGACCTGTCGCATCGGCATGTAGTTGGTCGGCGTGCCGGTGCTGCCGCCGGCCGACTGCGGACCGTACTTGACCGGGTCGACGTCGGCCTGCTCGTAGGTCACCGCGCTCCAGTCGACGTCGAGCTCGTCGGCGAGCAGCATCGGCAGGCTGGTGCGGATGCCCTGCCCGACCTCGGGGTTCTTGGCGGTCAGGATCACCTTGCCGTCCGGCAGGATCTTGATGAACGCGTTCGGCGCGAGCGGAGGCGGCGGCGTGCCGGCCTGCTGCGCCTCGAGGACCGGCGGCAGATAGAACCCGATGAGCACGCCGCCGCTGGCGAGCGCGGAGATCTGGAGGAACGATCGGCGATGCATGGGCGCAGTCATGATCGGCTCCTGGCTCAGCGCGGCGTGACGGTGGCCGGCGGCTTCGGCTCGGCGGCGGCGCGCGACGTCCGGCCGCGCGTGGCCGCGTCGTGGATGGCGGCGCGGATCCGCAGGTAGGTCCCGCAGCGACAGAGGTTGCCGGCCATCGCGGTGTCGATGTCGGCGTCGGTCGGGTTCGGCTTCTTCACCAGCAGCGCGGCGGCGCTCATGATCTGGCCGGCCTGGCAGTAGCCGCACTGCGGCACGTCGTGGGCCAGCCAGGCCTGCTGCACCGGATGCGTCGCGTCGGTCGACAGGCCCTCGATCGTCGTCACCTTCCTGGCGCCGACGGCCGACGCCGGCGTGACGCAGGCCCGCGTCGGCTCGCCATCGAGGTGGACGGTGCAGGCGCCGCACTGCGCCATGCCGCAGCCGAACTTGGTGCCTTTGAGGTCCAGGACGTCGCGCAGGACCCACAGCAGGGGCATGTCCGCCGGCACGTCGACGGTCGCGGCACGGCCATTCACGGTGAAGGTATAGGGCATAAGCAGGCTCCGGGAGGCTCAAGTATTAGAGTAGGCGTGAGGCGCGCGCAAGGCCTCGTTCCGCGCCGCTGCCCTTCCACCGCCCATGGCCTCGCCCTTCACCCGGATGCACGAGCTCGCCGCGGCCGGCGTCCCGTTCGCGGTGGCGACCGTGGTGCGCACCCAGGGCAGCACGCCGCAGGTGGTCGGGGCCAAGCTGGTGCTGACCGGCGCCGAGGGGCAGCGGCCGATCGGCACGCTCGGCGGCGGCTGCGTCGAGGCCGACGCCATCGGTGCGGCCAGGCAGGTCCTGACCGGCCAGCCCGCGTCGCTGCGCGAATACCAGCTCACCGAGGAACTGGCCTGGAACACCGGACTCGTCTGCGGTGGGACCATGTGGATTCTGGCCGAGTCCGGATCGGGCGGCGCCTGGCCGTCGCCGATCGACGGCCTCGACCCGTTCGTCGTGGCGGCCGACGCGGCCGCCGGCGGCCCGCCCGTCGCCTTCGTCTCGCTCTTCCTACGACAGGGCCGCACCCTGTGCTTCGACGGGCGGGCGCTGGTCCTCGCCGGCGGGCGCATGCTCGGGACACTCGGCTCGACCGAGCACGACGAGCGCGCCCGCGACACCGCCATCGAGCAGATGCGCCGCGGCACCGCCCGCATCGTCCCACTCGACGAGACGCGCGAGCTGCTCGTCGAGCCGGTCACCAGCCGTCCCCAGCTGGTGATCGCCGGCGGCGGTCACGTCTCGCGGGCCATCGCCCGCCAGGCCCGGCTCCTCGACTTCGAGGTGTTCGTCATCGAGGACCGGCCGGAGTTCGCCGACCCGGAACGCTTCGATGGCGCCACCGTGCTCAGCGGCGAGCTGACGGACGCCATCGCGTCGTTCGCCTACGCCCCGCTCTCCTATCTCGTCGTCGCCACCCGCGGGCACAAGCTCGATGCCGACTGCGTCACCGCCGCCGTCGCGACGCGCGTGCCCTACATCGGGCTGCTCGGCAGCCGGCGCAAGACCATCCTGATCGCCGACATGCTGCGCGAGCAGGGCGTCGACGAGGCGCGGCTCGCGGCGATTCACGCCCCGGTCGGCCTCGATCTGGGCGGCCGGACGCCGGCCGAGATCGCGCTGTCGGTGCTCGCCGAGATCACGCAGCAGCGGTATCAGGGCACCGGTCGACCGCTGCGCGAGCAGTAGGCAGCGCATGACGCGCCTCGATCCCGCGGCGCGCGAACGCGAGTACTCGCCGAGCTCGGTCATCGGCGGCGACTACGCGCCGTTCCTGGAGAGGTATCGCGTCGAGAGCGAGGCGGCTCGCCGCGCGCTGCCGGTCCAGGCCGACCTGCGCTACGGCGACGCCCCGCGCGCGCAGCTCGATTTCTTTCCGGCGCCGGCGCTGGACTCGTCCGCGCGGCCGGGTCTCCTGGTCTACTTCCACGGCGGCTACTGGCAGGAGCTGTCCAAGGAGGACTCGGCGTTCATCGCCCCGGCCTGGCACGCGGCAGGCGTGGCCTGCGCCGTGGTCGGCTATCCGCTGGCGCCGGCGGCCCGGCTGCCCGCCATCGTCGCGGCCTGCCGCGCAGCGATCGCGTGGCTGCACGCACAGGCCGGCACGCTGGGCTTCGATGCCGATCACCTCGTCGTCGCCGGCAGCTCCGCCGGCGGCTATCTCGCCGCGGCGTGCGCGGAGGCGTCGCCGGTGCCGATCCGCGGCATCGTGCCGGTGTCCGGCATCTTCGACGTCGCACCGCTCGTCGGCACGTCGATCAACGACGCGCTGGGTCTCGATGCGCCGACCGCGTCGACGCTGGATTTGCTCGACCCGCGGGATCGGCGTCGGCCGATCCGCTGTCGCTCGGTCGTGGCCTGGGGCGAGATCGAGACCGCGGAGTTCAAGCGACAGAGCCGGGCCTTCGCGGCACGGCTGTTCACCGACGGTGCGGCCGGCACGACGATCGAGGTGCCCGGACGCAACCACTTCGACGTCGTCCTGGAACTGGCCGACCCGGCGACGCCGCTCTTCGCGGCGGCGCGCGCCCTGCTCAGATAACTTCCAATTCCCAACTTCCAACGCCCAAGGGCGGTTGGGAGTTGGCGGTTGGTCGTTGGGCGTTGATCGCCGGGCGCCCTACGTCACCGCCGCACGGATGCTGAAGCGGGCCTCGCGCCATTCGCCGGACTCGAGCACCTGGATCAACCGATCGACGGCGTCCCAGACGTCGACAAAGCGTGTGTAGAGCGGGGTGAACCCGAAGCGCAGGATGTCAGGGGCGCGAAAGTCGCCGATGACGCCGCGGGCGATGAGCGCCTGGATGACGGCGTGGGCGCCATCGGCGTGGACCAGGCTCACCTGACTCCCCCGCTGCGCGTGCTCGCGGGGCGTGACCACGGCGACGCCGAGGTCGGCGCCGCGCGCGTCGACGAGCGCGATGAACAGGTCGGTCAAGGCCAGCGACTTCTCGCGGATCGCCTCGAGGCCGCCCACTCGTTCCGCCGCACGCACGGTGTCGACGCCGCAGGCAAGCGCGGCGAGTGACAGGATTGGCGGCGTGCCGCATTGGAACCGCGCGACGCCAGGCGCCGGTCGGTAGTCCGGCTCGAAGGCGAACGGATCGGCGTGGCCGAACCAGCCGGCCAGCGGCTGGCGCCAGCCCTCGGCGTCCAGGCGGCGCAGGTGCCGCGGATGGGCCCACAGGAACGCCGGCGCGCCGGGCCCGCCGTTCAAGTACTTGTAGCCGCAGCCCACCGCGAAATCGGCCGCGTTGTCCGACGATCCGTCGCCGTGCAGGTGCACCGGCATGGCGCCCGCCGAGTGCGCCAGGTCCCACACGATCAGCGCGCCGGCGGCGTGCGCCGCGCGCGTGATGGCCAACATGTCGTGCCGGCGACCGGTCCGGTAGTCGACGTTGGTCAGCAGCACGACCGCCGTCCGATCGTCGAACGCCGCTGGAACGTCGTCGGCGTCGACCAGTCGCAGATCGCACCCGTGCTGGCGCGCCACCGCATCCGCGACGTAGAGGTCGGTCGGGAAGTTGGTGCGTTCGGAGATGACGACCCGACGATCGGCGCCGTCCGCGATCGCCATCGGCACGGCGGCCGACAGCACCTTGTGCAGGTTCACCGACGTCGAGTCCGCGACCAGCAGCTCGCCGGCGGCAGCCCCGACGAGCGGCGCAATCGTGTCGGCAATCCGCTGGCTGAGGGTGATCCAGTCGGCGCTGTTCCAGCTGCGGATCAGGCCGCCGCCCCACTCGTCCTCGATCACCTGCCGCAGGCGCGTGGCCGTCGAGCGCGGCAGTGGCCCGAGCGAGTTGCCATCGAGGTAGACGAGCCCGGCGGCATCGGCCGCGTCGAGGGCGAACTGTGCCCGCAGCGGCGCCAGGCGGTCGGCGCGGTCGAGGGCGAGGCAGGCGTCCCGGGTCGGCGGCGGCGACATGCTGCGAGGAAGTTACACCACGGCTGCTAAGCTGCGGGCGATGTCGACCGTGCCTGACGCCGGCTCCTCCGCTCCGGCCGGCTCCACGGAACCGCTGCTGCGGGCCATCGGCACCTTCGGGCTGGCCGCGGCCATCGTCAACATCACGGTCGGAGGCGGCATCTTCCGCCTGCCGTCGGGGGTGGCGCAGACCCTCGGCCCCGCCGCGCCGCTCGCCTACATCGTCTGCGCGGTGGCGATGGGCCTGATCGTCGTCTGCATCGCCGACGCCGGCAGCCGCGTGCCGCTGACCGGCGGCCCGTACGCCTACATCGGTGTCGCCCTGGGCCGCTACGCTGCCTTCCTCTCCGGCGTCCTCCTGTGGATGCTCGGATCGTTTGCCAGCGCCGCCGTGGCGACGGTGTTCGCGGCGAGTGTCACCCAGCTCGTCCCGGCGCTGGCGACGCTCGAGACCGGCGTCCTCGTGGCGACCTTCGCGTTCTGGACGCTCGTCAACCTGCGAGGCGTCGCCCTCGGGACACGCCTGAACACAGTGGTGACGATCGCCAAGCTGGTGCCGCTGCTGCTCATCGCGGTGGGCGGGCTGTTCCTGGTGCAGGCGGAGCACCTGACGGTGACGGTCTGGCCGTCAGCGGCCGACGTCGCCCGCACCTCGCTGCTGCTCGTCTTCGCCTTCGCCGGCGTCGAATCGGCCCTCGCGCCCAGCGGCGAGATCCGCGACACCGCTCGCACCGTGCCGCGCGCCATCGGCCTGGCCATGCTCGGCGTCACCGCGCTCTACATCGCGGTGCAGATATCGGCGCAGGGCATCCTCGGCAACGCGCTCGCGGCGTCACCGACGCCGCTTGCCGATGCGGCGGGCGTCGGCTTCGGCGGCTGGGCCCGGGCGCTCCTGCTGGGCGGCGCCGCCGTCTCGATGTTCGGCTACCTGGGCGGCATGACGCTGTCGATGCCGCGCGTGGTGTTCGCGCTGGCCCGCGATGGCTACCTGCCGCTCGTGTTCGGCGTCGTCCACCCGCGCTACCGGACGCCGCAGGCGGCGATCGTGCTGCAGGCGGTGCTGGCGCTGGCGCTCGCGGTCTCGGGGACCTTCGAGCGGCTGGCGATCCTCGCCAACGCCGCGGCGCTGGCGCTCTACCTGGGCTGCGCAGTGGCGGCCTGGCGCTTGCGGACGGCCGGACCTCCCGGGGTCGCGAGTGGCGCCTCGCTGCCGCTCGCCGGCGTCGCGCCCTTCCTGGCCGTGCCGGTGATCCTGTGGCTGCTGACCGGACTGACGCGCGGCGAGTGGATCGGCTTCGGCGCCTGCGTGGCCGCGGCGTCGGTGATGTATGTCGTCGCGCGGGGTCGTGGCGCGGGCGCGCGGCACTCGCCAGGTGTGAGCCGCTAGCCGTCGGCGTCGGTCAGCCAGCGGACCGCGGCGGCGCGATCGTTGTAGAAGACCCGATAGTGGCCCCAGCCGAAGGCCAGCCGGGCGAGGTAGGCCAGCTTGGTGTCGGGCACGACGATCGCGCGCTTCAGCTGGACGGCGCCGCAACAAGGCTTCGGTCGGCTCGCCACGGACGCGGGCGACGACCAGGTCTCCTCCCAGCCCCACCCACGCAACACCCTCACCCATCGTCACTCTCCACCACCTCGGCGTCCACCACGACGGCGGTCAGCATGGCGCGCAACGCCAGAAAATACCTGCCGGATCCGGAGGGGTCGGATCTCACTCATCTGTCCTCGCGGTCGGCCCGTCGAGTGCGGGCGGGATGAAACAACCGGACCGCCGCGGATACACTGGCTCCGTTCTCGATCCGCAGGATCCGCCATGACCGAACAGGAACGCCGACAGCTCGATCGCGACGGCTACGTCGTGCTCGAGGACGCCATGGGTCCCGAGCTGCTCGCTGAGCTGCGGGACGCCATCTGCGCCCAGTTCGTGCGCGAGGGCGACCGCGCTGGCCACGAGTTCAAGACCGAGGAGAACGCCCGCCGCCTGGCCAACCTGGTCAACAAGGGCGAGGCCTTCCGCCGCGCGATCGCTTTGCCGCGCGTCCTCGAGGGGGTCCGCCATGTCCTCGGCGCCGACGCCAAGTTGAGCAGCCTGAACGCGCGGTCCGCCGATCCGCACAGCGAGGACGGCCAGCCGCTGCACGTGGATATGTCGGCGCTGCCCGACGACCGTGGCTACTGGGTCTGCAACACGGTGTGGCTGCTCGACGACTTCACGACCGAGAACGGCGCGACGCGGATGGTGCCCGGCTCGCACACCTGGGGCCAGCGGCCGCAGGACGTGCTCGCGGATCCGCAAGCGCCGCACCCGGTCGAGATCCTGCTGATTGGCAAGGCCGGCAGCATCGCCGTGATGAACTCGCACCTGTGGCACGGCGGCACCGCCAACCGCACCGCGGCGCCGCGGCTGGCGATGCATGGCTTCTACTGCCGCCGCGACAAGCCGCAGCAGCAATACCAGAAGCAGCTGCTCGACGCCGACGTCCAGGCCGGCCTGTCGGCCGAACTGCGCGATCTCCTCGCCATCGATGATCCGGCCAACGACGCGCTGAGCGCGGCGGTGACGGTGCGCAGCTTCATGAAATAGCGCCGGTATAATCCGGCTCGTTGTCCTCTTCGCAGAACGAGCCGGCGGGCCGGCTGGCCCTCGTCGTCGTCCTCTGCAGCGCCGCCCTGCTGGCGCTGCTGGCCGTGCCGCTCGTCCGCGGCCGGGTCTTCGTCTACAACGACCTGTCGTGGTTCCATCTGCCGATGCGGCACCTGTACCAACAGGCGCTGGAGAAAGGCGACAGCCTGCTGTGGACGCCGGCGATCTTCTCCGGCCTCTACCTGCATGGCGAGGGACAGACCGGCGTCTTCCATCCCCTGCACCTGCTCTACTACCGGCTGCTGCCGCTGCGGACGGCGTTCAACCTGGAGCTGCTCACCAGCTACGTCGCGGCGTTCGCCGGCACGTGGTGGTTCCTGCGGCGGCTTCGGTTCGAGACGGTGCCGGCCCTATTCGGGGCGATGCTGGTCGGCTTCAGCGGGTTCTCGCTGCTCCATCACCATCACATGAACATGGTGGCCGTGGTGGCGCACCTGCCGTGGCTGCTCGCGGCCGCCGACGTGCTGCTGCTCGCGGAGGAACGCCGCCAACGGCGGCTGGCGTTCGCGGCGGTGGCGCTGCTCCTGGCCAGCCAATTCCTGGTTGGGTTTCCGCAGGCGATCTGGTGGAACGGCCTGGCGCTGGCCGCGTTCGTCGCCGGTCGGCTCATCGAGACGCAGCGGTGGTGGGCGGCCGGATCGCTGGTCGCCGCGATGGGCATCGGCATCCTCCTCGGCGGCATCCAGGTGCTGCCGTCCGCCGACGCCATCGCCCATTCCGATCGGGCGGCGCTCAGCACCGACTTCGCGCTGACCTACTCGCTCCACCCGCTCAACCTGCTGCAGCTGTGGTCGCCGCGCGCGCTCGTCGGCGGCAGCTACACCGCCGCCGATCACCCGTGGTTCCACGAGTTCGGCATCTATTCCGGTGCCGTGCTGCCGGTCGGGCTGGTGTGGGTGTGGCTGCGCCGTGGCGCGCTGAGCCACCGCCGCGGCCTGATCACCGGGGCCACGGTGTTCGCTGCGGTGATGCTCGTGCTCGCCCTCGGGCGCTACGGCGGCCTGGCCCAGGTGATGGGCCACCTGCCGGTGGTCGGGGCGATGCGCGCGCCCGCCCGCTACATCATGCTCGTGCAGTTCGCGCTCGCCGGCCTGGCGGCGATCGCGCTCGAAGATCTCCTGGCGATCCGCCTCGGCCGCGCTGCCCCGCCAGCCGGCAGGCAGCCGGCGCTGTGGATCCCCGCGCTGCTCGGCGTGCTCACCACGGCGGCGTTGAACGCGCAGCTGCTGCGCTACGCCCGCCGTGACGTGGCCAGCGTGGCGGCCGCCGCACCGGGCGTCGCCGTCCTCGCGCTCGTGACGCTGCTGGTGGTGCTGGCGGCACGACGCGTGCGCTGGGCGGTGCCGGCGCTGATCATCGTCACCGCCGCCGATCTCGGCGTCTACGGCATCGGCTTCGTCTACGGCGAGCCGGCGATGTCGATTCCCAGGCTCATGGTGACGGTCCAGCAGGCACCGCTCCGTCCCGAGGACACCTATGCCACCGCGCCCGAGGTCGGCCCCTACGTCAAGAACCTGCTCGTGCTGCGCGGCTATCGCCTGACGACCGGCTATGTCGGCTTCTTCCCGGCCGCGCAGCATCCGCTCAACGGCCCCACGTCTCAGCGACTGGGCGGGACGCGCTGGACGTTCACGCCGGCAGGCTTCCGGCGTCCGGAAGGCGGGGGCGCCGACCGCGTGCGGCTGCTCGACCCGGAGGGACGCGCCGCCGCCGGCAACGTGCAGCTGACGGCCGATCGGCCGGGGCGCCTGGGAGTGGCGGTCCGTGTCGAGGCGCCCGCGATCGTGGCCCTCACCGAGCGCTTCCATCACGGGTGGACGGCGACCGCAGACGGACGGCCACTCGACCTCGTTCCCGTCGAAGGCGACTTTCTCGGCTTCCGCGTCGATGCGAGCGTGCGACAGGTCGAGCTGCGATTCGCGCCCCGCAGTTTCCGCGACGGCATGATGGTCTCGATCGCCGGCGTGATCCTGCTCGCGGCCGTGCTGCTGGTCTGGCCGCGCTGAACGCGTTCGTGCGCCCGCGCGAGAAGGCGCGGCCGGGGCCGCACTCTGCCATAGTGACGCCGTGGCCAGGCACGCGCTTCGGGGGTGGGACGCGTTCGGCATCGTCGGCGACGTCGCCCGCGACTGGCCCGACGTCGAAGCCGCCACGAAGTACGACGGCTCTCCGGTGCTGAAGTGCGGCGGCTGCTTCATGGCCGGCATGGCGGTCCACGAGTCGAGCGAGATCGACACGCTCGTCGTCCGCATCGACGTCGACGCCCGCCCGGCGCTGATCGAGGACGCGCCGGAGACGTACTACCTCACCGCTTACTACGAGCCGCACCCCGTGGTGCTGGCCCGGCTCGCGCGTATCGATGGCGACGCCCTCCGCGATCTGCTGGCGATGGCCCGGCGCGCCACGCTGCTGAAGGCGTCACGATCGCGCGGCTGACCGCGCCACCGGGTGCGGGCGGTCGGGTGACGATGAACGTCGGTCGCTCGCCAATCCTCGCCACCCGATGGCCACGTCGACGGGCGGCCGGCGGTGCCGCGTCGTGCAGCGACGGGTCGCGCCGTGATGCTCGAATCCGGACGGCGTCCGGATCGGCCCTTGCAACCGTTGCCGCTCCAAATGGGTGCGCCAACATCCGGTGGAAGCGTCGTCGAAGCCATCCGACAGCAGCTGGCCGCGGGCCACAGCGGCGATGACGTCGTCGAAGGGTTGATGGCGGGTGGCCTGTCCCGCCCGTCCGCCGAACGGTTCGTGCAACGAGCCGGCGGGCAGGTCACATCCACTGCCGCGGTGCCACCGATCCCGCCGCTGTCCGGGCCGCTGTCCGGGCCGCCGCCGATCCCCAGCCTGTCGGCGGCGACGGCGGACGCGGATACGCTCCCGTCGAGCCCGCCGCCAGTCCCGGTCGATCTGAATGTCGGCGCGCAGCCATTTCTACCGCCAGCGTTCCCGGCGAACAGCTGCGCCCCCGCCGCGGCGATGACGGCCGCGCCGGCGAAGTCGGTCAGCGTCCTCAAGGTGGCCGGCGGCGCGGCCCTGCTGCTGGTGGGTCTGGCCATTTTCGCGCTCAGCATGTCAGCGAGCGGCCGCGTCCGCCTCAAGCTGCCGCTGGCGCTCGTCTTCGGCGGTGGCGCGACGCTCGTCCAGGCCATCCGCGAACGCTGAGGCGAGGGCTCGACACGCGCTGCTAAGGGCCCGTCAGGGAATAACTGAGACACTCTGGCCGTCGCCCAGTAGATGCTCACTCATTCCCTGACGGGCCCTTAGCAGCGACTGCCGGCAGCGCGGGTTCGAACGCGTCAGTCGGGAACGGGCGACGCCTCGCGCCGCTGCAGCGCCTCGAACGCCGCCAGGGATTGATCGGCCAGCGCCGCCTGGCCGGTCCGGCGATACGCCTGCGACAGGCGGAAATGGGCTTGGGCGAGGGTCGGCTCGAGCGTGATCGCCGCACGCAGCGGCGCGATGGCGTCGCGCCAGCGGCGCTGTTCCGACAGCAGGATGCCGAGCTGCAGCCGGGCCTTGGCGTGCTTCGGATCGAGCGCCATTGCCCGGCGCAGCCGCGTCTCGACATCGGCGAGATCGACGGCAGCCGGATCCGGGCCGCGCCACAGGCTCATCGCGTAGTAGTACTGCCCGTTCGCGTCGCGCGGCTTGCGCCCCACGAAACGGGCCAGCCGACGGGTGATCTCCTCGCTCTGTGCCGGCACCACGCCGTACATCTCGCCGAGGAACACGTGCGGACGGGGATCGTCGGGCGCCAGGTCGGACGCCTGGCCGAAGGAGGCGACCGCGTCTTCGTGGCGCCCGCGCGAATACTGCGCGATGCCGAGCCCGACGTGGAGCCGGGCCGACTCGGGGTGACGGCGCAGCGCGGCGGTGAACACGTCCACGGCATCGCCGTAGGCTCGCAGGCGCAGCAGGTTGTCACCCCAGTCGAACAGGTGCTCCTCGGTCGGCTGCAGGTGCGCGGCCCGTTGATAACCGACCGCGGCGGCGGTGAAGTCGCCGGCCCGCGCATCGATGTCGCCCGACAGGTTGAACAGCTCGCCCGTTTCTTTGAGGGCGAGCATCCGCCGCACCTGCGCGCGCGCCGGTTCGAGTGCGCCGGTCTCGAGGTAGGCCAGGGCGAGGTCGTAGCCGTTGGCGTAGTTGGCGGCGTCGAGCGCCCGGGCGCGCTCGAGATGTGGGATGGCGGCCTTCAGGCGGCCCGATTGCAGGTAGAACTCACCGAGCGCGTGATGGGCCTCGAACGCGTCCGGGGCACGTCGCGCGGCGTCGAGCAGGCGCTGCTCGACGGCGGCTGCGTCAGCCGGCGTGTGCGTTGGCGCCGGCGCCACCTGCGCGCGCGCGCCCTCGCCAGGGACGGCGAGGACGAGCGCACAACAGCAGAGGGTAGGAAGGATGCGATGCACTCGGCTGGCTCCGGCGCCATCCGGATCCTATCCGGAGGCGCCGGGCCAGTCGACGTGTCTTCTACCAGTAGAACTTCAGGCCCACCTGCATCTGGCGCGGTGTGTTGCGCATGCTGGTGATGCTGGAGAAGTTCCGGGCGTCTCCGAAGTTCAGCGACCCGGGCAGGTTGAAGGCGGGCGTGTTGGTCAGGTTGAAGACCTCGAGGCGGAACTCCGCCTTGCTGTGCCCCCACAGAGGGAACTGCCGCGCCACGCCGGCGTCGAGCTGCTTCAGCGCCGGCCCGGTGACCTGGCTGCGCGGCCCGCCGAGCGGGCTGAAGTCGGTCTGCCCGATGGTCGCCACCGGAGCCGGGTTGGCGAACGCCGCCGCGTTGTAGAAGTTGGTCACGTCGTTGCTGCCGGCATACGGATCGCCGACCACGAGCGCGTAACAGCCGGTGCCCGAACCGGTCGCCGGCGTGCAGTTGATGGTCTGGGCCTGGCCGCTGTAGAACGACGCCACCCAGTTGAACCGCCAGCCGCCCGCGATCACGCCCTTGAAAGGCAGATCGTAGTTGCCGCTCGCCACCAGCGCGTGCTTGGTGTGGAAGCCCGACAGGCCGATGTCGTTCGCCAGATCCCAGCCGACCACGTCCGGCGCCCGCAGGCCGCCGACACCGCCGCCCGAGAGCGAGTCGCCGGCGTTGGTGTTGGCCTCGCTCAGCGTGTAGCTGACGAGGAACTGCAGACCCTTGTGGTAGCGGCGCTGGAACTTGAGCTGCATCGAGTCGTACGAGCTGACGCCGACCGTGCGCACGAGAATCGAGCCGCGCGCGAAGTCGGGGAACTGCACGTACGGCGTCGGGTTGGTGCCGGGAGGCAGCAGCTTGGTGACGTTGTTCACGCCGGTGAACGTCTCGAGGTTGCGCCCCCGCGTGCCGACGTAGCCGATCTCGACAGCGTGCTGGCCGGGCAGCTCGATCTGATACATGACGTTGGCGTTGTGATACCGCGGCGTCTTGTAGTCGAACTCGACGCCGCGCAGCGTCAGGCCGTTGGCGTTGACGTTGAGCGGATCGAGCGCGATCCGGTTGCGGGCGTCCAGCGTGACCAGGGAGCCGTCACCGAGCCGGTTCGGCGTGGTGTCGTTCGGCGCCTGGTAGATCAGCGTGAACTGGAACGGGTAGTTGTAGCCGAGGCTCGGGTTGCCGCCCCGGTTCTCGAACGCCCCGTAGAACAGCC
>JBDSLU010000058.1:0-3128 GCA_039916225.1 Vicinamibacteraceae bacterium
ACCGTAATGACGTGACTCAGCCATGGAAATTTACTTTGCAACTTCTGAGCCGACCGACTGGTTGGGTCTCTGAGCGAGCGAATGGTGCGGAAGAGAGGACTCGAACCTCCACCCGGTTGCCCGGACTAGCTCCTGAGGCTAGCGCGTCTGCCATTCCGCCACTTCCGCACAGAGGTGGGGCCCCGCTCTGCAGCGGGAAACCATGAGTCTAGCAGAAGCCCGGCCGGCCCGCCAAGGGCGCTGACACGGGGCGCTATACTTGATCCGGACGTCCGATTCGAAGATTCGATTCGGGTGCGATTCGGCGCGGCTCCAACCGGCCCGCCTGCTGAAAGGCTCGAACTGTGGCGGCCCGTCGAGGCGTGTGGCTCGTGCTCGTGTTGATCGTCGTCGCCTCGCTGCTGTCGGCGGCCGGGGTGTGGTTCACCGCGTCGCTGACGGGCGGCCGGGCGAGTGTCCCGTCGAGCACGGCGCTGGTGCTCCGCCTGGACGCCGACCTCGGCGAGGTCGAGGGCTCCGGGCTGTTCGATCGGTTCGTCGAGGGACCGCCGACGGTGCGCGCGCTGGTCGCCGCCATCGGGCGCGCCAAGACCGACTCGCGGGTCAAGGGCCTGGTGCTCGAGCCGGTCGGCGCGGCGCCCTTCTGGGCCCGCAGCCAGGAAATCCGCGACGCCATCCTCGACTTCCGCAAGTCCGGCAAGAAAACGATCGCCTTCCTCGAGTACGGCGGCGAGCAGGAGTATTTCCTGGCCACGGCCTGCGAGAAAGTGACGCTGCTGCCCTCGAGCGTCCTCGATCTGAAGGGCCTGGCCACCTACGAGGTGTTCCTCCGCGGCGCCTTCGACAAGATCGGCGTGACCCCCGACTTCATCCACATCGGCGACTACAAGACGGCGATCAACGCCTACACGCAGCGGACGTTCACGCCGGCCCACCGGGAGATGGCCGAGTCGCTCAACCACGACACCTTCGACCAGCTGGTGCAGGCGATCGCGGTGGCGCGCAAGAAGACGCCGGAGACCATCCGGGCGCTATTCGACGAAGGCCCGTTCATCGCCGAGGATGCGCTGGCGGCCGGTCTGGTGGACGCCCTGGTCTATCGCGACGAGGTCGAGGAGAAGATGGGGCTGGGCGACGAGGATACGACCGACTTCGCCGACTACGTCCGTGCCCTGTCGCCGAGCTTCAGCTTCAGCTCCCGGCCGAAGATCGCGGTGATCTACGCGGTGGGGACCATCGCCTCCGGGGAGGGGCCGAGCGGCGACGTCGCCGGCTCCGACACGCTGGTCGAGTACATCAACCAGGCGGCCGACGATCGCAGCGTCAAGGCGATCGTCCTGCGCGTCGACAGCCCGGGCGGATCGTCGATTGCGTCGGACGTGATCTGGCGGGCCCTGATGCTGGCGCGGGAAGAAAAGCCGCTCATCGTGTCGATGGGCGACCTGGCGGCGTCCGGCGGCTACTACATCGCGATGCCTGGCCACGTCATCGTCGCCCAGCCCGGCACGCTCACCGGATCGATCGGCATCTACACCGGCAAGTTCGCCATCGGCGGCACGCTCGAGAAGCTCGGCGCGTCGATGGAGGCCGTCTCCGAAGGCAAGATGGCGCAGATGGATTCGCCGGCGCGGCCGTTCACGGCTGCCGAGCGGGCCAAGATCGAAGAACAGGTCCAGGCGTTCTACGAGCAGTTCGTGACCAAGGTCGCGGAGGCCCGAAAGTCGACGCCCGAGAAGATCGACGCCGTGGCGCAGGGCCGCGTGTGGACCGGCCGGCAGGCGAAGAAGATCGGCCTCGTCGACGAGCTCGGCGGGCTCAATCGCGCCATCGCGATCGCCAGGGAACGGGCGAAGATTGCCGTCGGGGCGGACGTCGAACTGGTCATCTACCCGCCGCGCGCCTCGCTGTTCGATGCGCTCAGCCACCCGTTGGGCCAGACGGAGGAGTCATCGAGCCTGCGCAGCGCGCTCGCGCTGTTCGCCCCGGCCGACCGCCGGGTCATGCGGCAGGTGCTGGCTCCGATGCGGCTGCTCGGCCGACGGGAACCGCTCGCCCTCATGCCGTTCGTCTTCACCAGGTAAGCGGCGCAGCCCGCCTGCGGCGCCGCGGCGCGCCCAGCGCCGCGAATAGCCGCCGCACGCCTCAGAGCGCTGCCTGCGGCGGTCCCTGAGGGGGACCGCCGGCAACACGCGACGCGACGGCAGCGATGGTCTTGTCGACCAGGCGCAGGAAGGCGTCGATGGTGGCCTCGAGATCGCGCTCGGGCGTGTCTTCTTCCTTGCAGTGCGACAGGCCGTTGGTGGAGCGGGCGAACATCATGACCGCCGGCATGACGCGGCCCATCTCCACGGCGTCATGCAGCGGCCCCGAGGGCAGACGCGGCGCGTGGCCCGTCACCTCGCGCGCGGCCTCGGCGCACAAGCCGACCAGCCGCTCGTCGAAGTGGAACGGATCGATCCGCCAGACCCGCCGCCATTCGACACTGACACCGTTGCTGGCGGCGGCCTGCGCCGCCGCGGCGCGCGCGCCGTCGAGCGCCTGCTGCAGCGTGGCGGGATCGATGGCCCGCTGATCGAGCGAGATCTCGCAGACGCCCGGGATGGCGGTGACGATGGCCGGTTCCACCGCGACGGTGCCGACCGTGCACACGACGCCGGCGGCCGGCGTCGACAGGCGCCGGGCGATGTCGCGGCAGGCGAGCGCGGTCTCGGCGGCGGCGAGGAACGCGTCGCGGCGCATCGCGATCGGCGTCGACCCGGAGTGCGCGGCCTGGCCGACGAAGCGCAGCACGTGACGCTCGACGCCGAAGGTGCCGATGACGACGCCGGTGGAGCGATCCATCGACTCGAGGACCGGTCCCTGCTCGATGTGCAGCTCGAGATAGGCGCGCGGCCGGCGGCCGTCGAGCGCCTGCCGCGCCTCGACCATGCGGTCCAGATCAACGCCGTTCTCGGCCAGGGCATCGACCAGCCGGACACCTTGCCGATCGACCAGCGCCCGGACGCTGTCCGCCACCAGGCTGCCGCTGGCGCCCGATGAGCCGAGCAGGCTGCGCGAAAAGCGGGCGCCCTCTTCGTCGGCGAAATCGACGACGGTCACGGTGACCGGCGGGGGAGTGTCCTTGTAGC
>JBDSLU010000059.1:0-17922 GCA_039916225.1 Vicinamibacteraceae bacterium
GCGTGTCCGCTGACCATCGATCACGCCTCGGTCGTCGATCGGCTGCAGACGATCACCGTGTCGGAGAGCGACGAAGGCACCGCCATCGGCGTCGCCATCACCGGCGCCCTCGGCCGCCTGCAGACGGCGCGCGCGCCGCGCGGCGCGATCGTGGTGGTCACCGATGGCGCCAGCAACACCGGCAGCCCGCTGCCCGAGGACGCGGCGCGCCTGGCGGCCCGGCAAGGCATGACGGTGATGACCGTCGGCGTCGGCCGCGAAGGGCTGGTGCCGTTCCCGACCGAGTTGGGGGTCGTCGAGATTCCGCGCGGCATCGACGAGCCGGCGTTGCGCCGCGTGGCCGACGCCGGTGGCGGCACGTTCGTCCGCGCCAGGGATCGGCAGGCAGCGGCGTCGATCGCCGCCGCCCTCGATCGCATCGAGCCGGCCGAGCGCGTCGTCACCAGCCGCAAGACCGCGCCCATCGGCGCCTGGCTGGGGGCGGCGGCGTCGATCGCGCTGCTCCTGGAGCTGGCCATCTCACGGTTGTTCCTGAGGGATCTGCTGTGAGTCCGCAGGCGCTCGTCGACGCCGCCGGCGGTGGACTGTGGGCCGGTTTGGCCGCCATGCTGATCGTCGGCGTCGTGGCCGGCTGGCGCGAATGGAGCCGCGACAGCGCCCGCCGGGCCTGGCACGGCCCGTCGGTCGTGGTGCCGCGGGCACGGCTCCGCGGCCTGGTGCGGGTCATCCTGCTGGCGGCGGCGGCCGGCACCGCGACCGCCTCGGTGATCGGCCTCACCGGCTCGGGCAGCGACACGCCGCAGGTCATCGCCCCAGAATCGATCCTGATCGCTCTCGACATCTCGCGCAGCATGGACGCCACCGACGTGACGCCGAGCCGCCAGGCGGCGGCGCGCGCCTGGCTGGCGCGGCTGGTCGAGCGCGCCTCGCCGCAGGCGGTGGGGCTGGTGCTCTTCGCCGGCGAGCCGCTGCTCACCTGTCCGCTGACGTCGGACCTCGGCGCGCTGCGCCTGGCCCTCGACGAAGCCGGCTCGACGCAGATGGCGATCCCGGGCGGCTCGGTGCTCGGACCGGCGATCGCCCGCAGCGTGTTCGCGTTCGGCGAGCGGCGGACGCGACGCACGCTGATCGTCGTCAGCGACGGCGAGGACACTGGCTCCGGCGTCGCCGAGGCTGCGGCGGCCGCCAAGCAGGCGGGCGTCGTGGTGCACACCGTCGGTGTCGGCACAGCGCAGGGCATCGCGATGCCGGTGCGCCGGCCGCCCGTCGGCGAGCCGACGCCGCCGAACGCCGAGACGCGCGTCACCAAGCGGGAAGAAAAGGGGTTGCGCGATCTGGCCGCCGCAACGGGCGGCCTCTACGTCGACGGCCTCGACGATGGGTCGTTGAGGTTGCTCGCCGGACGCCTGCGCGCGCCGGGTGCCCCCGAGCGGCCGGCCCAGACGATCTGGTGGACAGCGCTGCTGCTCACCGCCTTCGGCTGCCTCGCCCTCGAACGCCTGTGGCCGGAGCGTCGGACGCGCGTGGTCGCCGCCACTGTCGCCTCGCTCCTCGTCCTGCTCGTACCGGCGGCCGCCGGCGCTGCCGACGGCTGGGACGCCATCCGCGAAGGCAACGCCGCCCTCGATCGCGGCCGCACGCGCGAGGCGATCGAGGCGTATCGCCGGGCGGCGCAGGACACCGACGCCGCGGCGATCGCCTGGTTCAACGTCGGCGTCGCCTTGGCGAAGCAGGACGATCCGAAGAACGCGGCGATGGCCTTCGCCCGATCCGCCGCGTTCTACAAGACCGATCCCGAGCGCGCCCGCGCCCACTACAACCGCGGCATCATGCTCGAGCGCACCGAGGAGCTCGAGGAGAGTGCCCGGTCGTTCATCGCCGCGCTGCGGCACGATCCGGCCAACGACGACGCGCGCGTCAACCTGGCGATCATTCGCGCCCGCCTCGAGCGCGAACGCTCGAAAGAACCACCGCCGCCGTCGCCGCAGGACGATCTCGAGAAGGCGATGCAGCAGGTCCCGCAGCAGTCCTACGCCTTCAACAAGGGCAAGAAGCAGCAGCGCCCGGTCACCGCCGGCTCGGACTGGTAGACGGAGCTCGAACCCGACCTCGAGCGGCGCCGCATCAGGCCGTCTGACCCGATCTAGACGCCATCGAAGGCCCGCTGCAGCGCTGCGGCGTCGATCTTCGCCATCCCCATCATCGCCTGCATCGCCCGGCCGGCCTTGGTGCGGTCCGAATCGCCGAGGAGCCGCGGCAGGGCGTTCGGGATGATCTGCCAGGACAGGCCGAAGCGATCCTTGAGCCAGCCGCACTGCGAGGGCGTGCCGCCGTTGGCGAGGAGCTTGTCCCACAGCGTGTCGACGTCCTGCTGCGTCTCGCACGAGACGAAGAAGGACACCGCCTCGTTGAAGGTGAAATGCGGGCCGGCGTTCAGGCCCATGAACCGCTGCTCTTCCAGCTCCCAGGTGACCGACATCACCTGATCGCCGTTGCGATGGACGGCGACCACCTTCGACCGCGGGAAGATCGAGGTGTAGAACTGCATGGCCTCTTCGGCCTGGGTGTCGAACCAGAGGAACGGCGTGATGGACAGCATCGGATGGCCTCGTCGCGGCGGGTGCAGGGAGGAGGATGCCTCACCCGACCGCCGCCTTCAGGGAGTAGTCGGGGCCGCCCGCCGGTTCTCGACATCGCCCGGCCGGAAAAATGAAATAAGGTTAGCTCCGCCCCCGGCAGCGCCTCGATTTCACCAATGACCGTCGCCTCGATTCTCTGGAACCGGCTCGACACCCCCGGCCACGACGCCTGTCGTCTCATCGAGAAACACGGCGGCTGGGAGCTCGAAGGCACCGCCGTCTTCGCCAAGGGCGGCACGCCGGCTCGCCTCGACTACAGCGTCGCGTGTGACGCGTCGTGGCGGACCCGCTGGGGGCGCGTCCGCGGCTGGATCGGCGCCCGGGCCCTCGACCTCTACATTGCCCGGACCTCGCCCGGTGCCTGGACGCTGAACGGCGACGAGGTGCTGCCGTCGATGGACTGCGTCGACCTCGACCTCGGCTTCACGCCGGCCACCAACCTCATCGCGCTGCGCCGGCTCGATCTGCCGGTCGGCCAGCGGGCGACGACCTTCACTGCCTGGCTCGACGACGGCGCCAACAAGCTGGAAGTGCTGGAGCAGATCTACCGCCGCCAGAACGGCGGCGCCTACGCCTACGAGTCGCCACGCTTCAAGTACAACGGCGTGCTCGAGGTCGACGCCATCGGCTTCGTTCGACGGTATCCCCACCTCTGGGAAGCCGTCACCGAGGAGTAGCCGTGGCTTTCGACACGCAGCCGACGTTGCAGGGCGATCGCCTCGAACTGCGGCCGCTGACCGCGGACGACTGGCAGGCGCTCTATGCCGTCGCCTCCGACTCGCTGATCTGGGAGCAGCATCCGGACCGCAATCGCCACGAGCTGGACGTCTTCCGCGCCTTCTTCGACGAGGCGCTGGCTTCGGGCGGCACTCTGGTGGTCGTCGACCGCGCCAACGGCCTGGTCATCGGATCGTCGCGCTTCCACGGCTACGATGAAGCGGCGTCCCGCGTGGAGATCGGCTGGACGTTCCTGTCCCGGCTCTACTGGGGCGGCATCTACAACGGCGAGCTGAAGCGGCTCATGCTGGCGCACGCCTTCGGTTCCGTCGAGGCGGTCATCTTCGTGGTCGGGCCGCGCAACCTTCGCTCGCAGAAGGCGCTGGCCAAGCTCGGCGCCGTGAAGACCGGCGACACCGCGCCGGGCAGCGGCGGCGCCAGCGACGTCTTCCGCCTCACCAAGGCGGCGTTCGAGAAGGGCAAAGGCTGAACGCGATGGGCATCTTCCCCGACGACACGTGGACCGTCGGCACCGCCGACCAGGACGGCCAGCCGCTCATCATCCGGGTCCGCGGCCACATGCCCGACGCCGCGCAGCGGCAGGCCCACGCGCAGCTCGTCGTCGTGGGCTGGCCTTACGACGGCACCGAGACCGGTGTGCCGACACGCGACGAGACCGCGGCGATGCAGGATTTCGAGAACGCGGTCGAGGCCGGCATCGAGCAGGGCGGAACCGGCACGCAGGTCGCGTCCATCACCGGCGCCGGCCACAAGGAGTGGCGTTACTACGCCGCCGATGCCGAGGTGTTCGTGGCCGCGCTCAACGCCAGCCTCGACGGCCACCCAACCTACCCGCTCGAGATCGAGATGTTCGACGACTCCGAGTGGCAGGGCCTGCAGCAGCTTCTCGACGGCCTCGACGAAGACGGTGAGGCCGAAGACGGCGAGGATGATCCCGAGGCCGAGGAGACGAGCGGCGGCGACGCGTGAGGGCGCGCTGACGGCTGGCGAAGAGCCGAGGCCCGAACAGACAAAGGGCCGGAGCGGCTTTCGCCACCCCGGCCCCTTGCCTGACAGTTGGGATGTTTCGACTCGCCCACCAGACGCCATCCGCACGGCGGATGGCTTGTCCGGTGGCCGCTCGCTCACGACGCCTACGCCTTCGGCTCGGCGTTCGTGCTCGACCCGTTGGGGAGTCCCGGGCCGCGGCGCTCGCCACGGCACGGTCGTGCCAGACCAGCCGCCCCCGAGGGCGACCGGACTTCAGCTAGTTGGAACCCGTGCGAGCGGTCGTCGCTTCGGCCGCGGCGGCCTCCGGCGACAGAATCTTCACTTCGACGCGACGGTTGCGGGCGCGGCCCGCACGCGTGCCGTTCGAATCGACCGGCTTGGTCTCGCCGTAGCTGATGACGCTGATCTTGTGGAGCGGCACGTGGTGCTGCTCATACAGATAACGCTTCACCGCTTCGGCGCGCTCGAGACCGATCAGTTCGTTGGTCATCGCGGCGCCCGTCGAGTCCGTGTGGCCTTCGATCTCGAAGAACACGGCCTTCGGGTCGGCGGCCACGCCGGCCACCAGCTTGTCGAGCTGCGCCTTCGCTTCGTCCGGCAGCGCCGCCTTGGCGAACTTGAAACCACCCGACGCCTCGTTCAGCACCAAGCCGTAGACCAGCTTGCGGCTGTTGGCTTCGAACGTCGTCAGCTTGCCGTCGACGTCCTTGGCCGCCTGGGCCGCACCCTGGGCCGACTGACCGGCCGCGGTGGCCTTCTGATCGACCTGGCCAACACGCTGATCGTACTTGGTGTCGACCTCGGTGATCTTGGTCTCATTGGCCTTGATGCGCGTCTCGTTCTCTTCGACGCGCGAGGTCAGCGTGGTGACCTTCTCGTTGACCGAGCCGACCTCCGTCCGCACGAACTTCTTCGTAGCGCACCCGGTCGTTCCCGCCGCGAGCGCCACCACCGGAACCAACATCAACAGCTTCTTCATGACTACGACCCTCCTCGGCCCTGAGGCCGACGGCTATGCCCGGCGTTTAGCCCTGGCGAGACTGACTGAAATAACCGCTTCGGGCGCGCACGGTCAGCTCGCGGCGCCTCGTTCTTACGTCCAACTCGTACCACCCCGGCTCCCTGGCCGCCTCGAAGGCGATCAGGTACTGATGACGGAGCTCGGTGATCAGGTCGCGGGCCGCCTGGCTGGCGTGCGCCGGTGTGCTGACCATGAACAAGGTGCCTCCCGTCCAGTACGAGAGGTTCGAAAGATGCGTCGCCACCGGCGACGATTCGGCGCCGACCACCGCGTGGTCCTGGCCCGGGTGATCGAGCGGCGACAGCACGGCGATCACATACACCGGCACGTCGATCGCACTGGCCATGCCCGACACCTGCGCCGGCGTCAGCTTGCTGCTGGTGTCGATCCCGTCCGTGATGACGATCACCGCGCGGCGCGGTGACGGGCGATCGCCGAGCGCGGCGGCCGTCTTGTTGATCGCATCGTAGAGCGACGTCTGCCCGATGGCGGTGAGGTTGTTCACCGCGACCTTCACCTTGTTCAGGTCGGTGGTGAAGTCGACTTCCTTGCGCAGTTCGGAGTCGAACGAGAACAGCCCGACTTCGTCCTGCGCCGGGTTGACCCAGCTCAGGATCTGCTCGACAGCGCGCTGGCCGGCCTGCATCTGGGTCGCGCCGCGCATGCTGCCGCTGACGTCGAACAGGATGCCCAGGCTGATCGGGCCCTGGTCGCTGGCCTTGAACTGGACGATCTGACGAAGCCGGCCGCGCTCGTAGATCTGAAAATCTTCCTGGCCGAGGTTGTTGACCGGCCGGCCGCGTGAGTCGCGGACCACGGCCGTGACCGACACGACGTCGATCGCGGCTCGGAACGAAGGGGTTTGCGCCACGGCGACCGTCAGCGTCGCTGGCTGGAGCGCCATCGCGGCGGTCATCGTCGCCACTGTGCACATCCGCGCAAACCGTGTGTCACGTCGTCTCACGGGGCCTCCCTACTTCAACGATCCTGCCAATTGCCACAACTCACGGGTTTCAGGCCACTTATCGGTTTAGGGGTAAAATACTGCAGGGCTTAGGGGTCCCTCAGGCACCCAAAATGGTGAAAGGAATACCCGGATCTGGGTCCGACTATGTAAAAAGGTTCTATTCTAGCTCTGCACTAAGCTCAAAACACCTGTCGAGCTGGCTGGAAAGGAGAGCGCAGACGTAGCTGTCCAGCTTATGGAAGCAGCCAGACGGGAACCGCTGGACCACACCCTGTCTGGGGCGTCGCTGGCCCGACCGCTAGGGGTGGGGCTCCGCGGCATCGACACCGCCGCAGAAAAAGAAGCGAAGGGTATGCGGAACCTGCCGCTGAGCTGTGTTGTCGAATTGGTCACCGGCGACGAGAGTAGAATTTCCAGATGCCCTCCTCGCCTTCCGCCACGTCGGCGATTCCCGTCGCCGGCCGGGTCAACAGCTTCAGCTACGCCATCCGTAACATCGTGGCCGAGGCGCGGAAGGTGGAAGCTGCCGGGCGGGCCGTCCGCTACCTGAACATCGGCGATCCGATCGCCGCCGGCTTCGAGACCCCGCCTCACCTGATCGAGGCGGTCAGCCGGGCCATGCGGCACGGGCAGAACGGCTACACCCCGTCGCCGGGCATCCCGGAAGCGCGCGAAGCCGTCGCCGACGATTTCAGTGCGCGCGGTTTCCCGGTCGATCCCGATCGCGTGCTGCTCACCACCGGCACGTCCGAAGGCATCGAGATCACGCTCAACGCCTTGATCGATCCCGGCGAGGAAGTGCTGGTGCCGGTGCCGACCTACCCCCTCTACACGGCGGTCGTCGCCAAGATCGGCGCCACGTCGGTGTTCTATCGCACCGATCCGGACCACGGCTGGCAACCCGATCTCGATCACATCAAGAGCCGGATCACGGATCGCACGCGCGCCATCGTCCTGATCGATCCCAACAATCCGACCGGCGCCGTCTATCCACGCGAGACGAAGCTGGCGATCGTCGAGCTCGCCGAGCAGCACGGCCTCGTCATCCTCTCGGACGAGGTCTACGGAGACCTCGCCTACAGCGGCCCGGTGGAACCGCTGGGATCGCACGCGCCGGACGCGGCGATCGTTGCCTACTCGTCGCTGTCGAAGGCCTATCTCGCGCCCGGCTGGCGCGGCGGCTGGATGGGGGTCGGGCGGACGAAGCGCCTCGATCCGGTGCTCGCCGCGATCAAGAAGCTCGCGGACGGTCGCCTGTGCAGTCCTGGGCCGATCCAGCACGCGATCACCGCCGCGCTGCGCGGCGACCGGTCGCACCAGCAGGTGTTCAACGCGGCGCTGCTCGAGCGGGCGCAGCTCACCGCCGATCGCCTCAACGCGATCCCCGGCATGCGCTGCGTGATGCCGCAGGGGGCGTTCTACGCGATGCCGCAGGTGACGCTGCCGCCGGGCCGCACCGACGAGGACTTCGTGCTCTCCCTGTTGCGCGACACCGGGGTCCTGGTGGTCTACGGATCGGGTTTCGGCTGCGACCCGGCCGCCGGCACGTTCCGCGTCGTGTTCCTGCCCAAGCCCGAGGAACTTTCGCGCATTTACGACGACATCGCCGACTTCACCGGCCGCTACCTGGCCTCGGCCTGAGCCGCCCGGGCGACGACCGAAGTCAGCCCGGGACTGCCCTTCTCTCTCCGGATCGCGGCGGCGATTGGCGGCGATCCCTGGCGAATAGGCCGTAAACTCGGCCGTGTGCGGATCGCACACCGTACGTGCACGCGTGGCACGGAGCTTGATATGTTCCTCGGCACGATGGACGTGTCCGCTCCCCTCGCCACGGACTACTTCTCGGCTCTCCGTACCCTGCCGGCGCGGGCGCTCGCCTTCACGCAGTCGCAGCGCTTCGGCAATACGGTCATCGTGCTGTTCTTCCTCGCCCAGGCGCTGGACGGCGTGCTGACCTACCTCGGGGTCAGCCTGCTGGGCCGCGACGTCGAAGGCAACCCGCTCCTCCACTGGCTCATGGGAGCGGCCGGACACGGCGCGGCGCTGGCCATCGCCAAGCTGTCGGCGGCCGGCTTCGGCATCATCCTGCACCTGGCCTCGGTGCACCGCGCCGTCGCGGTCCTCACCCTCCTCTACGTCACCGCCGCTGTCCTGCCGTGGATGGCGGTGCTCGCCATGACCTACCGCCAAGGCGTCCTTTAGTGGCGGCCGCGCTCTCAGGCGCGGGCCGGCACCCTTAGGACACACCTCGCCGCGCGGGGACCGGCCACCGGGACCTATACTCCCGGGCATGCGCACGGATCCTCTCGCCTACCTGTCCGCCGAGCTCGAGACCATCAGCGCGCAAGGGCTGCGCCGGTCGCTGCGCGAGCTGACCGGTGAGCAGGCGCATCGCTCGATCGTCGACGGCCGCTCGGTCGTCAACCTGTCCTCGAACAACTACCTCGGGCTGACCAACCATCCGTCGCTCAAGGCGCGCGCCATCGACGCCATCGAGCGCCTCGGCGTCGGCTCGGGATCGGTGCGGACCATCGCCGGCACCATGGCGATCCATGCCGAGCTCGAACGCGCGCTCGCCGACTTCAAGAAGGTCGATGCGGTCGTCGTCTTCCAGAGCGGCTTCACCGCCAACGCCGGCACGGTGTCGTCGATCCTCACCAAGGAAGACGTCGTCATCTCCGACGAGCTCAATCACGCCAGCATCATCGACGGCTGTCGCCTGAGCCGCGCGACGATCAAGGTCTTCCCGCACAAGGACGTCGACGCCGCGCGCGCGATCCTGCGCGATCTGCCGGCGGGGCAGCGCAAGCTGCTGATCACCGACGGCGTCTTCAGCATGGACGGCGACCTCGGGCCGCTGCCCGGCTTGTGCGCCGCGGCGGAGGAATACGGCGCCATCATGATGGTCGACGACGCGCACGCCAGCGGCGTCTTCGGCAAGAACGGCCGCGGCACCGTCGATCACTTCGAGATGCACGGCCGCGTCGACATCCAGGTCGGCACGCTCTCCAAGGCGATCGGCGCGCTCGGCGGCTACGTCGCCGGCAACCGCGCCCTGGTCGACTTCCTGCAGCATCGCGCCCGGCCGTTCCTGTTCTCGACGTCGCACCCGCCGGCCGTCGCCGCGACGTGCCTGGCGGCGATCGAGCTGCTGATCGCCGAGCCGCAGATCATCGAGCGGCTGTGGGACAACACCCGCTTCTTCCAGGCCGGGCTCAAGACGCTCGGCTTCGACACCGGCCTCAGCGAAAGCCCGATCGTGCCGGTCATGGTCGGCGAGGGGGCCAAGGCGATGCAGCTGTCGGATAGACTCTTCGCCGAAGGCGTCTTCGCGCAGGGCATCGCCTTTCCGACCGTCGCCCGTGACCGCGCCAGGGTCCGCAACATCGTCACCGCCACGCACACCCGCGAAGAACTGCAGTTCGCGCTCGACGCCTTTGCCAAGGTCGGCCGGGAACTCGGCCTGGTCTGACCGCGTCGAATCAGGGGACCATCAAACAGCCGTGACTACTCCCCCCACCGGCGCCGCCGGCGAGAAACCTCCGGGGACCGCGCATAGCGCCAAGGCGTTCTTCGACGTCTATACGAAGGACCTCAAGGCCAGCGATCTCCAGCTGCTGTTCACCCGCGACACGCGGGAGGCCTACGAGTTCTTCTCGCGGGGCATCGATCGCAGCGCGATCGATCAGCAGCCGTGGCACCTCCGCGCGCTGACCTACGCCAAGCTGTTCTTCGTCGCCTTCACGATGCGGCTGTCGCCGACGCATCGGATCATCTACGGCATCGCCCTGGTCACCACGATCATCGGCCTCCTCAAGCTCTTCGCCGGCTTCGAGCGGGTATCGCTGCTGCGGATCGACACGGTCGAGATCTTCCTGCCCATTCCGACCTGGCAGGACAGCATCATCTTCCTGTCGATCGGCTTCGTGCTGCTCAACCTGCTGATCATCCTCGAGGTCGCCGATCGGCTGTCGCTCAAGCACGATCTGACCGTCGCCCGTGACATCCAGCGAGCCATGCTGCCGCAGGGCACGTTCCGCGCCCCGGGCATCGAGGTGCACGGCGACACGCGGCCGGCCAACACCGTCGGCGGCGACTTCTTCGACATGATTCCGCTCGCCGACGGGCGCGTGATCGTCGCGCTCGGCGACGTCGCCGGCAAGGGCAGCCCCGCCGCCCTGCTGATGGCGCTGCTCCTGGCCATGCTGCGCACGCTGGTCGACGAAGGGCTCGCGCCGGGTCCGCTGCTCGAGCGGCTCAACGTGCAGCTGCTGCGCCACGCGCCGCGCTCGCGCTTCGTCACGATCTTCTTCGCCGTGCTCGAGCCCGATGGCCGCATGCAGTGGGTCAACGCCGGCCAGAACCCGCCGCGGATCCGCCGCGCCGACGGCCGCATCGACGAGCTGCACGCGACCGGCGTCGCCCTCGGCCTGTTCGAGGGCACGACCTACGCGACCAGCGAGGAATCGCTCGCCTCCGGCGACATGCTGGTGGCGTATAGCGACGGCATCACCGAAGCCGAGAACCCGGCCGGCGTGCCCTTCGAGGAGGAAGGCCTCGACGCCGTCCTCGCGGCTTGGGCGTCCGGGTCGGCCCCCGAGATCACCCAGGCGGTCCAGCACGCGGTGCTCGCCCACGTCGGCGACGCCCGGGTCGCCGACGATCTGACCGTCCTCGTCCTTCGCCGCGCGTGACCCCGTCGGCGGGTGAGACGCCGCCCGGCGTCCTCTTGCGCAGCGCGGCGCGCGCCTGCTCATCGGCACGCGGCCCCGTGAAATCAAGGCGACGGCGGGCCGGTCGCGCTTTTGACGAACCGGCTTTCCACGCCGCTGAACCGCCCGAGGTTTCCGGGCCGGCCGACAGCAGCTGTGTGAAGATGTCTTTAGAGGTTCAACCTGAGGCTGCTGGCCCGGTGGTCGTCGTGCGCGCTGGTCGTGCTCGGCCTGGCCGTCGCAAGCGGGGCGTCGCTATCGGCGCAACCCGCGGCGGCGCCGGCGTCGACCGACGCTGGTCTCGCCGCGCTCTACGCGCGGCTCGAGCAGGCGCTCGTCGCCGGCGAACCTTCACAGATCCTCGCGACGACATCTCCGGCAGCCGCCGCCAACGGTGACCGCCTGTCCGCCTTCGCGCAGTCGCAGGCGTCCTTGCGGGCGGTGCGGGCGGTGGTCCGCGAGCGCGATCGCGCACCGCTCGACGACGCGGCCGAGGGAACCGGCTTCCGCATGCTGCTCGAGGTCTTCCTCGAGTATCCCGGCGGACAGGCCGCGGCGCGCACCTGGACCATCGACGCAACCCTGACGCCGGCCGACGGCGCGTGGCGTCTCGCCGACGCCGAGGCGCTCAGCTCGGCCGACGGGCTGTATCGGCTCGCCCTCGATCCGAGCCGCCAGTACCGCGTCCGCAACCTCGTCGTGCGCGCCGAGGATCTGCAGCTGACCTTTCCGGCCGGCGTGGCCTACGCGGCCCTGACTCCAGAGGGCGAGACCGGCCTGATCGTGATTGGCGACGGGACGATGCAGTTCACGCCCAAGCCGCCGATGGAACAAGGGCAGCTGCGCATCTTCGCCGGCGAGAGCGAGCTGCGCGCGCCGATCGGCGCCACCTTCCTGCGCTACCACCCCGTCGATCGATCCGAGCACGTCAATGGCACGCTCACCGAGGAGCCGGTGTCGGCCTCGAGCCTGCGCCGCGCCCAGGCGATCTTCGAGGACGAGATCGGCAAGTCGTTCGGCATCGAGCTCGGCGACCTGAGCCACGAGCGCTGGTCACTGGTGCCGCCGGTCGGCGACTTCCTCGCCGAGATCCGGACCAAGGGCCGCTTCGGCACGCTGACCTACGTGCGCTCCGGCGGCGAAGCCGAAGACATCTCGGTGTTCCAGCGCGCGCGCCGGCGCAACATCTCGGTCTACGCCTCGACCCACCGCCTGAAAACGCGCGGCTCGCCATCGTTCAACGAGGATGACGACGCCGACTACGACGTCTCGCACTACTCCATCAGCGCCACGATCGATCCCGATCGCCAGCAGATCGAAGGCCGCGCCGAGATGCGGTTGACGGTGCGCGCGCCGGCGCTCGGCACGCTGACCCTGCGGTTGGCCGAATCGCTGAACGTCTATGGCGTCGTGGCCGACAACGGGCTCGGCCGGTTGCTGGCGCTGCGCGTACGCGGCCAGAACAGCGTGCTCGTCAACCTGCCGCGGGCACTGGTGCGCGGCACCACGGTCACGTTGACCATCACCTACGGCGGGCGGCTGTCCGGCGCCAACCCGGATCGCGAGGCCATCGCGCCGCAGCAGGACACCGCGGTCCACGAAGAGTTCGCGCTGACCGCCGAACCGCGCCTCGTCTACAGCAACCGCAGCTACTGGTATCCCCAGTCCCAGGTCACCGACTACGCCACCGGCGTGCTGCGGCTGACCGTGCCCGAGCGCCGCGCCTGCGTGGCCTCGGGAACGCCGGCGAGCGGCAACCCGGTGCGAGTCACCACCACGCGCGGCACCAGCCTGCGCTACGTCTTCCTCATCAACCAGCCGGCGCGCTATTTCTCCGCGGTGATCTCGCGGCTCGGCCTCGCCAGCGACGCCGAGGTGACGGAGCCGACGCCCATCAGCGTCGCGGTCCATGCCAACCCGCGGCAGATGGGCCGCGGCCGGGCATTGTCGGCGCAGGCCGCGGCCATCCTCTCCGTCTACGGCGAAGTGCTCGGCGACTATCCGTATCGCACCCTCACCCTGGCCGCCGTCGACGACGCGCTGCCAGGCGGTCACAGCCCGGCCTATTTCGCGCTGGTCAACCAGCCGCTGCCGGCCAGCAAGTTCACCTGGGCCAACGATCCCGTCGCCTTCGAAGGCTACCCGCAGTTCTTCCTGGCGCACGAGATCGCTCACCAGTACTGGGGCGGCGCGGTCGGCTGGGAGAGCTACCACGAGCAATGGATCAGCGAGGGCTTCGCGCAGTACTTCGCGCTGCTCTACGCCGAGCGCTCGCTCGATGCCGAGCGCGTGCTCGACATCCGCCGCAAGCTGCGCACCACCGCCACCACCTACGGCGATCAGGGCCCGATCTGGCTCGGGTATCGCCTGGGCCACTTGCAGGAGGACGGGCGCGTCTTCCGCGCCCTCCTCTACAACAAGAGCGCGATGGTGCTGCACATGCTGCGGCGCTGGGTCGGCGACGACGCCTTCTTCCGCGGTCTCCGGGCCCTCTACACCGAGTCGCGCTACACCAAGATCGGGACGCGGCACGTGCAGCGCGCCTTCGAGTCGGCGTCGGGCCTCGACTTGAACCGCTTCTTCGAGAGCTGGATCCGCAGCGCCGAGACACCCCGCCTGCGCCTGTCGTTCGAGGCCGCGGGCAAGTCGGTGTCGGTGCGGATCGATCAGCTCGGCCCGGTGACGGACGTGCCGGTGACGGTGTCGGTCGTCCTCGCGTCCGGCGCGATCGAGGACCACGTCGTCAAGCTGTCCGAGGGGTCGACGTTCGTGCAGCTGCCCGCCTCGGGCCCGGTCCGCGCGGTCGAACTGAACCGCGACGAACAGGCGCTGGTCGTGGTCGAGCGCGGCAGCCCGCCGCGCACGCGCACCGCGGAGCCCGTGAGCAACAACCAGGCGCTCCAGCAGCTGAAGCCGTCCCGCGACTGAAACCGGGCCTGCGCAGTCCCGGCAACGGGTCTTTCGGTGAGGCGCCCTGAGCGGTGCGGGCATTCCTTGCGCGCTCCGCTCGCGGCGCCGGTCCCGCGCGCTCCCGTCCGGCGACGAACGCGACAAGCAACGGCGCACCCCCGTGCGCCGTCACGTCTGCGAGCCTCCCGCGCGCGGGTCGTTCTCCGGTGACTCGCGACTCCGCTGCGTCGGCTTGCTCGAAGTCGCGCTCCAGGCCGGGGTCCCCGGCGCGCACGCTTGCGCGCTGGGGTGGAGGAACGCCCGCACCGCCTTCGCAGAGGCGCCGCGAGCTGCGATGACGAAGCCGTCTGACTGGTGCACCATGGCAGCCATGAACAGGGATTCGCCCCCCACGGCCGTCATCGTCGGCGCTTCTTCGGGCATCGGCGAGGCGTTGGCCTACGAGTTGAGCCGCGAAGGGTGGCGCCTGGTGCTGTTGGCGCGCAGGCTCGACCGGCTTGAAGCACTACGCCAGGTCCTCCAACCGGACACCGTCGTGCGTCGCCTCGACGTGACGCACGACGATGTTTCGGCGATCCTCGACGACGTTCTCGAGGAAGTCGATGGAGTCGACCTGGTCATCATCAGTGCCGGCACGGGACACAACAATCGCGACCTGAACCCGGACCTGGATGCCGACACCGTGGCGGTGAACGTCGGGGGCTTCATGAAGACGGCGTCGGTGGCCTTGCGGCATTTCCTGCGGAGCGGCCGCGGGCACCTGGTCGGTATCACGTCGATAGCGGCGCTCCGTGGGAACGGCGCGGGGGCCACGTACGCCGCGTCGAAGGCGTTCCAGTCCGTGTACCTGGATGGCCTGCGCGACCTGGCGCTGCAGAGCGGACTCCCGATCGCCGTCACCGAGGTGCAACCGGGCTTCGTCGACACTGCCATGATGAAACCCGAACGTCCTCTGCCGGCTCTGGCCCGGTGGCTTCTTGTCGCTTCTCCTGCCAAGGCCGCCCGGCAGATCGTGCGCGCCATTCGGAAGCGTGCGAAGCACGCGTACATTACGCGGCGGTACGCACTTATCGCTCTCGTGCTTCAGTTGCTGCCGCGAGTCGGTTGAGCGCCGCGTTTTGGCAGTCGGGGCGCCTAAGCGCAAGCGGTGCGGGCGTTCCTGTAGCGCGACTGGAGCTAGCCGATGCAGCGGAGTCGCGAGTCAGCGGAGTAGACCCGCGCGCGGGAGGCTCATCGACACGACGCTCGACGCAGGTCGAGCGTTGCTTGTCGCGCAGTCAGCGGCCGGGAGCGCGCGGGACCGGCGCCAGCGACTTGGAGCGCGGAGGGAATGCCCGCACCGCATCCACGACGCCTCGCCTGCTGATGACGCGGCACTAAGCCCCGGCACGGCGGCTCTACACAAGCCAGACTACTGGATGTAGATCGCCGTGACCCGCTGCTGACCACGGACCGGTTCGAAGACCAGCGCGAAGCGCGTGCCGCCGTAATCGTAGAAGCGGGTGACGCGGTCGCCGAGCGGGCCGACGTCGGCACGCTCCTCGCCGGTCTCGGCAGCCCGCCCGAGGGTGGCGACGACCTCGCCGAGGGTGGTGCCGACGCGCACCTCCTTGCCGGCCGACAGCAGCAGGTGCTGGACGGATACGGCGCGCTCGGTCAGCCCGACGGGCGCCGTCGCCGAAAAGGCGGGCGCCGGCGAGCTGACGGACGCCGTCGCCCGCAGCTCGCGCATGGCGAGCGAGGCGACGCCGACAGAGGCGACGAGGAACAGGGCGGCCACCGCCCATTCGACGAAGGACCCTAACCTGACCCGGACGGCTTCCATAACGCCTCCTCGGGAACGAGGGTGGCTTGGACGAAAAATGAGCTACGGGGGATCACTACTTTAAGGACCAGCCCGGCCACTGTCAAGACGCCCACGCGGCACTGGCGGCGACCGTCCGCTGTCGCGCCCGGCCGGTATATGATCCCGGGGGCTTTTTTCGCGGCAGCACGCGCCTCTGCAGAGACTTATGGACACAGTCACGCTCACGATCGACGGCCGTCCGGTCACGGTCGCCAAGGGCCGTTCGGTCCTCCAGGCCGCCATCGAGGCGGGGACCAAGGTCCCCTACTACTGCTATCACCCGGCGCTGGGCGTGGATGGGTCCTGCCGCGTGTGCCTGGTGAAGATCGAGAAGATGCCCAAGCTGCAGGTGTCGTGCTCGGTCACGGCCACCGAGGGCATGGTCGTGTCCACCGCTACCCAGGAAGTCGAGGAGGCCCGCGCCGGGGTGTTCGAGTTCCTGCTGCTGAACCATCCGCTCGACTGTCCGGTCTGCGACAAGGGCGGCGAGTGCCCGCTCCAGGACTTCTCCTACGCCTTCGGCCGCGACGACAGCCGGATGGAGTTCCCGCGGCGGACGTTCGACGGCGAGGGCGTGAAGGCCGACGTCGACTTCGGTCCGACGCTGATGCTCAACCGCAACCGCTGCATCCTGTGCACGCGCTGCGTCCGTTTCATGCAGGACATCGATGGCGATGCCCAGATCGGCATCATGAACCGCGGCAACGGCAGCGAGATCGCCACCTTCGAGGAGCAGGGTGTCCACTCGCTGCTCTCCGGCAATCTCATGGACGTCTGCCCGGTCGGGGCGATCACGACGCGCGACTACCGGTTCAAGTCGCGGCCGTGGGACAACCCGAGCGCCGTCGACACGATCTGCACGCTCTGCGAAAAGGGCTGCAGCACCACCATGTGGCTGCGCGCCAAGCCGGAATGGGCCAAGGGCGCCCAGCTGGTGCGCGTCACGCCGCGCCTCAACGAGGCGGTCAACGGCTACTGGATGTGCGACATCGGGCGCTTCGACTACCACTGGGTCGAAGGCGACGCGCGACTGACGCAGCCGATGGTGCGGGGCGCCGGCGGCCTGGCCCCGGTGCCGTGGGACAGCGCCATCACCGCCGCGGCGACGGCGCTCAAGGCCGGTGCGGCCGGAGCCCCTGGCCCGCGCTTCCTGCTCTCGGCGCACGGCTCGACCGAGGAACTCTACGTCGCGGCTCGCATCGCCCAGCACGTGCTCGGCGAGGCCGCGCCGCAGGCCGTCGACGTGACCTGGACGACCAGCAGCAAGGCGCAGCCGTCGGGCGTGAAGTTCGTCGTGCCGACGGTGGATGCCCCGAACGTCGGCGGCGCCCGCCTGCTCGGCCTGACTGGCGCCGCCGCTGGCGAAGCCGCCCCGTCGCTCGACGCCCTCCGCGCCGACGTCGCGGCCGGCAAGGTGTCCGCCCTGTTCGTGCTCGATCCCGGCCCGGCCGGCTCGCTGGGCGACGTGGCCTGGATCGCCGAGGCCCGCACCACGGGCACGCTCAAGACCCTCGTCGTGCAGGGGGTGGTCGGCTCGGCGCTGTCCGAAGCCGCCGACGTCGTCCTGTCCGGCGCCTGCTGGGTCGAGAAGGAAGCCTGCTACACCAACGGCCAGGGCATTCTGCAGACCACGTCGAAGGTCATTCCGCCGCCGGGCTACGCCCTCGAAGACACGGTCGTCCTGCTCAAGCTTGCCGCCAAGCTCGGCGCCGGCCTGACCATGAAGACCACCGTCGACGTTCGCGCCGACCTGGCCGGGATGGCCGGGCAGGTGCCCGGCCTCGCCGGCATCGACACGGTGTCGTTCAACGAGGTCAAGACCGCGGCCCACTGGCTGCAGTCGTCGAACCCGATGGAACGCGGCAAGTGGGACGTGCTGTTCAACGACCTCCCGCCGGTGAAGTTCGCCGATACCCTGCAGCGGCGGCCGGCCGGCAAGGTGATCCCCCTGGTCGAAACGAAATAGGCGGGGAAGGCATCTAACCCTCGTGGACGACGTTTCCTACTTCGCGGCCCTGGTGGCCGGCTTCCTGTCGTTCGTCTCGCCCTGCGTGCTGCCGCTCGTACCGGGCTACCTGTCCTTCATTTCGGGCGTATCG
>JBDSLU010000060.1:0-7054 GCA_039916225.1 Vicinamibacteraceae bacterium
CTGGACATGAGCTCGAAGAACTTCTTGCCGATGTCGTCGTGCCAGTAGGGCACCGTCCAGCCGCCGTGCTCGAAGCCGCCGTCGCGGTCCTCGTCCTGGCCACCTGGGGCCTGCATCACGCCGTCGAGGCTCACGAACTCGGACACGATCAGCTTTCTCACAAGATCCTCCTTGGAATCGCGCTGTGATCGGCGCCCCAAGGCGCCGCTACATACATACGTCGAACGAGGATGGCCCGATTCGACAGATAGGCGGCGGATCGGTCCCGACCGCGCCCGAGCGACGTCGCCGGGACACTAGCTGGTCGCGCGTTTCGATTCGAGGGTGACGCCCGCCGACAGGCCGTCGATCGCTTCCCGCGCCGCCCGCAGGCTGGCCAGGCCCCGCTGGCTGACGCTGTAATAACGGCGGGCCCGGCCGCCGCGCTCCGGCAGGGGATCGCCGAGGCGCGAGCGCAGCAGGCCCTTCTGCTCGAGCCGATCGAGGGTGGTGTAGAGGGCGCCGCGGCTCACCGTGCGCCCGCCGCGGGATTCGATCTCGGCCCGCACCGGCACGGCGTAGGCGTCGTCGCCGACCCGCAGCACGGCTAGCAGCACCAGGTGTTCGAACTCGCCGAGATAGGTATCCATGGGTTACTGGTGGCGGATGGCGATCATCGGGTCGACGCGGAGGGCGCGGCGCGCCGGCACGATCGAGGCGGCGACAGCGGCGAAGGCCAGCACCGCGGTGAAGACGACGAAGGTCAGGGCATCGACGCGGATCGAGCCGAACAGCGTGCGCTCCATCAGCGAACCAAGGGCGTAGGCGCCGGCCAGGCCGACGACGAGGCCGATCGCGGTGAGACGGAGGCCGCGGCCGAGCGTGGCCGCCAGCACTTCGCGCGGTCGGGCGCCGAGGGCCAGCCGCACGCCGATCTCGTGCGTCCGCTGTCGCACCGCGTAGGCCATGATCGCGTAGATGCCGACGCCGGCCAGCAGCAGGCCGACCAGGCCGAACACGCCCATGAAGGTGGCCGCGAAGGTGAGGCCGACGGCGCCTTCCGAGCGCACCTGGCGCAGGCTGCGGACCTCGTAGACCGGTTGGCCGGCGTCGCGCGCCAGGACCATCTGGCGTCCGGCCGCGGCGAGCGGCGAGGGATCGCCGGCGCCGCGCAGCATCAGCACCATGTCGCTGGCCGGCTGCTGCGCGAACGGCAGGTAGAACGTCGGCGCGATGTCGTTCATGAACCACGTGTGGTGGACGTCACGGGAGATGCCGACGACGGTCCGCCACGGACCCTCGACGCCGTCGCTCCGGAAGCGCCGGCCGATCGGGTCCTCGCCCTTCCAGTAGCGCCGGGCCATCGTTTCGCTGACGATCGCGACCGGCTGCGCCTCGGGCGTGTCGCCGCGGCCGAAGTCACGCCCGGCGATCAGGCGGATGCGCAGGGCCTGGAAGTAGCCCGGCGTGACGGTGCGGACGTCGGCGCTGCGCCGTTCGGCGGCGTCGGTGACCGGGTGCCCGTCGATCTCGATGCTGCTGGTGGCGTTGCGCATCGACGCCGGCGCGACGTTGACGAGCGCCGCCCCCTCGATGCCGAGGGCGCCGCGCGCGTCGTCGACGAGGCCCTCGAAGAAGGCGCGCTGCTTCTCCGGCGTCTCGTAGCGGGCGCCGAGCAGCGACACGCGCAGCGTCATCACGCCGTCCGGGTCGTAGCCGTCGTCGCGGAACAGCACCGTGGTGGTGCCGCGGACGCTGAGGCCGGCGGCGATCAGCAGCGTCAGCGCCATCGCCACTTCGACGACGACCATCGCGTGGCGCAGCCGATGGCGTCCGCCGCCGCCCCCGGCACGGCCGCCGGTCTTGAGGGCGTCGTTCAGAGATACCTGCGACGCGCGCAGCGCCGGCAGCAGGCCGAAGGCGACCGTGCTGGCCACGGCCAGCAGGGCCAGACCGCCGACGACGCGCAGATCCACATCGACTTCATCCCAGCCGCGGATGAACCGGGCGATGTTCGGCGGCATCGCGGCGCGGCACGCCGCGAGGGCCGCCCACGTCAGGGGAATGGCACTCACCGCGCCGGCGATCGCCAGCGCCAGGCTCTCGATCACCAGCAGGCGGATGACGCGCCACCGGCTGGCGCCGAGCGCGACGCGCAGGGCCAGCTCCTTCGAGCGGTCGGCGGCGCGGACGATCAGCAGGTTGGCGACGTTGGCGCAGGCCAGGAGCAGCACCAGCAGCGTCGCGACCTGCTGGACGACCAGGAAGCTGGCCGCGCCGACGTCGACGACCGACGCGGCGAGCGGCATGACGTTGACCGTCCAGCCGCGGTTGGTGGTCGGGTATTGCGTGGTCAGGCGCGCGGCGCTGGCCGCGATTTCCGCTTGCACGACGGCCGGAGCCACACCGTCGTGGAGGCGGCCGATCACCGACAGATAGCGGCTCTGGCGGCGCGACAGGGCGTCGGGCGTGAAGGCCAGCGGCGCCCAGACCTCGCTGCCGTACGGGTAGTCGAACTTCGGCGGCGCGATGCCCACGATCAGGTGCGGCTCGCCCTCGAGCATCACGGTGCGGCCGACGAGTTGCGGATCGCCGGCGAAGCGACGCTTCCACAGGGCGTCCGAGATCACCGCGACGCGATCGCGTCCGGGCAGGGCCTCTTCCGGGAGGAAGCCGCGACCGGCGGCGACGGCGACGCCCATCGCGCCGAAGAACGCCGGGCTCACCTTGAACCCCTGCAGCCGCTCGGGTTCGGTCCGGCCGGCGATGGTCGCGTCCCACCACTGCAGCGCGATCAGGTCCGTCGATCGCGTCTCGCGCTGGAAGTCGACGAAGTCGGCCGGCGACACCTCGGCGCGGTCGGCCACTGGACCGCCCTCCGGCGACACGCCGAACACCTGGACCAGGCGATCGATGTCACGCAGCGGGAACGGGCGCAGCACCAGGCCGTCGACCAGTGCCAGCACGGTGGCGTTGGCGGCCAGGCCGACGGCCAGCGTCAGAACGATGATGAGCGCGAACGCGCGCTGGTGCGTGATCAGCCGCGCCGCGAGCCGGAGGTCACGCCAGAGACCGGACATGAATGAATCTCCTGGAATCGGGAAGGGGGACAGGGCCGGCCGGTGGGCGCGGTGCAACGCCACCGCCACACGCCCGGCGACGCCAGCGGCCTCGCGCCAGTACCAGACGTCGGCGCCGAGCCGGCCACGGGCGCGCCGTTCGGCGTGATGCTCCTCGGCGAGGTCGCCGACGACGGCGTCCGCGCCGATCGAGCCGCCGACGAGCCGCCGCAGCAGCCATTCGGCCAGGCGCGGAGGTCCGCCGTTTCCCATGTACTGCATTGTAGGCAAAATACGGCCGACGACACGAGAAGTTCCAGGCGGCCGGCAATAGCGACGACTTTGGCGTCGTCTGGTCCGGCGCGGGCCGGTTCTAGGTCCCGGGCTTGGTGGCGACGACCATGAACCACCGGCCGCTGCCCGCCTCGGTGCGTTCGAGGAGCAGGCCGGCATCGGCGAGCTCGCGGCGGACGCTGTCGGGCGTCACGCCATGGGTGCCGTCGCTGGCGCGCTCGGCGGGCGTCGAGGCCTCGGCGCCCGGGGGCGTGAAGTCGACGACGGCCAGGCGGCCGCCCGGCTTGAGCGCGGCCGACAACGACGCGCTCATCGGTCCCGGTGCCCTGATGTGGTGGTAGACGTTGCGCATGAAGAGCGCGTCGCAGGCCCCGTCGGGGAAGTTGGTGCGATCGGTGGCGCCGGCGACCACCTGGATGTGGGCCCGGCTGGCCGCCGCGACCTTGGCCTGCAGCGCCTTGACCCGTTCCTCACCCAGCTCGCTGGTGTAGACATGGCCCTGGCCGCCGACGCGGTCCGAGGCGGCGAGGCTCAGTTCGCCGTCGCCGGCGCCGATTTCGCACACCGTGGCGCCGCTCCTGAGGGCCAGCGCGTCGAAGATGCGAGGCGTGGCCAGCGAGCCGCTGCCCTGCGCCGAGGCGGCGGCGGGCAGCAGCAGCGCGACGATCAGCGAGCGGGCGACGGTCGTGGACTGGGCCATGATGTCCACTGTAGACGACCGCCGCGGCCGTCTGGCCGTCGTGGGTGACGGGAAAGGGAGCAGCGATGCGAGTGTCTCGAGCAGCGGTCCTGGGTGGGCTGGTGGCGGTGGCGGGGCTGCTGGCGCCTTGCGTCACGCAGGCGCAAACGACGCCCTACGTGCCGAAACAGAGCGACCGCCCCTCTCCGGTCGAGGGCGACGATCCGGGCTTCACCCCGATTTTCGATGGCCAGACGTTGAAAGGCTGGGAAGGCGACCCGACCTATTGGCGGGTCGAGAACGGCGCCCTGGTCGGCGAGATCACGCCGTCGACGGTGGTCAAGAGCAACACCTTCATCATCTGGCGCGGCGGCACGCCGAAGGACTTCGAGCTGAAGCTCGACTACCGCATCACCCCGGTCGGCAACAGCGGGATCAACTACCGCAGCGTCAGCGTGCCCGACCCGGTGACGCCGGGCAACGCCTTCGCGCTACGCGGCTACCAGTTCGACATCGACGGACCCAAGCGCTACATCGGCCAGAACTACGAGGAGAAGGGCCGCCTGTTCATGGCGATGCGGGGCCAGGTCACGCGGGTGGTCGGCGGGCGTGCGCCGGTCGTCGTCGCCAGCATCGGCGATGAGGCCCAGCTCGCCACGCTGGCCACCGACGACTGGAACGCGGTGCACCTCATCGTCCGCGGCAACACCCTGATGCACTTCCTGAACGGGCACCTGCTGAGCATGACCATCGACGACGACGCGCCGAACCGGCCAGCCGACGGGCTCATCGGCGTCCAGGTGCACGTCGGGCCGCCGATGAAGGTCGAGTACCGCAACATCCGGCTGAAGACCTGGTAGCAGGGCTTGGCCGCGGAGAACGCCAGGTCAGAGACCGGCCCGCCAGGTCAGAGGCCGGCTTCGCCCATCTCCCGGTGCATCAGCCAGCACGCAACCCACGAGGCCGCGGCCACACTCCAGAACGCCCAGACGAGGCCGGGCTGTCTGCCCAGGAACAGGAACTCGAGGCCGTTCGCTCCGCCGCGAAACGACAGCGGCAGCAGCGTGAAGAAGACACCGGCGGCGAAGAACAGCGTCCGCAGGAAGATCGCCTGGCGGGTGCGGGTCAACGCCCGCAGCTCGGCGTCCGGCGGTGGCGCCGCCGGCAGCGCGCCACCCAGGTCGACGGCCCGGGCGGCGGCGATCTTTGCCGCGAAGCCGGGGTCGCGGCCGGCGCGAGCCTCGATCAGGTTCCGGGTGTCGGCCGAGGCGTCGCCGGCGAGATAGACCGCGAGCAGGTCGTTCATCACATCCTCCGTCAGTGTCGTGGTGGTCATGTCGATCTCCCTGGCAGCGCCGGGGCCAACGTGGCCCCGAGCTTGAGCCGGGCGCGGTGGACGCGGATCTTCACCGTCCCGACCGACAGCCCGAGCATCCGTCCAATCTCTTCGTAGGCCACGCCCGCGGCAGCCAGCAGCAGCGGCTCCCGGTACTCGGCCGTCAGCGCCCGCACCGCCGCGAGCGTCCGGCCCAGCTCGAGCCGAGCGTCGGCGTTGGGTGGGACCGGCGTCTCGGGCACGTCCCCGTCCGACATCCGGCTGGCGAGGCGCGCCCGGTCGCGCGCCAGGTTCCGGGCGATGGCCAGCAGGTAGGCCTTGGCGGTCTCGACCCGGATCGCGTCGCGGCCGGTCCAGGCGCGCAGGAACGTCTCCGACGTGATGTCGGCGGCCGCATCGTCGCTGCCGGTCAGGAAACGCGCGAAACGATGGACGTCCTTTGCGTACGCGTCGTAGAGGCTGTGGAACGTCGTCACCTGAGCCACCGTCGAGGAGGATACGGAGTTCGGTCCCTCCGGTTACACTCCGATTGCTGTGATTCGCGTACGTTTCGCCCCGTCTCCCACCGGCTACCTGCACGTCGGCGGTGCCCGCACCGCGCTCTTCAACTGGCTGCTCGCCCGCCGCGACGGCGGCGTCTTCGTGCTGCGCATCGAGGACACCGACGCCGAGCGATCGTCCGACGAAATGGTCGAGGGCATCCTGCAGGGGATGCGCTGGCTGGGGATGAACTGGGACGAAGGGCCGGAGGTGGGCGGCGCGCACGGGCCCTATTTCCAGTCGCAGCGCTTCGTCCGGCACAGCGCGGTCGCCGAGCAGCTCGTCGCGTCAGGCCACGCCTATTACGACTTCACGCCGCCCGAGAAGTACGACGAGGCGCGCAAGGCGGCCGAGGGCCGCGGCGAAGTGTGGCGCTACGTCCGCCGCGAGTGGGCCGTGTCCGAGGCCGAGGCGCGCGACATGGCGGCGAACGGCACGCCGCGTGCGATCCGCTTCAAGGTGCCCGAGGGCCGGACCAGCTTCACCGATCTGGTCAAGGGCACGATCGCCTTCGACAACACCAGCATCGACGACTTCGTCATCGTCCGCCGCGACGGCCAGCCGATCTATCACCTGTCGGTGGTGTGCGACGACGTCGACATGGCGATCACGCACGTCATCCGCGGCGACGATCACGTCTCGAACACGCCGAAGCACGTGCTGCTGTTTGGCGCGATGGGCGCGCCGGTGCCGGCTTTCGCGCACGTGCCGATGATCCTCGGCCCCGACAAGAAGCGCCTGAGCAAGCGGCACGGCGCGACGTCGGTCCTCGAGTACAAGGCGCAGGGCTACCTGCCCGAGGCGATGCTGAACTTCCTCGCGCTGCTCGGGTGGTCGCCCGGCGACGACAGCGAGCTGCATTCGGTCGACGACCTCACCGCGCGGTTTGCGCTCGATGGCATCGGCTCGGCCAGCGCCGTGTTCAACACCGAGAAACTGGACTGGATGAACAGCCAGCACATCATGCGCATGGACACGCGCGAGCTGGCGACGCGCGTCGAGCCGTTCCTGCGTGACGCCGGCGTGTGGCAGGCCGACTACGCCGGCGCGCGGCAGGACTGGTTCTGCGCCGTCCTCGAATTGTTCAAGCCGCGCGCCAAGCGCCTGACCGAGTTCGTCGAGCGCGGCAAGCCGTTCTTCGCCGACGTGACCGAATACGACGCGGCG
>JBDSLU010000061.1:0-6605 GCA_039916225.1 Vicinamibacteraceae bacterium
CGGAATCACCCTGCACTTGCGCCCTCACTGCGCCGATGATCCCGGCATTCATGCCGACCACGCTCGCTCCGGCTGCTCACGGGACGGACGCTGCCGCGCTGTTGCGGGCCGTGCGCCTCTTTCTGCTCGTCCTGGTGTGCGGTGACCTGGTCTACATGGCCATGCACGTCGGGCACCTGACCATGCCGGCGCTGCGTGGCGCCCACTACTCGCTCGAGACCGACGGCGGGCTCTCCGAGTATTACCAGTACATGAAGCAGCTCTGGCTGGCGCTGTGCCTGGCCATCTCGTTCCTGAACCGGCGTCATCCGGTGCTGCTGGCGTGGTCCGGCTTCTTCGGCTTCCTGATGATCGACGACGCCGTCCAGCTGCACGAGCGCGTCGGCTACTGGCTCGGACAGCGGCTCGCCCTGCCGGGCGTAGGCGGCCTCCGGCCGGACGACTTCGGTGAGATGTTGGTCGCCGCCACCGTTGGCGCGGCGCTGATGGTCCTGCTCGCGGCGGCCTGGTGGCGCGACCGTCAGTCGACCTGGCGTCTGTCGCGGGAGCTGCTCATCCTGACCGCCGCTCTCGGCCTGTGCGGCGTCGTCATCGATGCCATCCACACGATCGCGTTCTTCCGCGCGCCGCAGATCGCCGCGCCGCTGGCCTTCCTCGAGGACGGCGGCGAGTTGCTGGTGATCAGTACGCTGACCGCCTATGCCCTGGATCTCGCGGTTCGCGGGACCGGCCCCTCGGTAGGGCTGCGCCGGCTCGTCCTGGGCGATCGCCGGCTGCCAGCCGGCAGTCCTGCCTGACCGGCGCCGGAGAGCGGCCCCGGAGAGCGGCCCCCGAGAGCAGCCCCGAGAGCAGCCCCGAGAACAGCCCCGAGAACAGCCCGAGAGCAGCCCGAGAGCGGCGGTACGCACAAAAGCCCAGCGGATGCTGGGCTTCTTGCGAGTCGAAAGTTGGTCGGGGCGAGAGGATTTGAACCTCCGACCCCTCGGTCCCGAACCGAGTGCTCTACCAGGCTGAGCCACGCCCCGACGCGAACGAGGTAGTCTACTCCAAGTCGCGCCCCAGCCGCCACCTGGGCGCAACATTTCCGCGATCTCGGCATTGGTGTGTGCCGACTCCGCACGCCTGCTGTCTCAGATCCCGGCGGAATCCCTAGGGGTTCAAGTCCATGCGCGGCGGCGCCGATGTTCCGATTACGACGGCGCCTCGGGTCGCGCTCCGATGATGTCCGACTTCGACCAACTGCCCCAAGGGCCAGATTCGCCCGCTCCCGCCGCCGCCGCGATCCCCACGGCGATGGCGTCGTCTGCCCCGCCCGACCAGGCGGTGCGCGATCAGCAGGCGTATCTTCAGCACGCGCTGGCCGTCAGCGTCATCGGCGTCTGGCACGTCGATATCGCCACCGGCGCGCAGTGGTGGTCGCGCGAGACCTACCAGCTCTTCGGCGTCGAGCCGACGTCCGCGCCGCTGACCGTCGAAGCGTTCTACGCCCGCGTCCACCCCGAAGATCAGGCGCGCGTCCGGGCCGCGACCCAGCGGGCGCTCGAGACGGGCTCGGTCTACGACGTCGAGCATCGCATCGTCACGCCGCTCGGCCTCGAGAAGTGGGTGCACGAGCGGGCGTCGGTCGAGCACGGCGCCGAGGGCCGGCCGATACGGCTGGTGGGCGTCGTCCGCGACATCACCGACACCCGGCTCGCCGAGGAAGCGCTGCGCGCCAGCCGCGGACGGCTGCAAGCCATCGTCCAGAACATGCCGGTCCTGATGACCGCGCTCGACGACGACGGCAACTTCGTCTTCTGGAACAGCGAGTGCGAGCGCGTCACCGGCTTCACCGCTGACGAGGTGCTCCGCGATCCGGGCTTCATCCACCGCTTCATCCCCGATCCGATCGAGCGGGCGCGGATGCGCCGCGACGTGCCGATGCCGGGCGTCGAGTTCCGCGACTGGGAACTGACGATCACCTGCAAGGACTCGACGAAGCGCACCATCGCCTGGTCGAACATCATCGGCGAGTGCCCGCTGCCCGAGTGGTCGACGTGGGCGGTCGGCGTCGATGTCACCGAGCGCAAGCAGCTCGAAGAACAGTTCCTGCAGTCCCAGAAGATGGAAGCGATTGGCCGTCTCGCCGGCGGCATCGCCCACGACTTCAACAACCTGCTGACCGTCGTGCAGGGCTACACCGACGTGATCCTGGGCGAGATCGCGATCAACCATCCGCACCGCGCGGCGCTCGAGCAGGTCAAACGCGCCGGCGAGCGCGCCGCGGCGCTGACGCGGCAGCTGCTGCTGTTCACGCGCCGTCAGGTCGTCGAAGCGCGCGTCGTCGACCTCAACGGCATCGTTCGCGAGATGGACCGCATGCTGCGGCGCCTGATCGGCGAGGATCTCGAGCTCGACATCCGGACCGTCGGCGAGTCGTGCCCGATCAAGACCGATCCCGGGCAGATCGAGCAGGTGATGATGAACCTGGCGGTCAACGCCCGCGACGCGATGCCGAACGGCGGGCGCCTGGTCATCGAGACGGCACTGCAGACGATCACCCAGCTCCAGGCGGCGCGGCGCGCCAACATGCTGGCCGGCTCGTGGGTCTGCCTGCGCGTGTCGGACAACGGCACCGGGATGGACCACGACACGCTGGCCCACATCTTCGAGCCGTTCTTCACCACCAAGGCGCCGGGCCAAGGGACCGGACTGGGCCTGGCGACGGTCTTCGGCATCGTCCAGCAGAACGGCGGCCACATCGAGGTGTCGAGCACCAAGGGCGTCGGCTCGATCTTCACCATCTACCTGCCGCGCACCAGCGAGCCGATGACGCCGAGCGGCGTGCACCGCATCGCCCGCCTGCCGGCCAAGGGCGACGAGACGATCCTGCTGGTCGAGGACGACGACGACGTCCGCGAGCTGGCTCGCGAAGGCCTGATGCTGCGCGGCTACAAGGTGATCGACGTGCGCGACGGCAGCGAGGCGTTCCTGCTGTCGCAGGGCTACCAGGGCCCGATCCACATCATGGTCACCGACGTGATCATGCCGATCATGAACGGGCCGCAAGTGGCCGAGCTGATCGCCATCCACCGGCCGGCGACCAAGGTGCTGTTCATCTCCGGCTACACCGGCGACCTGCCGTTCACGCCCCAGCCGGGCGGCCAGCAGCCGGTGCTGCTCTACAAGCCGTTCACGATTGACGTGCTCGCGCGGAAAGTGCGCGACGTCCTCGACAGCTGAAGGTCAACGCCCAACGGCCAAGGTCCAACTTCCAACTTCCAACTTCCAACTTCCAAGCAGCCGCGGTGAACCCGGCAAGGTTGGGCGTTGGCGCTTGGCGGTTGGCGGTTGGCGCTTGGCGCTTTGGCGCTTGGCGCTTGGCGCTTGGAAGTTGCGCTAGACGAGCTTCTCGACGATCGCCATCGCCGCGAACGCGGTGAGGTCGGGCTGCAGCGGCGTCACCGAGACGTAGCCTTCGCGGACCGCGACGTGGTCGGCGCGATCGCCGTCGGCGTAGGTGTCCTCGCCCTCTTCGATCCAGTAGTAGGGCCGGCCGCGCGGATCCATCGACACCGCCACCTTGGTGACGTGATTGCGCATGCCTTGGACGGTGGCCTTGACGCCCTTCGGCGTGCCGCGCGGCACGTTGATGTTCAGCAGCGTGCGCGTCGGCAGCCCTTGGCGCAGCACCTGGGCGGCGATGCGCTCGGTCGCCGCGGCGGCTGGTCCGAAGTCGAACGGCGCCGAGGTCCGCTCCAGCGACACGGCGATAGCCGGTGTCCCGAGCAGCGCTCCCTCGAGCGCGCCGCCGACCGTCCCGGAGTAGGTCACGTCGTCGCCGAGGTTGTAGCCCTTGTTGATGCCCGAGACCACCAGGTCCGGCAGGCCCATGAGCACATGGACGACGCCGAGGTTGACGCAGTCGGCAGGCGTGCCGTCGACGGAGTAGACGCTCTCGCGCAGCCGCTCGAGCCGGAGCGGTCGAGCGATGGTCAGCGCGTGACCAATCGCGCTTGCTTCGCCGAGCGGGGCGACCACGGTGACGTCGCCGATCGAGCGGAGCGCGTCAGCCAGCGCGTGCAGCCCCTCCGAGTAAACGCCGTCGTCGTTGGTGACCAGGATCCTGGGCATGGTGTTCGTGGGCCCGCCAGCCGGGCAGCGATCCGACGAGTATACTCGCGGCAGGATCCCCACCTTGGCCCAGCCCTCCCCTGCCCGTGCCGCCGCCACCCCGTTCGACGCCGTGCTCTACCTCGGCTTCGGCGGCCCGGATGGCCTCGACGACATTCGACCGTTTCTTGCCAACGTGCTGCGCGGCCGGCGAATCCCGCCGGCGCGGATCGAGGAGGTGGCGCACCACTACGAGCGCTTCGGCGGGGTGTCGCCGATTACGGCGATCACCGATCGGCAGGCGCGCGCGCTCGAAGCGGTGCTGCGCGGCCGCGGCCTTGCCCTCCCGGTGCGCGTCGGCACGCGCAACTGGCGGCCGATGCTGGTCGACACCTGCCGCGCCCTGCACGCAGCCGGGGCGCGACGGCTGCTCGTCCTGATTGCCGCGGCGCACCGCAGCTATTCCAGCTGCGAGCAGTACAAGCAGAACCTCTGGCAGGTGCAGGAGGAGCTGGCGGCGGAAGGGATCGCGCCGTTCGACGTCGCCTACGCGCCCGACTGGCACCTGGCAACGGGCGTTCTCGACGCGCTCGCCGACCATATCGCGGTGGCCCGCGCGACGCTGCCCGAGACGCTGCGCGAGAAGGCGCGCCTGGTGTTCACCGCGCATTCGATTCCGACGAGCATGGCCGGGGCCGATCGCTACGTGGCCCAGCTCAGAGACTCGGCGACGGCCGTCGCCACGATGCAGCACGCCCACGATTGGGCACTGGTCTTCCAGAGCCGCAGCGGGCGCCCCGAGGATCCGTGGCTCGAGCCGGATGTGAACGACTACCTCCGGGAGGCGCGCGCCACCGGGCTCGAAGCGGCCATCCTGGTGCCGATCGGCTTCCTCGCCGACCACATCGAAGTGCTCTACGACCTGGACGTCGAAGCGCGGGCGACCGCGGACGAGATCGGTCTGGCGCTGGCGCGCGCCGAGGCGGTCAACGACCATCCCCGGTTCATCGAGGCGTTGGCGGACGTGGTGAGTGAGGCGGTGAGGCGCTACGGGCGAGGCCGCCCGCTGTCGATCGTGCCGGCCGAGGCGCCGGCGAAGCGCGAGCTGCCGCCGCCGGTTCGACCGGCGGCGACAACCTAGCGTCGAATCGCTAGCCCGCGACGGGCGTCGGGGCGCAGTGCTTGTCGAAAGCCGCGACGAGGTCGTTGGCGATGAGCTCGGCCGACCGGCTCTCGATCTGATGGCGTTCCATCAGATAGACGAGCTTGCCGCCCTTGAGGATGCCGACCGACGGCGACGACGGCGGGTAGCCGGTGAAGTACTGACGGGCGCGATCGGTGGCCGCCGTATCGGCGCCCGCGAACACGCTCGCCGAAACATCCGGCGTGACCGAGTGGTTGAGGGCGAGGGCGATCCCGGGCCGGGCCTTGCCGGCGGCGCAACCGCACACCGAGTTCACGACGATCATGAGCGTTCCCGAGGTCGACTTGACGGCCTGATCGACGGCGTCGGCCGTCTTCAGTTCCTTGACACCCAGGGTGGTCAGTTCCTCGCGCATGGGCGCCACGAGATATTCGGGGTAGGGCACGTGCTGTTCTCCTTGCCGCTGCGCGGCGTTATGGGATCCAGCCTACCATGAGTACCCACGCCTTCCGGCTCACCGCCACGTTCGCGGCAGCGCTTGCGATCGCGGCTCTCCTCTCCCCCGTCATTGCGGCCCAGACGCCTCCTGGGCTCCCCGATCCGGCCCGGCTTCCGAGCCGCCCTGGGCTGCCGGGGCCGGGCAGCCCGACCGCCCCGCCGCGGGACGTGTCGGCGCGTCCGCCGGCGCCCAAGGGCACCGGCGCGGTCCGCGGCCGGGTCGTGGCCCTCGACACGGGGCTGCCGTTGCGCCGCGTCAAGGTCTCACTGCGCGGCACCCGCTCCCCTGAGGGCGTCATGACGCTCTCCGGCCCGGACGGCACCTTCGCGCTCGATTCGCTGCCCGCCGACCGGTACGAGCTGCGCGGCTCGAAGCCGCGTTTCGTCGACACCGCGCTGGGCTCTCGACGCGCCGGTGGGCAGGGCCGCCCCTTCGAACTGGCTGACGGACAGAAGATCGAGAACGTCGTGCTCGCCTTGGCGACGGCTGGCGTCATCACCGGTCGCGTCATCGACGACGCCGGCGAGACCGTTGCCGGAGCGTCCGTCAGCCCGCAGCGCTATCGCATGTTCAACGGCAAACGGCAGCTGACGCCGTCTGGCCGCCCGGCGCTGACCGACGACACGGGCGCCTTCCGGCTGTTCGGCCTGCCGCCGGGGCGCTACTACCTGTCCGCCAAGTCCGAGGATCTGCCGCAGTTCACCATGGAGACGACGACCGGTGACGTCACCGGCTACGCCGCCACGTTCTTTCCTTCGACCGTGGTCGCGGCGGACGCCCAGGCCGTCGACGTGGTCGCCGGTTCGGAGAGTCCAGCCGACATCGTCCTCGTGCCCGCCAAGCTCGCCAAGGTGTCCGGCACCGTGTTCG
>JBDSLU010000062.1:0-17361 GCA_039916225.1 Vicinamibacteraceae bacterium
GGCCTTGGCCGCGGCGCGGATCTGCGGCGCGCGTTCCGTGATCGCCGCCGCCAGCGCGGCTTCGGCAGGTTCTCCGCCGGTCGCCGCCGCCAGGGCGGCATCGGCCGGCATCGAACCGGTGTTGTCCTTGGCGATGTTCTTGACGCGCTTGAAGGCCGCGGCGAGCGCCGCGAAATCGGCCGAGCCGCGCATGCCCTTCAGCGCCTCGAGGCGACGGCGCAGGTTGAGCGGCGCCAGCGTCTCGATCGGAGCGCTCGCCGGCACCACCGCGTTGATCTCGTCGGCGGCGAAGCCGCGCCGCTCGAACAGGAAGCGCAGGCGCTCGACCAGGAACGCGGTCAGCTCGGTGCGCCACTCGGCGTCCGGCCCCAGCGTCGCCAGGCCGGCGTGCTCGGCCTCGGCGGCCGTGCGCACGTCGTCGGCGGCGAAGCTGGCCTTGACCTCCTCGACGAGCGCGGCCAGCGGCACGGCGACATCGAGGCCGGCCAGCTCCGGCAGGTCGACCAGCACCCGCAGCAGCCCCTGCGCCTGCCGGCGCATCGCCAGCGGATCGCGGGTCCCCGTCGGCCGCTCGCCCGCGGCGAACAGGCTGACCACCGAGTCGAGCTTGTCGGCGACCGAGACGGCCGCCCACGCCAGCGCGCCGGCGCCGAGCGCATCGCGCGTCGGCGGTGCGTTCGGCTCGACGCCGACCGGCAGATAGTGGAAGTAGATGGCCTTCCACACGGCCTCGGGCAGGCCTTCGTGCTTGGCGTAGAGGCCGCCCATCGTGCCCTGCAGCTCGGTGAACTCGCGCACCATGCCGGCCACGAGGTCGGCCTTGGCCAGGCGACCCGCCTGACGCGCGTGCGCGGCGGCAGCCTCGTCCTTGAAGAATTTACTGGCGATGCGGCCGGCCACGTGCTCGAGCCGGAGCGCCTTCAGCCGATAGCTGCCGAGGCGCTTGTGGAACTGCAGCGTGCCAAGCCGCGCGAGACGCGACTCGAGCATCACCTTGCGATCGGCCTGCCAGAAGAACTGCGCGTCGCGCAGCCGGGCGGTCAGCACGCGTTCGGCGTTGACGGCGATGCCGCGGGCGTTGTCGGTCTCGATGTTGGTGACGGCAAGGAACGCTGGCAGAAGTCGCCCGGCGTCATCGGCCACCGGGAAGTTGTGCTGGTGATGGATCATCGTCGTGGCCAGCACTTCCTCCGGCAGGTGGAGGAACTCGGCGGCGAACGTCCCGGCGACGACCGTCGGGTACTCCATCAGGTCGACGACTTCAAGCAGCAAGCCGGCGTGGGCGGCGCCGCTGCTGACGCGGCCGCCGAGGCGGCGCGCGTGCGCGTCCAGCTCGCGGGCCACGCGCGCGTGGCGCTCTTCGCGCTCCAGCAGCACGAAGTGCTCGCCCAGCTTGGCGCGGTAGTCGGACATCGAACGCACCTTGAGGGCGCGACCGGCGCGGCCGCTGCCGGCGAGGACGCGATGTCCGTAGGTGACGGCGCCCGAGCGGACGTCCTGCACCGATGGCGACGCGGCGGCGTTGCTGCGGCGGATCACGAACGGGACGACGCGGCCGCCGTGCAGATAGAGAATCCAGCGGATCGGGCGTCCGAACGTCAGCTCGCCCTTGCCGTCGTCGAGCCACGCATCCCAGCGCATCGCCTTCGGGAACGCCAGGCCGCGCAGCGTCGCGCCGAGGACGTCCGGCAGCACGTCGACGGTCGCCTTGCCGCGCTCGTGCTTGGCATACGACACGTACTTGCCCTTGGCGGTCTCGACCACCGTCAAGGCCGATGGCTCGACGTTGCCGCGCTTGGCGAAGCCGATCGCCGCCGGCGTGGGCTCGCCGTTCGGACCGTAGGCCGCGGCCACCGCCGGGCCGGTGACCTGTTCGTCCAGGTCGGTCTGGCGCTCGGAGATGCGCGGCACGCCGGCCATCAATCGCCGGGGCGTGGCGTGCGTCTCGACCGACGCGCCGGCGCTGATGCGGAACGTCACGAGCTCGGCGGCGAGGCGCTCGCCGAGCTGACGCGACAGCGGCATCAGCCAGCTCGCCGGAATTTCCTCACAACCGATCTCGAGCAGCAGTTCACGATCCATGGGCTACCGGGGCGGGCGACGTGGATTCGACGTAGGCCTTGGCAATGGCCACGGCCAGCTGGCGGACGCGCAGGATGTACGAGGTGCGTTCGGTGACACCGACGCTGCCGCTCGCGTCCAGCACGTTGAAGACGTGGGAGCACTTGAGGCCCTGCTCGAGCGCCGGAATGACGAGCCCGGCGGCGATCAGCTTCTCGGAAAACTGGTGATGCCGGTCGAACAGGTCGCGGTGAAATGCGGCGAACTCGCCCGGCTCCAGGCCCGGCACTTCGCCGAAGGCGAACTTCGACTGCTCGACCTCGTCACGGAAGCGGACGTCGCGATACGGCACGCCCGGTGCCCACTCGAGGTCGTAGACGTTGTCGACCTTCTGCAGCACCATCGCCAGGCGCTCCAGGCCGTAGGTCAGCTCGACCGAGATCGGCGACAGCTCCTGGCCGCCGGCCTGCTGGAAGTAGGTGAACTGGGTGATCTCGAGGCCGTCGAAGAGCACCTGCCAGCCGATGCCCCACGCACCGAGCGTCGGCGATTCCCAGTTGTCCTCTTCGAAGCGGATGTCGTGCTGCTCGATGTTGATGCCGCACGCCTCGAGGCTTTGCAGATAGAGGTGCTGCACCTCGTCCGGCGCCGGCTTGAGGATCACCTGGAACTGGTGATGCTTGTAGAGCCGGTTCGGGTTCTCGCCGTAGCGTCCGTCGGCCGGGCGACGCGACGGTTGCACGTAGGCGACGTTCCAATGCGTCGGGCCGAGGACGCGAAGGAACGTCTCCGGCGACATGGTGCCGGCCCCGACTTCGAGGTCGAGCGGCTGCTGGATGAGGCACCCTTGGGCGCTCCAGTACTCCGACAGCTTGAAGATGAGATCTTGAAAGGTCACGCGGTGTTGGTCCCGGGGGCGGCTAGTGGCGTTCGGCCTGCTGCATCTCGCGCAGGACGCGCGCCGAGCGCAGGTCCTTCTCGAGATGCCAGGCGATGAGGGCACGGTGCACGACCGCCAGCTCCCGCTCGGCGACCGCGGACAGTGGGGCGTTCTTCAGCTGCAGGGGGCCGAGGGTGGTGGCGGCGCGCAGGAAGCCGAGCGCGGCCGGCGACAGCGGGCTGGCCCCGGCCGGCGGTGCGCAGTGACGGCACACCAGGGTCCGCGCCGCCGGCGACAGCCGGGCGCCGTCGGCCAGCGAGCCGTTGCAGCGCTGGCAGGTCGTCACCGACGGGTAGACGCCCTGGAGGCGCAGCAGCCAGAACTCGAAGTAGCGGACCAGCGCGTCGACGGGGATGTCGTCGACCAGGGCCTCGACGATCGCCGCCCCGAGCCGGAACAGCTTCTCGTTGGGGTCGTTCTCCGGCGCCCACTCGTCGATCAGCTCGGCGAGGTAGCCGACGTAGCCGAGGGCCTCCGGGTGGAACGCCGACAGCGGCGACCGCTCGGTGTCGGCGTCGTTCAGCGACACCAGCTCGCGGCTTTCCTTCTCGAAGTAGACGACCGAGGCGCGGGTCAATGGTTCGAGGGCACCCCGAAAACGCGAACGGAGCCGACGGGCGCCTTTGGCGACACCGCGCTTCTTGCCCCGGTCCCGGGTCAGGAACACCACGATGCGGTCGGCGTCGTTCAACTTGTAGGTGCGGAGAATCAGCGCCTCGGTGGTGTGCAACGGCATGGAGTCAGCGCTGGAATGGTGGGCGTCACCGCGCCGGGCCGCCCCGCGTGGGCCCTGCTCGTTTGGCAGCGGTATTGTATATCCACTCCGCCCTGCCGCGGCCGCCTACCGTGTCGGCGTTCCGCTACCGCCGTCTGGGGCGTCGGTCCGGCCGCGCCGTTCCCTTGCGCCGGCCCGCCGGGATCCCGAGATCGTCGAGCACGCGCTCGCTCTCGCGCCAGTCCGGCGCCACCTTGACGACGAGGTCGAGGAATATCCGGGTCCCGAAGAACTTCTGCATCTCGAGCCGGGCGGCGGTGCCGATCCGCTTGATCATCTCGCCGCCCTTGCCGATCAGGATCGGCTTCTGGGACGACCGGTCGACCAGGATGCTGCAGGCGATACGGAGCAGGTCCCGCTCCGGCTCGGCGATCTCGGCGCCGGCCTTGGGGCGGCCGGTCGGCCGGCCGGTCACGACCTCCTCGAACTGGTCGATGGTGACGGCGGTCGAGAACGGCAGCTCGTCCTGGGTCACCGCCAGCACCTGCTCGCGGACCAGCTCGGCGGCGATGCGACGCTCCGGCTGGTCGGTCAGGTAGTCCTCCGGGAAGGTCGGCTCGCCCTCCGGCAGGTGTTTGCCAATGACGGCTTCGAGCGCCGCCACCCCGTCGCCGGCCTTGGCCGCGATCGGGACGATGTCCGCGAACGCGTAGCGGAGCTGGAACCACGCCATCTTCGGCAGCAGTTCCGGCTTGGCGATCAGGTCGATCTTGTTGAGGGCGAGGACGACGGGCTGGCGGACGTCCTTCAGCAACTCCAGCACGAAGTCGGTGCCCTTGCCCGACGCTTCGGAGGCGTCGACGACCAGCACGACGACGTCGAGGCTGCGAAGCGCGTCGAGCGCCGTGTCGACCATCCGCACGTTGAGGCGGTGCAGCGGCCGGTGCACGCCCGGGGTGTCGACGAAGACCATCTGCGCCTTCCGTGTGGTCTTGACGCCGAGGATCCGCGTCCGCGTCGTCTGCGGCTTGTCCGAGACGATGGCCACCTTGGTCTCGACGAGCGCGTTCAGCAGCGTCGATTTGCCGGCGTTGGGCCGGCCGACGAGCGCGACGAAGCCGGCCTTCACGCGTCCGCCGCGACGTGACGGCGCACGCGGACCTTGTGGACGCGGCGGCGCTCGGCTTCGAGCACTTCGATTTCGACGTCGCCGATGTCGATCTTCTCGCCCGGGCTCGGCACGCGCCCGAGGTGGGTGACGATGAAACCACCGACGGTCTCGAAGCCGTCGCGCTCGATGTCGATGCCGAGCCGCTCGGCGGCGGTGTCGATATCGACCTTGGCGCTGAAGACGAAGACGCCGTCACCTTCCTCGACGATCGGCTCGACCTCGACGTCGTATTCGTCGCGGATCTCGCCGACGATCTCCTCGAGCATGTCTTCGATCGTCACCAGGCCGGCGGTGCCACCGTACTCGTCGACGACGATCGCCGCCTGGATCTGGCGGCGCTGGAATTCGCGCAGCAATTCTGGCACTTTCTTCGTTTCGGGCGCGAAGGTCGCCGGCCGCATGTGGGCCGTCACCGGATCGGCGTCGCGGCCGCCGTCGGTGAGCAGGAGCAGGTCCTTCATGAAGACGATGCCGACGATGTTGTCGAGGTTTTCATTGAAGACGGGGATGCGCGAGTAGCCCTGCTCACGGAACTGGGCCCGCAGCTCGCCGATCGTGGCGTCGTCCTGAATCGCCACCAGGTCGGGCCGCGGCGTCATGATCTCCCGCGCCAGCGTGTCGCCGAAGTGCACGATCGATCGCAGGAGCCGGGCCTCGTCGCCCTCGGCTTCTTCCTCGTCCTCGACCGGTTCGGCGGCATTGGGGCTGCCGCGGAGCGTCAGCTCCTCGGTCGCCGCGCCTTCGGCGTCGCGCCGGCGGACCAGGCCGAGCAGCGCCAGCGTCAGCGGCAGCAGCGGGCTCGAGACGATGCGGAACGACGGCAGCAGGAACTCGGCGACCACGCGTGGGTTGGCCCGGACGATCAGCTGCGGCACCAGGTGCTCGCAGGCGATGACGAAGCCGAGGATCATCAGCGCCAGCACCGAGACGCTGCGCCAGGTGCTGATGCCGAACAGCACCGTCGCGAGCTCGACCGAGACGACCAGGATGATGCCGAGAAGAATCCGCGCCGGGATGAAGAGCAGGCGCGGTTCGTCGAGATAGCGCGTCAGCGCGTCGTTGGGGTCCGACCGCTCCGCGCTCAAGCGCTGCGACAGCCGCATCAGCGCCGTGAAGGCGGCCTGAACGGTGCCGACGTAAATCCCGGCAATGCCGAGGATGAACAACAGGAGCGGGATCACACTCTTCATGTCTGGCGCTCGATCAGCCCCGCCGGCAGATTCCCCTGCCGGCGCAGCCGTCGCTCGAACCGCGCCATTTGCCCCGAGTCGCGCTCGTGATCATAGCCGAGGAGATGCAACAGCCCATGAAGTGCCAGAACGCGCAGCTCTGTCGCTAGGGGATGCCCCCCATCCCGGGCCTGTCGAACCGCCGTTTCCCGGGAAATCACTACATCGCCGAGGTGGCGCACCGGCCCGGGGTCGTCCCCGGCCGGAAACGACAGGACGTCGGTGGCCTTGTCGATGCCCCGCCAGAGCCGGTTCAGCCGGCGGATGCGGCGATCGCTGGTGATGACCAGGGTCAGCGTCCCGGTCGCGGCCCGGGGGGCCAGGCCGGCCAGCCAGGCGGCCAGGCCGGGGACCCGGACCGGACCTCCGGCCGCATCGCAGACCGTCACGGCCAGCCGGGATCCCGGGCCGGATGCCATGGCGGCTAGTCGGTACGTGGCAACGGCACGGCGCCGCCGGCCGTGAACTGGGCGTAGGCCTGGACGATACGCTGCACCAGTTTGTGGCGGACCACGTCGCGCTCGTCGAAGTGGACGAAGGCGATGCCCTCGATCTGGCGGACCACGTTGAGCGCCTCGATCAGGCCGGACACCCGCCCGGTCGGCAGGTCGATCTGCGTGATGTCGCCGGTGATCACCGCTTTGGCGCCGAAGCCGAGGCGCGTGAGGAACATCTTCATCTGCTCGGAGGTGGTGTTCTGCGCCTCGTCGAGGATGACGAAGGCGTCGTTCAGCGTCCGGCCGCGCATGAAGGCGATCGGCGCGATCTCGATGGTGCCACGCTCGATCAGCCGCTCGGCGCGCTCCTGCTCCATCATGTCGTAGAGCGCGTCGTAGAGCGGGCGCAGGTAGGGGTTGACCTTGGCCTGGAGGTCGCCGGGCAGGAAGCCGAGCTTCTCCCCCGCTTCCACCGCCGGCCGCGCCAGGACGATCCGGCTGACGCGCTTGGCGAGGAGGAACGCCACCGCCTGCGCCATCGCCAGGTAGGTCTTGCCGGTGCCGGCCGGGCCGACGCCGAACACGATGTCGTGCTTCTCGATCGCGTCGAGGTAGGCGCGCTGGTGGGCGCTCTTCGGCACCACCTGCTTCTTGGTCGAGGCGCGGATCGTGCTGCGCAGGAAGACCTCGCGCAGGTCGACGGCCGGATCCTCGGCGATCAGCGTCGACGCCGTCCGCATCTCGCCCGGCGCGAACTTGTAGCCGTCCTTCATCAGGCCGGTCACCTGGGCGACGAACCGCTCGACCCGTTCCGTGCCCGCGCCGTCACCCTCGACCAGCAGGCCGTGGCCGTCGGTGCGGATCTCGACGCCGAACAGCGTCTCGAGGTGGCGCAGGTTCTCGTCGTGCGTCCCGAAGAACGCCTCGACGCCATCGTCCGGCAGCGCGATCTTGCGGACCGGCATGCTAGACCGCGTGCCCGGGCAACTGCGGGTTACGCAGGCGGATGTGCAGTTCGCGCATTTGCTTCTCGTCGACCGGCGTCGGCGCGCCGGCCATGATGTCGACGGCCGCGGCCGTCTTGGGGAACGCGATGACCTCGCGGATCGACGTCTCGCCGCACAGCAGCGCGACCAGACGATCCAGGCCGAGCGCGATGCCGCCGTGCGGCGGCGTTCCGTACTCGAGGGCGTCGAGGAAGAAGCCGAACCGCGATCGCGCGTCCTCGTCGCTCAGGCCGAGCATCTGGAAAATCCTCGCCTGCAGCGCCTGGTCGTGGATACGGATGCTGCCGCCGCCGATTTCCATGCCGTTGAGCACGATGTCGTAGCCCTGCGAACGCACCTCGCCCGGCGCGGTGTCGAGCAGGTGGACGTCGGCCTCGTGCGGCGCCGTGAACGGGTGGTTGACCGAGAAGTAGCGCTGCTCGGCGTCGTCCCACTCGAACAGCGGGAAGTCGACGACCCAGGTGAACTTCCACGCCGCCTGATCGATCAGACCCAGTTTCTTGCCGAGATGCAGCCGCAACTGGCCGAGCAGCTTGGCGATCTTGTCGGCCGGGCCTGCCGCCAGCAACAACGCGTCGTCAGCCGTCGCGCCCGCCCGCGTCAGCGCCTCGACGACGGTGTCTTCGCCGACTTGGTTCTTGAGTGGGCTCTGCACGTTGCCGTCCGGCTGCCGCCGCGCATAGGTGACCAGGCCGCCAAACTGCACCGCCTCGTCGCACAGCGTCTCGACTTCCTTGCGCGAGGAACGCGCCGCGCCGGGCACGACGAGCCCACGCACGACGCCCTTGGCGTCCAGGGCCTCCCGGAACGGGGCGAACGTCGTCGTCGCGAACGCCGACGTCAGCTCCTGGATCTCCATCCCGAAGCGCAGGTCCGGCTTGTCGGAGCCGTACTTGCCGATGGCATCGCTGTACGGCATCCGCGGGAGTGGCAGCGGCACGTCGACGCCGATGAGCGCGAAGCAGGCCTTGAGCACCGGCTCGATCGCTCCGAAGACGATGTCGGGCGTGGCAAACGAGATCTCGACGTCGACCTGGGTGAACTCCGGCTGACGATCGGCGCGCAGGTCCTCGTCGCGGAAGCACCGCGCGATCTGGAAGTAGCGGTCCATGCCGGCAATCATCAGCAGCTGCTTGAACAGCTGCGGCGACTGCGGCAAGGCAAAGAACTGGCCGTCGTGGACCCGGCTCGGCACCAGGTAGTCGCGGGCGCCCTCGGGCGTCGACTTGGTCAGGATCGGCGTCTCGACTTCGATGAAGCCTTCCTGGTCGAACATCTGGCGGATCGCCATCGACACCTTGTGCCGCAGGATCAGGTGCTCCTGCATGCCCGGCCGACGCAGATCGAGATAGCGGTAGCGCAGGCGCGCTTCCTCGGCCACCGGGCCCTCGTCGGCGATCGAGAACGGCGGCCGCTTGGCGTCGTTCAGGAGCCGCACCTCGGACGCCACGACCTCCACTTCGCCGGTGTCCAGCTTCGGGTTGACGGTGTCCGCGCTGCGGCGGTCGACCGTGCCCAGGACCCCGATCACCATCTCGGTGCGGAGCTTCTTGGCTTCCTGGACGAGCGCGTCGTTGTCGCGGACGACGACCTGGGTGACGCCGTAGCGGTCGCGCACGTCGACGAAGAGGATGGCGCCCATGTCACGGACGCGGTGCACCCATCCGAGCAGGACGGCCGGCTGGCCGACCGCGGTCGGCCGCAGGCCGCCGCAGGTGTGAGTACGACGAAGGTCTCCGAGTGACTGCATTGCGTGAGTAGTCTACTTGGACGCGGCCAGCAGGCGGCGGATCTCGGCCGGTGCGTCGGCCCGGGACACGGTCACCTGGACCCGGTTCTTCAGGTCTTTCAGCGTCACGGTGCGCGCCGCCGCCTCGTCCTCGCCGACCAGGGCGGCGACCCGGACCCCGATGGTCTCGGCGTACTTGAACTGCTTGCCCGGCTTGTCGACCTCGGGATAGAGGACGACGCGCGGGCCAAGCTCGCCGGCGGCGCTCGGCATCCGCAGCTCGCCGGCCAACGCCAGCGCATCCGCCTGGGCCGCCTCACTCCACTGCAGCACCATGACGTCGGCCGCCGCGGCTTCGAGGTCGGGCGGGAACATGCCGCGCTCCCCCATCACCACGAGGATGCGCTCCAGCCCCAGCGAAAAGCCGCACGCCGGTACCGCGTCGCCGCGGAACATGCCGACCAGGTTGTCGTAGCGGCCGCCGCCGCCGAGACTGCCGGCGAGGTCGGGCACCGCGATTTCCATGATGGCGCCGGTGTAGTAAGACAGCCCGCGCGCCAGCGACGGATCGAGCTGGAGGCGGCCGCCGGCCGACGTCGCAGCGGACAGTCGCTCGATCGTGGCGAGGGTGTCGAGCGCGCCCTGGCCGACGGCGTGATCGCCGAGCCTGGTCCGCAGGGCCGCGAAGACGTCGGCGTTGGTCGGCGAGGGGACGCCGGCGACGAGGAAGTCGGTCAGGAACAAGCCGATCGACGCGTCCGCGGCGGCGCGGGTGATGCCGCGCCCTTCCATGTCGGCGACGACTTCGTCCGGCGTGACCTTGCCCAGCTTGTCGAGCGCGACGAGAGCGTCGGTGTGCTTGTCGGCCGGCACGGTCGCGACATCGAGGAGCGCGGTGAGCAGTTGGCGGTGGTTGATGCGGACGGTGAAGGTCGAGAAGCCGAGCGCGATCAGCGCGTCTGCCGCTGCCGCGCAGAGTTCCACCTCGACGACCGGCGAGGTCGAACCGAGCACGTCGACGTCGCACTGGTAGAACTCGCGGAAGCGGCCCCGGGCCGGCCGATCCGCCCGCCACACCGGCTGAATCTGGTACCGCTTGAAGAACTTCGGCAGCGTCCGGTGCTCGGCGACGACGCGCGCCAGCGGCACGGTGAGGTCGTAGCGGAGCGCCAGGTCGGCGAACTCGATGCGCTCGCCTTCGCCGGCCGGCTTCTCGAGCGCGCGCTGCAATTCGGCCCCGCGCTTCAGAATCCGGAAGACGAGCTGATTGCCCTCTTCGCCGTACTTGCCGAGCAGCGTCTCGAGGTTCTCGACAGCCGGCGTCTCGAGCGGCTCGAAGCCGTAGCGCTCGTAGACCGAAGCAATCGTCTGGATCACGAAGCGCCGGCGGCGGACGTCGCCGGGCAGGAAGTCGCGCATGCCGCGCGCAGGTTGGGTCGAGGCTTTGGACATCGAATGCGGTCGCCCGGCGCCGCCGATCGGCGCGAGGGGCTCTCTACGTTACACGCCCCCGCTGGCGGACACCTAACCCGGCGGCGGTGCCGCGGCGGCTCGGCTGTGAGCCCACGCCCGAGGTCCGGAGGAGCCGGCACGGCCTTTGCCCTTCATCCCGGTGCGCCGTGCCATGGTGGTATCGAGGCGCCCATTAGTGGAGGCCACGGATGTTCAACATGCGAAACCATTCGTTCACGCGCGCGGTAATCACGGGCGGCCTGCTGAGCCTGGCGGTCGCGGTGGCGGACACCCACGCGGCGCCGGTCGTCACGGCTCAGGCGACGCAAGCGACCCCGGACGCCGAACTGGTAGCCAAGATCCGCAAGGCCATCGGCGACGACAAGACCATCGCCGCCTACGCCGAGACGCTGAAGATCATCGCCAGCGACGGCTTGGTGTCGCTGAAGGGCGACGTGAAATCCGACGCTGACAAGAAGGCCATCGGCCAGAAGGCCGACGACATCGCCGGCGCCAAGAACGTCATGAACAACCTGCTCGTGACGTCCTGAGCCGGCAAACCTGCGCCGGGCACCCACTAGCGCGACACGCGCTCCGTGCCGGCTCGACTCGACCCGGCGTCACCCTCGTGGGGCGCCGGGTCATTCGCGTACCCGGACGCGGGCAGCCTGCCCGTCGTCTACGTCAACGACACCTTCGGGCAATGGCGTTCCGACCGTCGGTGCACGGTGGCCCACTGCACCGCCAAGGCCTCGAAGGGCCGCCGCGCCTCGCTCTGCCTGCGGCCGACCCAGGACGACTTCTTCGTGCTGAAGCCGAAGCACTCCGGCTTCTACGACACCACGCTCGAGACGCTGCTCGATGACCTGAGGGTCCGCCGCGTGATCGTGACGGGCATCGCCGGGAATCTGCGTGCTCTTCACGGCCAACGATGCCTACATGCGCGGCCTGAAGATCTCGCGCCGGCGGATTGCATCGTCTCGAACACGCGGCTGACAACGAGGCGGCACTGCGCCAGATCGAGCTGGTCCTGAAGGGCGACGTCGCCCCGTCGGACCAGCTGTCGTTCACACGGCCCAGCGTCAGTTCGAGCGCAGGAACGCGACCACGTCCGCCACGTCCTGCTCGGTGAGCCCGAGCTGCGCCGCGCTCATCATCAGCGAGGTCGGCATGCGCCGGCGCGAGCCGATCCGCGTCGCCGGGATGATCTGCGTGACGCCGCCCATGCTGCGCACCATCAGCGGATCGCCCTGCTTGATCAGCAGGCCCTGAATCGTCAGGCCGTCGTTGGTGCGGATCTCGGCGCCGTCGTAGCCCGAGGCGATGTCGGCGCTCGGGTTGATCAGCGCGGTGGCGATCACATCGGCCGACTTGCCACGGCCCCAGCCGTCGAGCGCCGGTCCCAGTTCCGCGCCGACGCCACTGAACTGGTGGCACATCTGGCAGCGCGTCGCCGTTTCCTTGCCTTTCTTCGCATCACCGGTCAGCTTGGCGACCGCGGCAATGGACAGCTCCGGCAGACCGGCCGGCGCCACCGGCACCGTCGCTTCACGCAGTGTGATGGTGTCCGGATCGTAGATGCCGGCAACCTTGAGGGCCGGACGCAGGTTGTGCGACGTCCAGCTGCTCGACATGCGGTTCAGCAGCCACCACGTCGCCGGCTCCTTCAACGCGCTGTCGGGTTCAGCCAGCGTCAGCATCGCCTTCGACGCCGCGGGGTCGTCGACGAACGCGAGCGCGTCCATCGCCAGCTTGCGATCGGCGGCCGAGAGCTTGGTCGAGCGGGCGCGGGTCAGCAGGTCGGGCACGGCGGCCGGAACATGCAGCCGCCAGGCAAGATTGACGAACTTGGCGTCCCACGTCAGCGGATCGGCCTTGATGCCCGGCTCCTTGCGCAGCCGATCGTAGAGCGCCGCCTCTTTCTTGGTCGCGCCGGTGCCGAGCGCTTCGAGGTACGTCCGATCCTGCCCGTCGTAGCCGTGCGCGAGCGCGACGAGGAGATCGAGCGACTTCTCGGCCGGCTGATCGCGCAGCGACAGTGCGACCTCACGCCGGACACCGGAATCCTTGTCCCTGGCCAGCTTGGCGGCGACCGGCAGCACGTCGAGGCCGGCCCGGCGCATGGCCCGGTAGGCGGCGATCCGCATCGCCGGCTCCGACTGCGACTCGGGCGAACCGGCACGCTTCAGTCCCTCGGGGCCGAGCTGATACAACAGATAGAGCGCACGGGCGCGAATGAAGCGGTTCGAATCGCCGAGCAGCGCCGCGACCGGACCGACCGCCGCCGCGCCGCGCGCCTTCAGGGCGTTGAAGCCGATGGCGCGCACGTTCACCGACGGGGAGCGCAGCGCCGTGATCTGTCCCTCGAGGGTGTTGGCGTCGAATGCCGGCGGCCGCGACACGAAGCCCTTCGGCGCGATGCGGTAGATGGCGCCGGCCGTCTCGTTGTCGAGATCCTGGTGGCCGCCGACGCGGGCGTCGATCCAGTCGGTGACGTAGATTGCGCCGTCCGGGCCGACCGTGACGTCCGAGGGACGGAACAGCGTCGCGACCGCGCTCGTGACGCTGCCGCCGCCGCCGAGGAAGTCCGAACCGGCGTACTTCTGCTCCTTGTTCGAGGTGACGAAGATCTTCCGATCGAGCGCGAAGTTGGCGCCGGACGGCTTCGGCTGATAGGAGAACACTTCGTTGCGGCCGGCTTCGGCCGCCAGGAAGGTGCCTTCCCAGGCCGCACCGAGCGCGCCGTTCTCGTAGAAGGCGTTGCCGGTCGGCGAGCCGCCACCGTAGACGTCGCCGAACGGCGTCATGCCCGGATCGTCCTGCCGCCACTCGGCCGTCGGGGTCGACTGCCCCGGCCGGCGATCCGCCTGCCAGGCGCGCTGCCCGTCGTTCGACGAGAAGCCGAAGTTGGCGTACTCCATCACGTAGCTGACGCGGCACGCCGGCGGATCGTCGTTGTCGTTCTGAAAGACGTCACCGAACGAGTTGATCGACTGCTCGTAGCTGTTGCGGTAGTTGTTGCCGATGATCTCGGCGTTGGTGCCGTCGGCGTTCATCCGCACCGTGAAACCACCGACGTAGGTGTGGCCGTCGTCGCTCGGCTTGCCGGCCAGCGCGTTCTGGTCGTTCGGGTTCTTGAACGGGCCGACCGGGCCGTCGCGGTAGGCGCCGAAGGAGCGGAACGTCTTGCCCGACTTGTCGGTGAACATCCCGCCGGTGTTGCCCTGGTTGAACATCCACTTGCCGTCGGGGCCGACGGTGACCGAGTGCAGCGAGTGGTCGTGGTTCTTGCCCTGGAAGCCGGTGAGGAGCACCTCGCGCTTGTCGACGGCCGGATCGAAGCGCAGATTGCGATCGACGTCCGTGTAGACGATCAGGTCGGGCGGCTGTGACACCACCACCTTGTTGTCGATGACGGCGACGCCGAGCGGCGCCACCAGGTCGACCTCCTGGACGAAGGTCCAGGTCTTGTCCGCCTTGCCGTCCTTGTCGGTGTCCTCGAGGACGACGATGCGATCGCCCTCGGGCTGTCGCGCGTGGTGCGATCGATAGCGCACGCCCTCGGCGACCCAGATGCGGCCGTCGCGATCGATGTCCATGTTGGTCGGGTTGTGCAGCATGGGCGTCTCGGCCCACAGCGTGACCTCGAGCCCGTCCGGCACGCTGAACAGCTCGAGCGGCACGTGCGTCACCGAGACGGTCTGGACCGGCTGCGGCCGCGGCGGCCCACCCGGCCCGCCTGGCCCACCCGGCCCGCCTGGCCCACCCTGTGGCGGTGGCGCTGCTGGCGGCTGCTGCGGCGCGGCGGCGTGCGGCGGCGCCACGGTGGTCAGCACCAGCACGAACGACAACAAGGCGAACTGTCGGAACCCGATCGGTTGGGGCATAGGCGCTCACTATACCCACGCAACCCGACGATGCGAGCGGCAACCTCAAGTGCTGGTCGCCAACAATCTGACCTCAACCGTGTGGTTCCGGCACGGATGTTGCCCTTGTTGTTGCTGCGCAGCGGCGCCTGTGGAACGAAGCACCACTGCCGGGTAACGCGCTTCACGAATGGAGCGCGCGGCACATCCAGAGTCGTCCGCCGCACTGGAGAAGGAACCCATGCAGCAATTCAGATATCGCTCGTTCGCACACGCCGCGGTGTTTGGCGGCGTCCTCAGTCTGATGGCCGGCTCGGCCTTCGCGCAGACGGCCCCCGACAACACCAAGGTCAACAAACGCGATCGCGCCGACGGCGCGCTCACCGCGGACCAGCAGAAAGAGAACGCCCCGGATCGCGAAATCGCCAAGAAGATCCGCGCCGCCCTCACCGACGACGACACGCTGTCGACCTACGCACAGAACATCAAGATCATCGTGCGCGACGGCAAGGTGACCCTCAAGGGTCCGGTGCGCACCGCGGCCGAGAAGACCGCCGTCGCCGCCAAGGCGATCGAGGTTGCCGGTAAGGACCACGTGGTCAACAGCCTCTCGATCGCCCCTGACAAGGACAAGGTGAAGGACACGGACAAGGAGAAGCCGAAGACCCGCTAGGGCCTGGCTTCCCATCCGCCTCACCACAGCAGGAGAGACACACATGACTTCAGAGAAGAGCACGTCCGTTTTCGGCATCTACCCCAGCGCGACCGCCGCGGATCAAGCCGCCGGATCCCTCGTCGCCGCGGGCTTCCGTAACGACGACATCTCGGTGCTGGCGCCCGACCAGAACAGCCCCCGCGAACTCGGCACGGAGAAGGCCACCAAGGCGCCGGAAGGCGCCGCGACCGGTGCCGCCGCGGGTGGCGCCCTCGGCGGCACGCTTGGTCTCCTCGCCGGCATCGGTGCGTTGGCGATCCCGGGCCTCGGGCCCTTCATCGCCGCGGGCCCGATCGTCGGCGCCCTGGCCGGTCTCGGTGCCGGCGGCGCGGTCGGCGGTTTCACCGGCGCGCTGATCGGCATGGGCATCCCCGAGTACGAGGCCAAGCGCTACGAAGGCCGCGTGAAGGACGGTGGCGTGCTGCTGTCCGTGCACACCGGCACGTCGGAGCGGGTCAAGGTGGCCAAGGACATCCTCGAACGCACCGGCGCCGAGGACATCTCGTCGTCGTGGGAGGCGGGCGCCGATCAGCCGGCGGCCGCGCGGACGACCGGCCGCTACTAGGCTAGCCACCAATAACTCTTGAGGCGAGCCGCTTTTCGAGCGCCCCTTTGGCGTTCGAGGCTCGCGGGCCCGGCGTCGCTGGACAGAGCGACGTCGGGCCTTTTTTACGTGTCGACGCCGAGCGCCCGTGCCCGATCGTTCGAGGCGACAACTTCACAGCCCGTCTTACCCCCTTTTCTCCAGACCCGCCAATGCTTTATCTTGTCTAGACAGTGGCGACACCCGATCCGGGCGGCACCTCCTACGACGTCGTGGTCATCGGCGGCGGCATCGTCGGCTGCGGCATCGCCCGCGATGCCGCCCTCCGCGGCCTGACGGTCGCCCTCGTCGAGAAGCACGACTTCGGCAGCGGCACCACGTCGGGATCGACCCGACTGATCCACGGCGGCTTGCGCTACCTCGAGACGGGCGATTTCGCGCTGGTTCGCCTCGACCTCCGCGAGCGCGAGATCCTCCTTCGCATCGCGCCACACCTGGTCACACCGCTGCCCTTCCTGCTCCCTCTGCCGAAGGGGCTCTTTGGTCGCCTGCGCCTGCGAATCGGGATGTGGCTCTACGACCTCCTCAGCTACGACAAGACCCTGCCCCGCCATCGCATCCTCAGCCCGCAGCAGCTGCACGACGCTGAGCCCGGCCTCGACACGTCGCAATTCCACGGCGCCGCGGTCTTCTACGACGCCCAGTGCGCCTCGCCTGAACGCCTGGCGCTGGAGAACGTCATCGACGCGCACGAGCACGGCGCGTTCGTTCAGAACTACGCCGAGGTCGTCGGCGCGATCCACGAGGGCGATCGCGTGGTGGGCGTAAAGGTCAGGAAGGTCCTGACCGGCGCCGAGCGCGAGTTGCGCGGCCGCGTCATCGTCAACGCCAGCGGCCCGTGGTTCGACCGGGTCGCGGCACGCATCGAGTCGTCACCCGCTCCGCGCCTCCGCACCACCAAGGGCATCCACATCGCCTGCGAGCCGTTCACCACGCACGCGATCTTTCTCGAGTCGTCCGTCGACGGCCGCGCCGTGTTCGCGATTCCCTGGCAGGGCCACACGTGGATCGGGACGACCGACACCGACTTCGACGGCGATCCGGCCACGGCCTCCGCGACCGAGGACGACGTACGCTATCTGATCGAATCGCTGGCCCCGCAACTGCCCGCCATCAGGCAGGCGAAGAAGCACTGGACCGGCGCCGGCGTCCGCGCGCTGGTGCGGTCCGACGGCTCGCCGTCCGGCGTCAGCCGCATGCACCGCATCACCACCGAGACCCCCGGCCTGGTTTCGGTGATCGGCGGCAAGCTGACCGGCTATCGCGCCATCGCCGAGGAAGTGGTCGATCGCCTATGTCGCGATCTCCAGGTATCGGCGCGCTGCACCACCGCGACGGCACCACTGCCTGGCGGCGGCCCGGAGCGGTCGGGCATTCCACACCTGGACGCGATCTACGGCTCGCGAGCGCCGCGCGTGCAGGCGTTCCTGGAACG
>JBDSLU010000063.1:0-19339 GCA_039916225.1 Vicinamibacteraceae bacterium
CCACCGGGCTGGCCGGCGCGTCGTGCACGCCGACGACTACGCGGTGGTGCCGGACGTGTCGATCGCGTCGGTCGCCGCGGTCGACTCGGTCGCGCTGTTCACGCGCCAGCCGATCGAGCGGGTGCGGACGATCGCGCTCGACGTCAGCTCGCGCACCTCGGCCGGCCTGGTCCGGCTGCTGTGCGCGCGGCACTGGCGGATCCGGCCGACATTCATGCCGGCGGCGCCGGACATCCGCGCCATGCTGGCCACGGCCGACGCGGCGCTGCTGATCGGCGACCCCGCGTTGTTCCTGGATCCGGCCACGGTCGACGCCCAGAAGATCGACCTCGGCCTGGCGTGGCGCGAGATGACTGGCCTGCCGTTCGTCTGGGCCGTGTGGGCCGGCCGTTCCGGCTCGGCCTCGCCTGCGGTGTGCCGCCTGCTCTACGAGACACGTCGGCGCGGCGTCGCCAACATCGACGCCATCGCCCGGCGCGAGCGGCCCGGCGACGCGGCGGCGCAGGCCGTCGTCGCGCGCTACCTGCGCGAGACGATTACCTACGGACTGGACGGTCCGCTGCTGGCCGGGGCCCAGGCCTATTTCGATGGGCTGGCCAAGGAAGGGCTGATTCCGCGGGCGCCGCGGGTGCGCACGTTTGCCGTCGACCTCCCGCCCGCCTCGGCCGGACGATAGAAGAGGACAGGACGGTCAGGATGGTAGAGTCCAAGCTGCGGATGGACGACGGGCTCGCGCGAATCGTGGCCAGGGCCGAAGCCGGAGAGCGGGTCGACGCCGCCGAGGCGCTGCGGCTCTATCGCGAGGCGCCGACGGCGGTGCTGGGCCGGCTCGCGGACGCGACGCGGGCGCGCAAGCACCCCGAGCGGCGCGTCACCTACATCATCGACCGCAACGTCAACTACACGAACGTCTGCGTAGCGCGCTGCAACTTCTGCGCGTTCTACCGCCCGGTCGGCGCCGGCGACGGCTACGTGCTGTCCTTCGACGAAATCTTCCACAAGATCGATGAGACGATCGCCGTCGGCGGCAACCAGCTGCTGCTGCAGGGCGGCCACAACCCGGACCTGCCGCTGGCCTGGTACGAAGACCTGTTCCGCGCCGTCAAGGCGCGTTATCCGACGTTCAAGCTGCACGCGTTGTCGCCCTCGGAGGTGCTGCACATCTCACGGCTGGCGAAGCTATCGACGCCCGAGGTCATCGCGCGCCTGATCGACGCCGGTCTCGATTCGATCCCCGGCGGCGGCGCCGAGATCCTGGTCGATCGCGTCCGCAAGCTCCTCAACTGCTACAGCAAGTCGACCGCCGACGAGTGGCTGCGGATCATGGGCGAGGCGCACGAGGCCGGCCTCCGCACCACCGCGACGATGATGTACGGCAGCGTCGAGACCGACGAGGAGCGCATCGAGCACCTGGTGCGGCTGCGCGAGCTGCAGGATCGCACCGGCGGCTTCACCGCGTTCATCGCCTGGAGCTACCAGCCCGATCACACCGAACTGGGACTTTTCGAGGCCACGGGCGTCGATTACCTGCGCACCCTGGCCCTGGCCCGCATCGTCCTCGACAACTTCGACAACCTGCAGGCGTCGTGGGTCACGCAGGGCGGCAAGGTGGGGCAGTTGAGCCTGGCCTTCGGCGCCAACGACATGGGCAGCGTGATGATCGAGGAGAACGTCGTCCGCGCCGCCGGCGCCAGCTACTGCATGGACGAAATCGAGATCGTCCGCAACATCGAGAACGCCGGCTTCGGCGCCAAGCGGCGCAACATGCACTACGAAGTGCTCGGCGATCCGATCTTCCGCGAGCGGGCCGTGCCGCGCCGGCTGGCCCTCGACGTCGCCAAGGCCGAGGACGACGACGACCGGATCCCCGACGAGCTCGCCGCGTACGACGCTCGCACGCCGGCGGCCCGCCGCCAGCGCGCCCAGCAGCGCGGCGACGGCACCATCACCCATTGACGACGGTGCGGCGTGCCGTCCCTGTCGGCCCGCCCGACCCCGCACAGACGCCGTGTCGGTGACGACCTGCCTGCGCGCTCCCTGGGTGCTCCCGATCGCCGGACCGCCGCTGCGCGACGGCTGGGTGACGGTGGCGGGCGGCCGTGTCGTCGCGCTCGGCACGGGCCGGCCTCCCGACGGTCCGGGTGTCGACGTTCGCGACCTCGGGCACTGCGTCCTGCTGCCTGGCCTGATCAACGCCCACACGCACCTGGAGTTGTCGTGGCTCTGGGGCAAGGTGGCGCCGGCGTCGTCGCTGCCAGCCTGGGTGTCGAGCCTGATGGGGCAGCGCTTCGCGCGGACCGGCGGCGACGATCGGGCGCCGATGCGCCAGGCGATCATCGACGCGCTCGAAGCCGGCACCGCGGCGGTCGGCGACGTCGCCAACACGTCGGCCAGCCAGGAGGCGCTCGCGACCAGCCGTCTGCACGGCGTCGTGTTCCGTGAAGTGGTCGGCTTCAATCCGGCCGACCCGGCGTCGCTGCTCGCTGCCGCGGCCCAGGACGTCGACGCGCATCGCTCGCCTCGTGTCGCCGCCCACCTCGTGCCGCACGCCCCGTACTCGGTGGCGCCAGAAGTGCTGCGACTGATCGCCGGGCACGCGGCGCAGGACCCGGGCGCCGTCTGCAGCATCCACGTCGGCGAGTCGCCCGACGAAATCGAGTTCCTCCAGACGGGCGGCGGACGCTGGCGCGATGTGCTCGACGCGCGCGGCGCCTGGAACCCGCGCTGGACACCGCCGCGCTGCGGCCCCGTCGAGTACCTCGATCGCCTCGGCCTGGTCGGGCCGTCGCTGGTCGCGGTGCACTGCGTCCAGTGCACCGACACCGAGCTGGCCCGGCTCGCCCAGGCGCGGGCCACCATCGTGACGTGCCCGCGCAGCAACGTCTGGGTCGGCGTCGGCAGCCCGCCGGCGGCGCGCTTCTTCGCCTCGGGGGCGCGCGTCGCCATCGGCACCGACAGCCTGGCCAGCGCCTCGGACCTGAACCTGTTCACCGAGCTGGCGGCGCTGCATCACCTGGCGCCGGAGATTGCGCCGGCGCGGCTGCTCGACAGCGCCACGCGGATCGGCGCCGAAGCGATCCGCCGGCCCGATCTCGGCGTCATCGCGCCGGGCGCCCGCGCTCGCCTGATCACAGTCGACCTGCCGTCGCGGGTGAAGGACGTCGAGCGGCACCTCGTCGAGGGCGTCCATCCGAGCCAGGTCGCCTGGGCCGTCTGGGACGCGGAGGGACGCCGGGAATCCTACGTGTCGTAGCAGCCCGTGGTGGGGTCGACGCGAGGCTATCGCCCGGTGGGCGGCGGGCACTCGTGCACGGCGCAGAACGCTGCCAGCGCGTCGTCGACTTCCTTGCGCGCCTTCCGCTTGGTGCGCCGGCGCTGATAGCCGACGGCCGCCGACCGGAGCTTGCCGATGCCGCTGCCGACGAGTTCACCAACCGACGGCAATCCCCACGTCAGATCGAATGCGTCCGCGTCGACGGGCGCGACGAACGACAGGCTCTGGTGGACTTCGGCCCGGAACGTCGGGACGTCGATCGACGGTGCGGGGACGTGCAGGCGTGGAGGCGGTTCCGCGAGGGCGGCACGAATCCGCTCGAGCGATACCGGCCCGTGTGCGTCGCCGGCCTGCGCCTGAATGACGGATCGAGACACGAGGACCACGGCGGCGGTCGACAGACACGCGGCACGAGCCCAGCGCCCCATGAGAGCCATCGTCCCCAGGATACCTGCAAGCGGCCGTCCCAACGGGCGCCCCGATGAGGCCCGGGCGCCGAACCCCAGCCCTGGTGGCCCGCGTCAGGTGCGGTACACTTGGGCCTCGTGGGCTTGCTGAGCACGTACGCCTCGTTCATCCGGGTCAGCCACTCGGTCTTCGCGCTCCCGTTCGCGCTGGTCGGGGCGCTCCTGGCCGCGGCCGAGCGGCCGGTCGAGCCGATCCGCGTGCTCTGGATCGTCCTGGCGATGGTCACCGCGCGCAGCGCGGCGATGGCCTTCAACCGCATCGTCGACGCCCGCTGGGACGCGCTGAACCCACGCACCGCCAACCGCGAGATCCCGACCGGCAAGCTGTCGTCGGCGCAGGCCTGGGCCTTCCTCGGTGCGACGTCGGTGGCGTTCGTCGCCTCGACGTGGCCGCTCGGCTGGATCTGCTTCGCGCTGTCGCCGGTGGCGTTGGCGATCGTCTTCTGGTACTCGCTGGCCAAGCGCGTTACGAGCTACACGCAGTTCTTCCTTGGCCTGGCGATGGCCGTGGCGCCGGTCGGTGGCTGGCTGGCCGCCGGCGGTGGCCTCGACTGGCCGCCGTTCTGGCTGGCCCTCGCCATCGGCGCCTGGGTCGGCGGCTTCGACATCCTCTACGCCTGTCAAGACGTGGCCTTCGATCGCGCCCACGGCCTGCGCTCGATCCCGGTGCGGTTCGGCATCGCGCGGTCGCTGCTGATCTCGCGCGCGCTGCACGTCGCCACCGTCGGCTGCCTGTTCGCGCTCGGCGTGATCCGGCCGCTCGGGCCGGTCTACTTCACCGGCGTCGTGCTGGTGGCGCTCCTGCTGATCTACGAGCAGACGCTGGTGCGCGAGGACGATCTCTCGCAGGTCAAGCGCGCCTTCGATCTCAACGGCTACGTCGGCATCCTCTATCTCGTCACGACCAGCCTCGCGGTGTACTGGCGATGACCCACGTCGCCGTCGGCATCACGGGCGCCAGCGGCGCGCTCTACGCGGTGCGCACGCTGGCGGCGCTGCTGGCGCAGGGCGCGACCGTGGATCTGGTGGTCAGCGACTACGGCCGCCGGCTGCTGCGCGACGAGCTCGGGGCCGACGCGGCGATCGATCGGCTGCCCGGCTACCTGGCCGCGCGCTACGGCACGGTCGTGGGAGAGGGCCGCCTGATCGTCCACAGCAACAAGGACCTCGGCGCCAGCATCGCCAGCGGCAGCCAGGGCTGCGAGGCGATGGTGATCGTGCCGTGCTCGATGAAGACGCTGGCCGGCATCGCGCACGGCCTGTCGCGCAGCCTGATCGAGCGCGCCGCGGACGTGATGCTGAAAGAGCGCCGGCCGCTGGTCATCGTGCCGCGCGAGACGCCGCTCAGCCTGCCGCAGCTGAAGAACCTGGTGCTGTGCGCCGAGGCCGGGGCGATCGTCGTGCCGGCGATGCCGGCGTTCTACCAGCAGCCGGCCACCCTCGACGATCTCGGCGACTTCATGGCCGGCAAGATCCTGTCGGTGCTCGGCATCCCGCACGCGCTCTATCCGGCCTGGACGGGCGAGATCCCGGCCGCTCAGCCCGCCTCGCGATGAACCCCGCGCTGCCGCAGCTCGACAAGGACCCGGCCAAGATCGCCGGGATGTTCGACGCCATCGCCGGCCGCTACGACCTGCTCAACACGGTCCTGAGCGGCGGCGTCGATCGCTACTGGCGGTGGCGCGCCGTGCGCAGCCTGGGACTGACCGGGCGAGAGACGGCGGTCGACCTGTGCACGGGCACCGCCGACCTGGTCGCGGCGCTGGCCCGGCCGGGGCGCGCGGCCCGCGTCATCGGGGTCGATTTCTCGTCGGCGATGCTGCGGCACGGCCTGGCCAAGGTCCGCGGCCGCCGGACGCCGACGCCCTGGCAGCTGGCCCAGGGCGACGCCATGCGGCTGCCGCTGGCCAGCGCCTCGGCGGACGGCCTGACCATCGCCTTCGGGATTCGCAACGTTCGTGACCACGCCGTCGCCGTCGCCGACTGCTTCCGCGTCCTCAAGCCAGGCGGCCGCCTCGCCATCCTCGAGATTTCGACGCCCCGCGTGCCGGTCTTCCGCGAGTTGTATGCGTGGTATTTCACGCGGCTGATGCCGCGCATCGGCCGGCTGGTCTCGCAGCACACCGACGCCTACACCTATCTGCCGGCCTCGGTGGTCGGCTGGGTGACCCCGGAGGCGTTCAGCGCCACCCTGCGGTCGGCGGGCTTTGTCGACGTGCGGTCCGTCCCTTTGACCTTCGGCGCCGTCTATCTGTATACGGCGATCCGACCCGACCGGGGCGCCCGCGGCTAGGGCCCTGCCACCACGGCCCACATACGCCGCGACTTTGGCGGCGACTCCTAGTACGCTGAGAGCGCCGCCTGCATAGCGAGCCCCGTGTTCCTTCACCTCGACGATACCCGACCCGACAACGACCAAATCGAGCGGGCGATCAGCCTCCGCGAGGCGGTGGTCGCGTCGATCGTCTTCCACATCGGCCTGTTCCTGCTGATCCTGTGGCTGCCGACGCTGCCGTTCATGCAGCGTCTGCTGGCCCGGCCGCCCGAGCCGCAGGCCCTGCCGATGACGCCGCAGCAGCAGGCCGATCAGGCGCAGCCGTTCGTGATGGTCGAGCCACGCGTCGATCGCGAAGCGCTGCGAAAACTGACCCGGCCGGCGCCGCGCTCCGACGCCGATCGCGAGGCCCGGTCGCGCGAGCGCAACCCCAACGCGACCAATAATCAGCCGTTCCTGCGCGGCCGCTCGGCCGATTTGACCGAGGCCCAGAAGCAGGCCGAGAAGCCGAAGGGCCAGGGGCCGTCGCCGGAGCCGTCGCCGCCGAGCCCGGTGCAGGAGCCCGCCCCGTCCCAGACCGCGACCAACACCGCGACCCCGCCGCCGATCCCGCAGGCGCCACTGCCGACCCCGCGGCCGCAGACGCAGCCGGTGAGCCAGCAGCCGCCGGCGCCCCGGGGCGGGCAGCCGCCCGGCGGTGCGCTCGGCGAGGCGCTGAAGAACCTCAATCGCTACGCCCAGGATCAGCAGCTGAACAACCCGAACGGCGGCAACCAGGTCGATCCGGCGATCCAGTTCGATTCCAAGGGCGTCGAGTTCGGTCCGTGGCTGCGGCGCTTCGTGGCCCAGGTGAAGCGCAATTGGTTCGTGCCGATGGCGGCCATGTCGCTGAAGGGGCACGTCGTCATCACGTTCAACGTCCACAAGGACGGGCGCATCACCGACCTGCAGGTGCTGCGGCCGAGCGACGTGGCGGCCTTCAACAACGCCGCCATGAACGCCCTGGCGACCTCGAATCCGACGATGTCGCTGCCGCCGGAGTATCCGGCCGAGCAGGCGTTCTTCACGGTCACTTTCTACTACAACGAAGCGCCGCGGTGAGCCCCGACGCGCCCCGGCCGCGGCTCGTGGCGATCCTCGGCCCGACCGCGGCGGGGAAGAGCGCGCTCGGGATCGCGCTGGCCCGCCATGCCGACGGCGAGATCGTCGCGTGCGATTCGACGGCGGTGTTCCGCGGCATCGACATCGGCACCGACAAGGTGTCCGCCGAGGAACAGCAGGGCGTCCCGCACCACCTCGTCGACGTCGCTGATCCGACCGAGATCTACTCGGCCGCGCGCTACGCGCAGGACGCGGCTCCGCTCATTCGCGCCATCACCGCCCGCGGGCGCCTGCCGATCGTGGTCGGCGGCACCGGGCTCTACTACCGCGCGCTGGTCCGCGGCCTCTTCCCTGGACCGGCCCGGCACGAGGCGCTCAGGGCGGCGCTCGAGCGGCTGGCCGCGGAGCGTGGCGTCGGTGAGCTCTACCGCTGGGTGCGGCGCCTCGATCCCGGCTCGGCGACGCGCATCCAGCCGCGCGACAGCAAGCGCCTGGTGCGCGCCCTCGAGGTGGCGCTCGTCAGCGGCGTGCCGATGACCGCGCACTTCGCCGACACGGTGTCGCCGATCGCCGACTACGACGTGCTGCCGATCGCCGTGAGCCTGCCGGCGGCGGACACGGCGGCCCGGGTCGCGCGACGTGTCGAGCAGCAGTTCGATCGCGGCGTCGTCGACGAGGTCCGCGGCCTGCTCGCCGCCGGCGTCCCCCGGACCGCGCAGGCCCTGTGCGGCCTGGTCTATCGTCAAGTGGTCGAGATGCTCGAGGGCATCCGCGACGAGGCGGCCACGCGAGAACTGATCGTCCGCGAGAACCGGCACTACGCACGCCGGCAGTTGATCTGGTTCCGGAAAGAGCCTAGGCTTACCTGGATCGACGGCCCGGGTGAGACGCCGGCCGCGATGGCTCGTGCGATCGAGCTCGTCAACGGTTTCGCCCCCCGTATCTGATGCCGTTCCGCTGATGCTGCCGATCAAGGACGCTGCCCCCGCCAGTTCTGGTCAACCCGACACGCCGACGGCGCGTGCCGCCGATGCCCCGCGTCCCGCTGGTCAGACCGGGCCCGGCTCAGCCGGCACGCCGACGCCCGGTGCGCAAGGTGGGCCGCCCGTCGCGTCCCAGCGGCCGTCGCCAGGACACGGCACCAGTCATTACCAGAGCCATTCGCACAGCGCGACCGGGCCTGGCCCGTCGCACGGGCCCTCGCATGGCGCGGGGCACGGCTCGGGTCAGCCCCGGCGCGAGGCCGGCCGCGAGACCAAGTCGGCCGGCTCGCCGAACATCCAGGACGTCTTCCTCAACTACGCCCGCCGCGAGAAGCTCACCGTCCTCATCCAGCTCCTCGACGGCCAGTCGGTCGAGGGCCGCATCAAGAACTTCGATCGCTTCGCGCTGATCGTCGACCACGCCGGCGTCGACCACCTGGTGTTCAAGCACGCCATCGCGACCATCCGCTCGCCGCGCAGCATCGGCAGCTACTACGCCTCGCACGAGGCCAGCTAGTCGGCCATGCCCGACCCCGCCGTCGACGCGCGGCCGCGCCGCGTCATCGTCATCGTCATGGACAGCGTCGGCATCGGCGAGTTGCCCGATGCGGGCGCCTACGGCGACGAAGGCAGCAACACCCTCGGCAACATCTCGGCGCACGTCCACCTGCAGCTGCCGACGCTGTCCGCGCTCGGCCTCAGCCGCCTGGTGTCGTTGCGCGATCAGCCGGCGCCACCGATCGCGCCGATGGCCGCCTACGGGCGCATGCGTGAGGCTTCGCCGGGCAAGGATTCGGTGACCGGCCACTGGGAGCTGATGGGGCTGGTGCTCGATCGGCCGTTCCCGACCTTCCCGCAGGGTTTCCCCCCGGACGTCATCGCGGCGTTCGAAGCCCGCATCGGCCGCACGTCGCTGGCCAACGCCGTCGGCTCGGGGACGGTGATCATGGACCGCTTCGGCGCCGAGCACATGCGGACGGGGCAGCCGATCGTCTACACGTCGGCCGACAGCGTCTTCCAGATCCTGGCCCACGAGGACGTGATCCCGATCGAGGAGCAGTACGCCATCTGCCGCCACGCCTACCAACTGGTGGTCGAGGGGATGGGCGTCGGACGGGTCATCGCGCGGCCGTTCGTCGGCCAGCCCGGCGCCTTCACGCGGACCGCCCGCCGGCACGATTTCGCCGCGCCGCCGCCCCAGGACACGCTGCTCGATCGCCTGGTCGCCGCCGGCGTGCCGGTCCACGCGGTGGGGAAGATCCACGATCTGTTCGCCGGCCGCGGCACGTCGACGACGCAGTCGACGGCCAGCGACGACGAAGGCATGGACGCCATCGAGGATCTGCTGCGCCGCGTCGATCGCGGCCTCGTGTTCGCCAACCTGGTCGACTTCGATACGCTCTACGGGCACCGCAACGACGTCGACGGCTACGCCCGCAACCTCGAACGCTTCGACGCCCGCCTCGCCGATCTGCTGCCGCTGTTGCGGGCCGATGATCTGCTGATGATCACCGCCGATCACGGCAACGATCCGACCACGCCGAGCACCGACCATTCGCGCGAGCACGTTCCAGTGTTGGCCATCGGGGCCGGGGCCCGGCCGGTGCCGCTCGGCGATCGCGCCACCTTCGCCGACCTGGGGCAGACCCTCGCCGGGATCTTCGGGGTGGGGCCGCTCGCGCACGGCACCAGCTTCCGCCGGGAGTTGTTCGGATGACGTTACGGGAGCAGCTCGAAGCCCGCGAGCGCACGGAGCTGGCGCCCCAGGCGATGAAGAGCGCCGACAGCCAGGGCCGGCCCCGGCCGGAGCCCGAGGATCCGCTGCGTCCGGCGTTCCAGCGCGATCGCGATCGCATCGTCCACTGCAAGGCGTTCCGCCGCCTGAAGCACAAGACCCAGGTCTTCTTCTCGCCGGCCGGCGATCACTACCGGACGCGGCTGACCCACACCCTCGAGGTCTCGCAGATCGCCCGCACCATCGCCAAGCTGTTGCGGCTGCACGAGGAGCTGACCGAGGCGATCGCGCTCGGCCACGACCTCGGCCACACGCCCTTCGGCCACGCCGGGGAGCGCGTCCTCGACACGCTCGCGCCGGGCGGTTTCAACCACTACGAGCAGAGCCTGCGCGTGGTCGACGTTCTCGAGGGCGAGGGCCGGTCCGGGCTGAACCTGTCGTGGGAAGTGCGCAATGGCATCGCCAAGCACTCCAAGGGCAAGCACGGCCTGCCGGTGGGCTCGCCGCCGGAGCATCGCTCGGCGACGGTCGAAGGCCAGATCGCCCGCGTCGCCGACATCATCGCCTACGTGAACCACGACATCGACGATGCCGTCCGAGCCGGCGTCCTCCGCCCCGAGGACCTGCCGGCGGGGCCGGTCGCCATCCTCGGCGAGAGCTCATCGCAGCGCATCGGCCGGATGGTCACCGACGTCGTCGTCCAGACGCTGGCGGTCGACGTCACCGAGATCCGCATGAGCGATGACGTCCTGGGCGCGATGCTGGCGCTGCGCGATTTCCTCTTCACCGCGGTCTACGAGAACGACATCGCGACGGCCGAGTTCAAGAAGGCCGCCGGCATCCTGGGCGGGCTCTGGGAGAAGGTTCGCGAGCGCCCGCAGGAATTCCTCGACCCGGCAACGATCCAGGCCGAGGGCCTCGACGCGGCCGCCCGCGACTTCGTCGCCGGCATGACCGACCGCTACGCCGTCCGCCTGTTCGAGCGGCTGTTCATCCCAGCTCCCTGGGTCGAGTACCGCGCGTAGTCCGTGGCGCTTAGGCGGCAATAGACCGGAGAGCGGTGCATAGGGAGACGCCGCCAAGCCAGGCGAGACGCCGCTGACGCGGGACGGGTATTCCCTCCGCGACCCGGGACGGCTTGCGCCGGTCACGCGCGCTCCCGGCCGCTGTCTGCGCGAAGAGCGACGGTCGACCTGCGTCGACCGTGACGATGTGTGCCTCCCGCGCGCGTGTCGCTCGCCGCCTCGCCCCGATCGACCGCTCGCCGACTCGGCTGACCTCACGGATCGCTCCGGGAACACCCGACCGCTCTGTATGACGGCGTCCAGACAGCCAGGCCACGCCGTTCCACAGACCGCCGATGACACCGCGACAGCCTATCGGCTAGGCGCTCGCTGCGACGGAGACGCCCGGCGGTAAACCCATGGATCTTGCTCTGTTCGACTTCGACGGCACGATAACGACAAGGGGGACGTATCCCGGTTTCATCAGGTTCGCCATACGTCCGCGGCGAAAGGTTTCTGCCGGCATCATCCTCGGTCCGCTCATCGTCGGGTACCGGGTTGGACTCGTTTCGGACCGGGCGATCCGGAAAGCCATGTCGAGAATCGTGTTCCAAGGAGAACAGCCGGATCGTCTGCTCCGTCTCGGAGAGCGGTACGCTGCTGAGGCCCTGACCGATCTGATGCGGCCGACTGCACTCGAGAGGATTGCCTGGCACAAGGCCCGCGGGGATCGCGTCGTGGTCGTCTCCGCGTCTCTGGACGTCTATCTCGAGCCCTGGTGCGCAACCATGGGCGTCGACGTGATCTGCACGAAGCTCGAGGCCCATGGCGGCCGCGTCACCGGACGATATCTGCGTGGCGACTGCTGCGGGGAAGAGAAGGCGAGACGGATCAGAGAGCGCTACGCACTCGGTGAGTACAGGACGGTCTACGGCTATGGAGATACGGAAGAGGACCGTGAGATGCTCGAATTGGCCGACAAGAAGTTCTTCCGTTGGCGGGAGGTCAGCCGGCTGCCTGAGGCCAGGCCGGCGACTCGCCGGGGCGACGGCCGGCTCTGAGAAAGTCATATCTGCCCAGACCTGCCGGCGGTCTGGTTTGATGCCGTTGTTCTGATGGTGCAGGACGCCGTCGCCGAGGCGGGGCGGGTGTTCTGGAGCGGGCCGTGAGGCAAGCCGACTCGTCGCGGCGGCGAGGGGCGACTCAGCGAGCCAGCGAGGGGCAAACGTGCACGAGAGGCTCCCATCGTCACGCCGCACGGAGGTGCGGCGTCGATTGACAGGATACACAGCGGCCGGGAGTGCACGGTTGCCGGCGCAGGCCGTCCCGGCCCGCGGAGGAATACCCGCCCCCATACCAGCGGCGTCTCGCCCAGCCAGCACCGCTGCCGCGGTGACCGGCCGGGCCCTGGGGGGAGAGCCGCAACCCACGATAGGAGAGTGTCTTGGCGGCGACCGGGCGGCCCCTTGTGAGGCCCTGTCGGGGCCCTGTTGCGTGCTATACTTCGGGGTTTGTTGACGGGGTTTTGACGTGTCCGATCGCTCCAACCTGCCCACCCAGATCGACCTGCGCTCGCTCGGCGAGGCGGAGCTGCACGTCGACCGGACGTTCAGTCCGCAACAGGTCATGGGCCAGGTCGGCGGGGGAGGAGCGCGGCCCGACTCCGGCACCGGGACGGCTGCGGACGACGAGTTCAGTGTCCTCGGGCCGGTGACGTTCAAGGGCACCCTGGCGCGGAGCGGCGACCGGTTTCAGTTGAAGGGGCGGGTCGCTGCGACCTTGCAGCTGAACTGTGGCCGCTGCCTGACGCCGTTTCCCTTGCCGGTGAACACCACCGTCGACCTCAGTTACATCCCCGAGCGTCCGCCGGTGACCGCCGTCAAAGAGCCCGCGAAGGGATCTGCCAAGGACTCCGCCAAGGGTTCCAAGGCACCGGCCATTGAAGAAGAAGTGGAGCTGCAGGACGAAGACCTGGACACGGCCTACTACCGTGACCACGTCCTCGACCTTGCCGACATGCTCCGGGAACAGTTCTACCTGACGCTGCCGATGCGGCCGCTCTGCCGCCCCGATTGCCAGGGGTTGTGTCCGAGCTGCGGCATCGATCGCAACGTCGATACCTGCCAGTGCACGACCGACTGGGTGGATCCGCGGCTCTCGGGGCTCAAGGCGCTCGTGACCCGCAAGACCGACTGACGACAGCCTGACCGAGAGCCGGAGCTCGAACGATGCCGAATCCCAAACGCCGCCACTCCAAGACCCGCACCGCCAAGCGCCGCACCCACGACGCGCTGACGCCCATCGCGCTCGGCCCATGCCCGCAGTGCCGTGAACTGAAGCCGCCGCACATCGTCTGCCCGACGTGCGGTCACTACCGCGGGCGGCAAGCGCGCGCGGTCAAGGAAGACTAAGCAGGCAGTCGCAACGGCGTGACTGAGCGCTCTGCCCGCCTTGTCGGTCGCCGTGCTGGCGCGGGTCCCCTGGCGGTCGATGCCATGGGAGGCGACGACGCCCCGGCCCGGGTCGTGGAAGGTGCGCTCCTCGCCGTCCGCGAGCTGGGGCTCGCCCTCGAGCTCGTCGGCCCCGTCGCCGAGCTCGAGCCCCGCCTCGCCCGCGAGCCCGATCGGGCCCGCCTCGCCATCACCCTCGTTGATGCTCCCGAACACGTCGGCATGGCCGATCGTCCGCGTGACGCGCTCCGCAAGCGCGCCACGTCGATTCGCGTCGCGGTCGACCGCGTCCGGACGGGCGAGGTGTCGGGTCTCTTCAGCGCCGGCCACACCGGAGCGACGGTCGTTGCGGCCGTCGCCGGCCTCGGTCTGCTGCCGGGCGTCGATCGGCCGGCCCTGGCCGTGATGATCCCGACCGCCCGTGGCCAGGCCGTGCTCCTCGACGTCGGCGCGACGGTCGACTGTCAGCCCGCCAACCTCCGCCAGTTCGCGGCGATGGGGTGCGCCTACGCTCAGGTCGTGCTCGGGCGGACCGCGCCGCGGGTCGGCCTGCTGTCGATCGGGGAAGAAGCGTTGAAGGGCGATCAACTGACGCGCGAGGCGTTCCGCGCGCTCGAAGCGAGCGGCCTGCCGTTCGTCGGCAACGTCGAGGCCCGGAACCTGTTCGACGGCGATGCCGACGTCGTCGTCTGCGACGGCTTCACCGGCAACATCGCGCTGAAGGTCAGCGAGGGCGTCGTCGACGCGGTCGCGGCGATGCTGCGCGAGGAACTGGCGGCATCCGCCGTCACCCGGCTCGGCGCCGTGCTCGCGCGCCCGGCGTTCCGCCGCTTCGCCAGGCGCGTCGACGCGTCCGAGTTCGGCGGCGCGCCGCTGCTCGGCGTCAACGGCCTCTGTCTCGTCGGACACGGCCGATCGTCGGCCCGCGCCGTGCGCAACGGCATCGCGCTGGCCAGCCGCTTCGCCGCCGAATCGCTGGTGCCGCGGCTCGCCGACGCCGTCGCCCGGCTCACGCCGTGCGCGGGCTCCTAGGATCAGTGCCCTCATGATTGCCTTCCTCTTTCCCGGACAAGGCTCGCAGAAGGTCGGGATGGGCCAGGCCTTCGCCGCCGTCGACCCCATCGTCCGCGACACGTTCGCGGAAGCCGACGCCGCGCTCGCCGCGCCGCTCAGCCGTCTGTGCTTCGAGGGCCCCGAGTCCGAGCTGACGCTGACCGAGAACACGCAGCCGGCGATCCTGACCGTCAGCGTCGCGATCGCGCGCGTGCTCGACGCGCGCGGCTGGCGGCCCGACTTCTACGCCGGGCACAGCCTCGGCGAGTACAGCGCCCACGTCGCCGCCGGGACGTTCGGCTTCGCCGACGCGGTGCGAACGGTGCGCAACCGCGGCCGCTACATGCAGGAGGCCGTGCCGGTCGGCGCCGGGGCGATGGCGGCGATCCTCGGTCTCGACGGCGACGCGGTCGCCGCGGCGTGTCTCGAGGCGGCCGAGGGGGAGGTGGTCTCGCCGGCCAACCTCAATGCGCCCGGCCAGGTCGTGATCGCGGGCACCAAGGCGGCGGTGGAGCGGGCCGGCGTCGCCGCCAAGGCGCGGGGCGCCAAGCGCGTCATCCCGCTGGCGGTGAGTGCCCCGTTCCACTGCGCCTTGATGAAGCCGGCCGAGGATCGGCTGGCGCCGGAACTGCGCGCGCTGGCTGTCCAGGCGCCGCGCCGCCCGGTTGTCGCCAACATCGACGCCATGCCGAAAACCGACGGGGCGGCCGCCGTCGAAGCCCTGGTGCGCCAGGTTTCGGGCGCGGTGCTGTGGGAGGCCGTGGTGCGCCGCCTTGCATCCGAGGGCGTCCGCACGTATGTTGAAGTGGGTCCGGGCACGGTGCTGGCGGGTTTGGTCCGCAAGATCGACCGGGACGCCCGGGTGGCCAGCGTCGAAGACCCGGCCGGGCTCGACACCCTGGCCCCACTGTTTTGATCCTGGTACACCGGGTTAACGCCTGATACGAGCGGGTTGCCGCTGATACGAGCGGCTCACCGCCTGACCGGCGGATCCGACACCTGCACATCCCCTCTATGCAACTCGATTTCAGCGGCCGCGTGGCCATCGTGACCGGTGCGTCGCGCGGCATCGGCAAGGCCGTCGCGCTGGCGCTCGCCGGCGCGGGAGCGGCGGTCGTTGCCGTCGCCCGCGGCGATCAGGCCCAGGCGACCGCGGACACGATCACCGCCGCCGGCGGCAAGGCGATCGGGCGGTCGGTGGACGTGAGCGACGGCGCCGCGGTCGATGCCCTGGTCAAGGAAGCCGTCGAGGTGTTCGGCAAGGTCGACGTCCTGGTCAACAACGCCGGCATCACCCGGGACGGGCTGCTGCTGCGGATGAAGCGCGACGACTGGGACGCCGTCCTCCAGACCAACCTGACCGGCGCGTTCGTCTGCTCGCAGGCGGCCATCAAGGTCATGATCCGCCAGCGCTACGGCCGGATCGTCAACATCAGCTCGGTGGTCGGGCAGACCGGCAACGCCGGCCAGGCCAACTATGCGGCCTCGAAGGCCGGACTCATCGGGTTCACCAAGTCGCTCGCGCGCGAGGTCGCTTCGCGAAACGTCACGGCCAACGTGGTGGCGCCGGGCTTCATCGACACGGACATGACTCGCGCGGTCCCGGAGACCGTGCAGAAGGCCTGGCTCGACAACATCCCGCTCGGACGACTCGGTGCACCCGAGGACATCGCCGACGCGGTCTGTTTTCTGGCCTCGGAAAAGGCGTCGTATATTACAGGGCACGTGCTGGCGGTCAACGGCGGCATGTACTGCTAGGAGGATTCGATGGCGGTTGCAGATAAGGTCAAGAGCATCATCGTGGAGCAGCTCGGGGTCGACGAAGAGGAAGTGACGCCGGACGCGTCGTTCGTCGACGATCTCGGGGCGGACTCGCTCGACACGGTGGAGCTCGTGATGGCCTTCGAGGAAGAGTTCGGGATCGAGATCCCGGACGAGCACGCAGAGAAGATCACGCGTGTGCGCGAGGCCGTGGACTACATCGAGCAGCACGCCAAGGGCAAGAAGTGAGACCGGCCCGCACGGGCTGGTGACATCGAGCCGGCACGGCGGCCGGCCTACGGATGACGGAGGCGGTTTGAGCAGGCGAGTCGTCGTGACCGGGATCGGGTTGGTGTCGTCGCTGGGAATCGGCACCGAAGCGACGTGGGCGGGACTGTGCGCGGGGCGGAGCGGCATCCGAAGGGTGACCCGCTTCGACGTCTCGGCCTTCTCGTGCCACATCGCGGGTGAAGTCGACGGGTTCGATCCGCTGAACTTCGTGGACAAGAAGGAGGTCAAGAAGATCGACACCTTCATCCAGTACGCGATCGCCGCCTCCGACTTCGCCATGAAGAGCGCCGGGCTGACCATCACCCCGGCGCTTGCGCCGCGTATCGGCGTCTTCATCGGGTCGGGGATCGGCGGCTTCGGCACCATCGAGCGCGAGCACAAGGCCTATCTCGAGGGCGGCCCGCGCCGCATCTCGCCGTTCTTCATCCCGTCGGCGATCATCAACCTCGCCGCCGGCCAGGTGTCGATCCGGTTCGGCGCCAAGGGGCCCAACTCGGCGACGGCCACGGCCTGCTCGGCGTCGGCGCACGCCATCGGCGACGCCGCCGAGCTGATTCGCCGCGGTGCAGCCGACGCGATGATCGCCGGTGGCTCGGAAGCCGCGATCACGCCCATGGGCCTCGGCGGCTTCGCCGCGATGCGCGCCCTGTCGACGCGCAACGACGCGCCGGAGAAGGCGTGCCGGCCCTTCGACAAGGATCGCGACGGCTTCGTCATCGGGGAAGGGGCCGGCGTCCTCATCCTCGAGGAGCTGGGCCACGCGCAGGCGCGTGGCGCCACCATCTACGCCGAACTGGTCGGCTATGGCATGTCCGGCGACGCCTTCCACATCACGACGCCGTCCGAGGATGGCGACGGCGGCTATCGCGTCATGAAGGCGGCGCTGGAATCGGCCGGCATCCAGCCGAGCGACATCCAGTACATCAACGCCCATGGCACCTCGACGGAATACAACGATCGGACCGAGACGCTGGCCATCAAGCGCGTCTTCGGCGATCACGCCTACAAGGTCGCCATCTCGTCGACCAAGTCGATGACCGGGCACCTGCTCGGCGCGGCCGGCGGGCTCGAGGCCGGCATCTCGGTGCTGGCCATCTACAACAAGCTCCTGCCGCCGACGGCCAACCACGACATCCCCGACCCCGACTGCGACCTCGACTACGTGCCGAAGGTCGCGCGCCAGGCCGAGGTCACCTACGCCCTCTCGAACTCGTTCGGGTTCGGTGGCACCAACGCCGCGTTGGTGTTCAAGAAGTTCGACTCGTAACGTCACCCGGGAGGCGCGGCGCATGAAGATCGCCGTCTGTCTGAAGCACGTCGTGACCCGCGACGCCGCCGTGCGCGTCGATGAAGCACGCACGTGGATCCGCGATCGCGACGCCAGCTTCGAGCTGAACGAACCGGACGCCTATGCGCTCGAGGAAGCACTGCGCCTCAAGGAGAAGCAGGGCGGCGAGGTGATCGCTGTCTCGGCTGGCCCGGCGCGCGTGACCCAGGCCCTGCGCGAGGCCCTGGCCCGCGGCGCCGATCGCGCCATTCACGTCGATGGCGAGGCGCTGGCCCGCGGCGACGCGTCGGTCGTCGGCAAGTCGCTGGCGGCCGCCCTGAAGGACGAAGGCGTCGATCTCGTCCTGACCGGCCTGCAGTCGGACGATCAGGGCTTCGCCCAGGTCGGGGTGATCCTCGCGGAGGCGCTCGGCCTGTCGCACGCGACGATCGTCATGGAAGTGCAGGTCACCGGGGACGGGTTGCGGGTACGCCGCGAGCTCGAAGGCGGCTGGTTCCAGTGGGTGGCGATGCCGCTGCCGGCGCTGCTGACCATCCAGAGCGGTATCAACCAGCTCCGCTACGCCACGCTCAAGGGCATCATGGCGGCCAAGAAGAAGGAAATCCGGGTCGTGCCGGCCCCGGCCGGTCTGACGCCGCTCGTCGAGATCCGCGGCCTGGCCGTGCCGGCGAAACAGAAGCAGACGCGCCTGATCACCGGCACCGGACCGGAAGCGGCGCGTGAGTTGATTCGCGCGCTACGCGAGGACGCCCGCGTCCTGGAGGGCGCATGATCCTGGTCATCGCCGAGCAGAAGGACGGCGCTCTCAATCGCGCGTCCTGGGAAGCCGTGACGGCGGCGCAGGCCCTCGGCGGACCGATCCGGATTGCGGTCCTCGGCGGCGGCGCGAGCGCGGCCGTCACCGACCTCGCGACCGCGCAGGTCGACGCCGTACTCGACGTCGCGCACGCCGCCCTCGCCGGCTACACCGCCGATGCCTACACCCACGCGATCGCCGCGCTGGTGACGGCGCAGGCGCCAGACATCGTCCTGGCCGCGCACACCTACCAGGCGAGAGACGTGATGCCGCGCGTGGCGGCCCGGCTCGATCGCCCGCTCGTCACCGACGTGGTCGGCCTGCAGGCGGGGACGCCGCCGGTCTGCACGCGGCCGATGTTCCAGGCCAAGCTGGTCGCCGAAGTCGTCCCGGCCGGCCCCGCGCCGCATTTCATCACCGTCCAGATCGGCGCGTTCCGCGGCGACGCAGCGGCGCGCGGCGCCGCGCCGGCCCCGGTGGAAACGGTCGCCATCGACGTGCCGGCCGACGCCGTCCGCCAGAAGCCCGAGCCGCCGTTCCGCGAGGCCAAGCAGGCCGTCGATCTCACCCAGGCGGCGCGCATCGTCTCGGTCGGCCGCGGCATCAAGGGCGAGGAACACATCCAGCTGGCCAAGGATCTGGCTGCCTCGCTCGGCGCCGAGCTCGCCGCGTCGCGGCCGATCATCGACGCCGGCTGGCTGCCGACCGATCGCCAGGTCGGGAGCTCGGGCCAGACCGTCGCTCCGAAGCTGTATCTGGCGCTCGGCATCTCCGGCGCCATCCAGCACGTCGTCGGCATGAAGGGCTCAAAAACCATTGTGGCGATCAATAAAGACGCAGAGGCGCCAATTTTCGAAATTG
>JBDSLU010000064.1:0-8631 GCA_039916225.1 Vicinamibacteraceae bacterium
CCGCGTCGATACCGCCTTCTCTGCGGTGATGGACGGTTGCGCGCAACGCGACGACACGTGGATCAGTGATGTGATCCGCGAAACGTATGGCGCGCTGCACGCCGCCGGCGAGGCTCACTCGGTCGAATGCTGGCGGGAAGACCGACTCGTCGGCGGGCTCTACGGGGTCTCGCTCGGCGGGGCGTTCTTCGGCGAATCGATGTTCCACATCGAGACCGACGCGTCCAAGGTTGCGCTGGCGGCGCTGGTGGCCCGGCTGCGGGCCCGCGACTTCGTCCTGCTCGATCTGCAGTGGGTCACTCCGCACCTCGCCCAGTTCGGCGCCACGGAGATCCGGCGCGGGCAGTACCTGCAGTTGCTGCGTCAGGCGCTGGCACGGCGCTGCACCTTCCGGTGAGGCTCCGTCGGCGCCGCCCGGGCTGTTATAGTCCCGGGCCACTGGCATGATCCGCGCCCTGATCCGTCTGGCCCGACCCACCCACTGGGTCAAGAACGGCTTCGTCGCGGGCCCCCTGATCTTCGCCAACCCCCAGTCCTTCGGGCAGGCCGCGCTCCAGAGCGCGACGGCGGTGGCCGTGTTCTCGCTGATGGCCAGCGCCATCTATTGCTTCAACGACGTCCTCGACGCCGAGTCCGACCGCGCCCATCCCACCAAGCGGACGCGGCCGGTCGCGGCCGGGCTCGTCTCGCCGGAACTCGCCGTGGCGTGGGGCTGTCTCCTGGCCGCCTCGGCAATCGCACTATCCTGGCTCCAGCTGCCGCTCCCGGTGCTGGCGGTGCTGGGCGCCTACGTCGTCAACAACGTCATCTACAACGCGCGCCTCAAAGCGGTGGCCATCGCCGACGTGATCTCGATTGCCACCGGCTTCGTGCTCCGGCTGGTGGCCGGCGCCATCGCCATCGGCGTCGTCGCCTCGTCGTGGCTGCTCGTCTGCGGCTTCTCGCTGGCGCTGTTCCTCGGCTTCGGCAAGCGGCGCAGCGAGCTGGCGCTGGCCGAGCAGGGGCGCGTCTATCGGCCGGTGCTGCGCGCCTACACCGCGTCGATCCTCGACTCGTCGATGGGGATCACCGCGACGCTGACCTTGATGTGTTACATGCTCTACACGATCGCGCCGGAGACCCGCGAGACGCACGGGACGGCCAATCTGATCTACACCGTGCCGCCGGTCTTTTACGCCATGTTCCGTTTCATCTTCAAGGTGCAGCTGTCCGGCGGAGAGTCTCCCGAAGAGCTGCTGCTGCGCGATCGCGTGATGCTCGTGACCGGCGCGGCGTGGGTCGGGCTGGTCCTCCTGGTGCTCAAGTTCCGCGTCGTTGCCGAGGCGTTTTCCGGCCGATGATCACGGCTGTGGCAACTCGACGACCTGTGATCCGCGGCATCGCCGCTGCGCTGCTGGCGCTCGTCCTGGGGGCGTGCGCTCCAGCAGCCACGCCCCCGTCAACGGATGTGCCGGGAGCCGACGGCTTTCCGCGCACCGTCACCGACGGCGCTGGGCGCTCCGTGCGGCTGCCAGCGCGACCGTTGCGCATCGTGTCGCAGACCCTGGCCAGCGACGAAATGCTGTTTCCGATGGTGGCACCCGAGCGGCTGGTCGGGTTGAGTTCGCTGTCGCGCGATCCCAAATACAGCAACGTCGTGACCGAGGCGACGCGGCATCCGGCGCCGTCGATCGAGAGCGCCGAGGACATCGTCCGGCTCAGGCCCGATCTGGTCTTCGTCACGACCTACAGCCGGGCCGAACTCGTCCAGGTGCTCGAGTCGACGGGCGCGCCCGTCTATCGTCTCGCCAACTTCGATGATCTGGAGGGCGTCGTCGCCAACCTCCGCCGGATAGGGGCGGCGGTCGGAGACGAGCCGGCGGCCGAGCGGATGGTCACCGAGATGCAGCGTCGGCTCGCCGCCGTCGCCGCGCGACGCGCCGGACGCCCGCCCATGCGGGTGCTGTCGTTCTCGGGCGGGTTCACGGCCGGACGCGGCACCACCTTCGACGACATCGTGCGCCGCGCCAATGGCGTCAACGAAGCGGCCGCCCGCGGCCTCGAGAAATTCCCCAAGCTCAGCGAAGAACAGGTGCTGGCGTGGAACCCGGACGTCCTCGTGGCCGGCGTACTTCCAGGTGAGACGGAGAGCGCCCGCCGCCGGCTGTTGACTGGAGCGGGCGTCGGCCAGACGACCGCCGCGCGCCGCAATCAGATCGTGCTCATCGATACGCGACGCCTGCTCGCCGTCTCGCAGCACGTCGTCGACGCCGTCGAGCAACTGGCCGACGGGCTCGACGCCTTCCAGGCCGCGCGATGACGCGTGCGGTACCCAGGCCGCCCTACGCGGCCGTGCTGATCGTCCTGCTGACCGCGCTGGTGCTCATCGGCATCGTCGCCATCGGTGTCGGCACCGTGTCGATTCCGCCACTGCGGGTCGTCGGCCTGCTGACCGAGGCGTTCCACGCTCCGTGGTCGGGCCGGGACGCCGATCCCGAACTGGTGATCCTGATGGCGATCCGCGTGCCGCGGGTGCTGGTCGCCGGACTGATCGGGGCGGCGCTGGCGGTGGCCGGGGCCCAGATGCAGGGACTCTTCCAGAACCCGATGGCGTCCCCCGACGTGATCGGCACGAGTACCGGCGCCGCGCTGGGCGCCGTGCTGGCGTTCGCGCTGGGTCTGGCCCAGAGCCATGTGCTGTGGCTGCCGGCACTCTCGTGCCTTGGCGCGGCGACCTCGCTCGCGGTGGTCTATGCGCTGACGACGCGGCGCGGCCGCACGTCGGTGGCGATGCTGCTGCTCGCCGGCGTGGCCATGAACGCCTTGCTGTCGTCGCTGACCACCTTCGTCATCTCGCTGCAGTGGGTCCGCTACGAAGTGGCGCAGGAGGTGGTGTTCTGGCTGATGGGCGGGCTGGAGGATCGCACCTGGACGCACGTCTGGATGGCGGCGCCGCTGGTCGCGCTCGGCCTGGCCGCCGCGACCGCGCTGGCTCGCGATCTCGATCTGTTCACCACCGGCGAAGACGCCGCCGCCACGCTCGGCCTGGACGTCGAGCGCGCCAAGCGGCGGGTGCTGGCGGTGGCCGCCGTGCTGTCCGGAACCGCCGTGGCCGTCGGCGGCGTCCTCGGGTTCGTCGGTCTGCTCGTGCCGCACGCCTTGCGGCTGATCGTAGGGCCGTCGCATCGCCGTCTCGTGCCCGCTGTGGCGATCGCCGGAGCCATCTTCGTCATCGGCGCCGATCTCGTCGCCCGCACGGTGCTGGCGCCAGTCGAGATCCGCCTGGGCATCATCACCGGGATCTGCGGGGCGCCGTTCTTCCTGTGGCTGCTCGGCCGCTATCGCCGCGAGGTCGGCGCGTGAGCCTCGCCGCCGCCGGGGCCGGGCTGTCGATCGCCGGCCGCTGGCTGGTGCGCGGGGCCAGCGTCACCATCGAGCCCGGACGCCTGGTCGCGCTCGTCGGCCCGAACGGATCGGGGAAGAGCACGCTGCTGCGACTCCTGGCCGGTGTGTGGGCGCCGACCGAAGGGAACGCCACACTCGACGGCGCACCGCTGGCGCGCGTGCCGCGGCGGACGTTGGCCCGCGCCGTCGCGCTGGTTCCGCAGGATACACACATCGCCTTCGCCTTCTCGGTGCGCGAGGTCGTGGCGATGGGCCGCCATGCGCACCTCGGCCGCTTCGAGCGGGAACGCCCCGCCGACCAAACGGCCATCGACGAAGCGATGGCTCGCGCCGACATCGCGGCGATCGCCGATCGCGACGCCACCGAGCTGTCGGGCGGCGAGCGCCAGCGTGTCCTGATCGCGCGAAGCCTGGCCACCGAAGCGCGCCATCTGCTGCTCGACGAGCCGACCGCCAGCCTCGACGTTGCCCATGCTCTCGACGTGCTCGCGTTCTGTCGCCGGCTGGCCGACGAAGGGCACGCCGTGGCCGTCGCCCTGCACGACCTGAACCTGGCGCGCCGCTTCGCCACCGACGCCGTCCTGCTGCGCGAGGGCACGGTCGTCGCCTCGGGCCCCGTCGACCGCGTGCTCACCCCCGGCGCCGTCGGCGAGGTCTTCGGGGTGACGGTGTCCATCGCCACGCCACCTCCGCCCGATACCAGCAGCGTCTACGTGTTCTCCAAGCGTTAGTGTCCCGAGCCGTTCCGGCACCTCCTGACGCATACGCTCACGGAGGTCGTGACGACATGAGCTTTGAGCGGATCGGATGGGTGCCGGCGGCGATGCTGGTGGCGTGGGTGGCGGCGGCGGGTGAGGCGCAGGGCCAGGCGCGACGGCCGGTGGCAATCGAAGGCACTGTTGGCTGGGCCGGCTTCGTCGACGATGCCACCAAGCATCACTCGCTGTTCGGCGTCGGGGCGCGGTGGCCGATCGGGCGGCGGATCAGTGTCGGCCCGGAAGTCTTCCTCACCCACGCTTCGACCGACGACGACAGCTTCGTGCTTGGCTCGGTGTGGGTCGACCTCGGCCCGTCGCCCGACGTCGCGCGAGTCGTCCCGTACGTGGTGATGGGCGCCGGCTACATGAGGCACAGCGAGCGGTTCGGCCGCCAACGCTTCGTCAGTGGGGAAGGGTCGTTCACGGCCGGCGGCGGCGTGCGAGCCCACCTCACCGATCGCATCTACGTCGGCGGGGACCTCCGGATCGGCTGGGAGCTGCACCTGCGGGCGGCGGGCCACATCGGGGTGACGTTCCCGCGCCGCTGAGCCAAGCCGGCGTCCTGCACGGTTCAGCGGCGTGCGTCGTGCCGCCGCGATCCGCTGAGGTATCCTGTCCCGGCAATGACGGGCACGACGCGGATCCGGGCCTCGGGGCGGCATCGATGCTGAGCGGCTGGGGCCGCTGGCCCGTGGTCCCTGGACACGAGCTGTTATCGGAAGACCTGCCGTCGCTGACCTGCGGGGCGAACCTGACGCGCGGCCTGGGCCGCTCGTACGGCGACGCCTCGCTGCCGTCGACGCCGACCGCGCGTGTCGCTGGCTCGCGGCTTGCCGATCGCGTCATCGCCTTCGATCCCGATAGTGGCGCCCTGCACGCCGAAGCCGGCCTGACGCTGCGCGACATCAACCGCACGTTCCTGCCGCGCGGCTGGTTCGTGCCGGTGACGCCGGGCACCTCCTTCGTCACGCTGGGCGGCGCCGTGGCCTCCGACGTCCACGGCAAGAACCACCACCGCGCCGGCACGTTCGGCCGCCACGTGCGGCGGCTCCGGCTCCGCGCCGGCACTGGCGACGTCGTCGAGGCATCACCCGAGGTCGAGCCCGACCTGTTCGACGCGACCATCGGCGGCATGGGGCTGACCGGCCACATGCTCGACGTGGAGGTGACGCTGCGGCGCGTCCCGTCGTCCTGGATCGCCGGCGAAACGGAATACGTGCCCGACCTCGAGGCGCTCATCGAGCGGCTGCTCGACGCCGGCACGACCTGGCCGTATACCCTCGCCTGGATGGACGCGCTCGGCGCTGGCGGCCGGGGCCGCGGCGTGGTCTATCGCGGACGATGGGCCGAGGCGGCCGACGCCGGGGCACGGACGCTGATCTGGCCGCGCGAGATCGCGGTTCCGATCTCGGCGCCCTACTGGGCCCTGTCGCCGTTCGGGATGCGGTGGTTCAACGAGCTGGTTTCGCTGCGCTACGGCCGGGGCATCCGGCACTCGCTGATGCATCCGCAGACCTTCTTCTATCCGCTCGACTCGCTGCTCGACTGGAACAAGGCCTACGGTCGCCGCGGCTTCACGCAGTACCAATGCGTGCTGCCGCACAAAGCCGGCCTCGCGACCTACCGCAAGGTGTTCCAGACCATCGAAGCCCGCGGCGGCGCTCCCTACGTCGTGGTGATCAAGGACTTCGGCGCCGAAGGCCGCGGGCGCCTCTCCTTTCCCTGTCCGGGCATGACCTTCAGCATCGACATGCCGGTACAGGACGGGAAGACGCAAGGCATCGTCGACGCGGTCAACGACATCGTCGCCGCCGAAGGCGGTCGGGTCTACCTGACCAAGGACGCCTTCACGCGCGAGGCGCATTACCGGGCCATGGATGCCCGCGTCGACGCCTTCAACGCGATCCGGCGGCGCTGGGATCCGGAGGGCCGCATCCGCAGTGCGCTCTCGGTGCGCCTGCTGGGAGACGCGGCGTGAGACGGATCGCGATCGTCGGCGGGACCAAGGGCATCGGCCGCGCGGTGGCGCGCCAGCTCGTGGCGCGTGGGGATCGCGTCGCCCTGCTCGGCCGCGATGCGGCGGACCTGACGGCCAGCGCCAGCGATCTTGCGGCGCGGGCGCCGGCCGGTTCGGTCGGCCCTGCCGCGACGGCCCATCTCGACCTGTCGCACCCCGAGACCTACGAGCCCGCGCTCGACGCAGCCGCGCGCGACCTGGGTGGTCTCGACACCATCGTGGTGACGGCCGGCGCCTTCGGCACCCAGGAGGCGCTCGAGGCCGACGCCGAGGCACGCGAGCGCGTCCTCTCGACCAACTTCACGCAGACCATCCAGTTCTGCGAGGCGGCGCGTGTCCGGCTCATCGCCGCTGGCGGCGGCACGCTGTGCGTGCTCGGATCGGTCGCCGGCGATCGCGCCCGCAAGCCGGTCGTGCTGTATGGCGCAACCAAGGCGGGGCTGGCGTATTACATGCAGGGCATCGACCTGCGCTATCGCGACGCCGGGCTTCGCGCGGTGCTGGTCAAGCCGGGCTTCGTGCGGACGGGAATGACGGCCGGGCTGCCGGAACCGCCCTTCGCCGCCAACCCAGACGATGTCGCGCCGGCGATCGTACGGGCGATCGATCGCGGCACGCCGCAGATCTACGTGCCGGCGATCTGGCGCCTGGTGATGCTGGTGATTCGGTGGCTCCCGGGCGCGGTGATGCGCCGGGTCAAGTTCTAGCGGACCCGCCCCGCGGGGTGGGTGGAGGGCCGAGCGTGCAACGCAGCGGATCGAGTCGGGTGCAACGGACCGGGATCGTCGCCGTCGCCACGCTCGGCGTCATCGGCCTGTCGGCCGGGCTGATCGCCCGGCAGGGCACCACGCCACCGGGCGGCGCGTCGCCAGCGCCTGCCGCGTCGACGTCGAGCACCACGCCGCCCGGGGCCGGGGCGTCGCAGGCGCCGGCCACCGTCTCGCCGCCGCTGTCGCCGGCCGAGGCGCAGAAGACGTTCCGGCTGCCGCCCGGCTATCGTCTCGAGCTCGTCGCCAGCGAGCCGCTCGTCGCCGATCCGGTGTGGATGGACATGGACGCCGACGGCCGGTTGTGGGTCGTCGAGATGCGCGGCTACATGCCGACCTTCGACGGCAAGGGCGAGGACGCGCCGGTCGGCCAGATCGTGGTGCTCGAAGACACCGACGGCGACGGCCGCGCCGACAAGCGCACGGTCTTTCTCGACGGGCTGGTCCAGCCGCGCACCATCAAGGTGCTCGACCACGGCGTCCTCGTCATCGCGCCGCCGCAGCTGATCCTCGCCAAGGACACCAACGGCGACCTCAAGGCCGACACCCGCGAGGTGCTGCGCACCGACGTCGGCGTCAAGGGGGCCAACCCCGAACACAGCCCGAACAGCCTGCTGTGGGCCCTCGACAACTGGCTCTACACCTCCGAGTACGCCACCGACTTCCGCTGGACGCGCACCGGCCTCGAGAGCGCCAAGACGCTCTCGCGCGGGCAGTGGGGCATCTCGATGGACGACAGCGGCCGGATCTACCGCAACTGGAACGACGATCCGCTGCACGTCGACTACCTGCCCGGCCGTCTTCTGGCGCGCAACCCCGCGGCCGTGCGGACGCGCGGCGTCTACGAGTCGGTGACCGCTGACCTCGAGGTGTTTGCGGCCCGGCCGACACCGGCCGTGAACCGCGGCTATCGCGCCGGCGTGCTGCGGCCGGACGGATCGCTGGCCTCGTTCCAGGCCGCCGGAACACCGACCGTCTATCGCGGCGATCGACTGCCCGCTGACACACGAGGCAACGTCTTCGTGACCGAGCCGGCCGGCAACCTGGTGCGACGCTACGTCGTGAAGGAGGGCGCCGACGGCCGGCTGACCGCGACCAACGCCCATGCGAAAAGCGAGTTCCTGACCTCGACGGACGAGCGCTTCCGGCCGGTCAACCTGTTCTCCGCCGCCGACGGGACGCTCTACGTCGCCGACATGTATCGCGGCGTGATCCAGCATCTGCAATACCAGTCCGAGTACCTGAAGAACCAGATCCGCGCGCGCGGGCTGGTGGAACCGACCGGCCTCGGCCGCATCTATCGCGTGGTGCACGAGACGACGCGGCGCGCCGATCGGCCGGCGCTCTCGGCGAAGACGCCCGCGCAGCTCGTCCCGGTGCTGGCGCACCCGAACGGCTGGTGGCGCGACACGGCGCAGCGGTTGATCATCGAGCGTGCCGACACCTCGGTCGCGCCGGCGCTGGCGGCGCTGGTCACCAGCGCGCCCGATCCGCGGACGCGGCTCCACGCGCTGGCGACCCTCGACGGCCTGGGCTCGCTCGACGCGGCGATCGTGCAACGCGCGCTGCGGGACGCCGCGCCCGCGGTGCGGGCCGCGGCCGTCCGCGTCGCCGAGCCGTGGCTCGGCAAGGCCGGCGATCCGATGCAGGCGGCGGTGTGGCGGCTGGCCGCGGACCGTGCGCCGCGCGTCCGCTGGCAGCTGGC
>JBDSLU010000065.1:0-4893 GCA_039916225.1 Vicinamibacteraceae bacterium
AGGTCGGCGAAGGCTGGTTCCCGTCCCTCGACGCCGTGCCGACCCACGCACTCTCGATGTCGGTCCGCCAGATCCTCGCCGCCCGCGAGATCCTGGCCATGGTCCCCGACCAGCGCAAGGCGGCGGCCGTCGCGGCCGTCCTGACCGGCCCGATTTCGCCGGACGTGCCGGCCTCGATCCTGCGCAGCCACGAGCGGACCACGCTCTATCTGGACGACGCGTCGGCGTCGCAGGTGGACCCCGGCGTCCTGGCCCGACTTCGGGCCTGAGCGTCTTCGAGCCCTGGCGTCCTCTGACGCTCAGATCCGTCGCAGCAGGCCGGCACCGCTCTCGGCCGTGTTGCGCACCAGCAGCAGCACCGCGACCACCGCGAGCAGCGGGACCACGCTGGCGACGACCAGGACGGGTTCGAACGAGTAGTAGTCGGTGACGAGGCCGATGCCGAGCGTCGCGGCGATGGTCCCGACGCCGGCCCCGGTCCCGCTCAGGCCACTCACCGACGCCACCGCCCGCGGATGATAGAGATCGGCCGGCAGGTTCAGCACCATCGTCGACAGCGCGGCGTAGGAGCAGGTCGCCACCGCGAAGCAGGCCGCCAGCGGCCCGAGCGTCGTCAGTCCCAGGCTGAACACCAGGCTGCTCATGCCGACGCCGCCGACCGCGATGACCCACTTGCGAGCGGTGCCGACGGCCATGCCACGGCCGATCAGGTAGCTGGACACCCCACCGCCGAGGAAGTTGCCGACGTCGGCGGCCAGGAACGGCACCCAGAAGGCGAGCAGGCTCTCCTCGAGCACGAATCCCTTGGCGACGAGATAGATGGCGAACCAGTCGGTGATGAAGAACCAGACCGGGTCGGTCAGCGCCTTGCCGATGATGATGCCCCAGGTCTGGCGCATGCCCAGCAGGCGCCGCGTCGGCACCGGACCGGCGCTCGTCGCCACAGCGCCGCCGGCAGCGGCCGGCTCCAGCGGCTCACGATCGGCCAGGATGTAGGCGCGCTCTTCGGCGGAGATCCAGGGATGGACCTCGGGCGGGTGATAGAGCAGGCGGAAGATCACCAGCCAGACCAGCCCGAGCATCGCGGTGATGACGAACACCGGCCGCCACGTCCCGAACGCGTGAAAGAGCCAGAGGACGAGAAACGGCGCGATGGCCGCCCCGACCGACGATCCGCTGTCGAAGAGGGCGACGGCCCAGCCGCTTTCACGGCGCGGGAACCACTCGGCGACGGCCTTGGTCGCACCGGGCCAGTTCGCCGCCTCGCCGGCGCCGAGCAGGAAGCGGAACGCGGCGAACGACTTCAAGCCGACGGCCAGTGACGTCAGCATCGCGGCGACGGAGTACCACAGCACCGCGACCGAGAGCCCTTGCCGTGTCCCGAAGCGATCGAGCCACCGGCCGGCGACCGTCTGGCCGAACGAGTAGGCGACGCGGAAGGCGATGATGATCAGCGCAAAATCGGTGTTGGTCCAGGTGTACTGGATCTTCAGATACGGCGCCAGGACGCTCAGCGTCTGGCGATCGATGTAGTTGATGACGGTGGACAGGAAGAGCAGTCCGCCGATGTACCAGCGCAGGCGCGTTGTGGTGAAGGCCACGGGCGAGCCAATTCTAGGCTCAGGAACGTTGCAATAACTGCAAGTTGCTCGGAGCAAGCTCCGAGCACGCTCCGAGCACGGGCCTTCGCGTTAGACTGCTCGCATGAGCACGTCTTCCACGCCCGAGGTGTGGCTCCGCGGTGCCGTCGAGGGCTACCCGGCTGAGCTGCAGCCGGTGGTCCACTCGCTCCTGCAGGCGCTCGAGGACGCCGAGGCGACGCTCGCGCCGCTCGCCGTCGACGAAATCTGGGCGACTCCGGGCGGCGCGGCGTCCGTCGGCTTCCACGCCCGGCACCTGGCCGGCGCCCTCGATCGGCTGTTCACCTACGCCCGCGGCCAGGCCCTGTCCGAGCCGCAGATCGTCTACATGAAGGCCGAGGGCGATCCAGGGGATCCGTCAGCCGACGCCGCCGAGCTCGTCGGCCTGGTCCGCAGCGGGATCACCGCCGCGCTCGGCCAGGTCCGCAGCACCCCGGTGTCCGAGCTGGCCACGGCCCGCGCCGTCGGCCGCAAGCAGCTGCCGACCACGGTGCTCGGCCTGCTGTTCCACGGCGCCGAGCACTGTACCCGCCACGCCGGCCAGATGATCACGACGGCGAAGATCGTCCGGCAAGCCTGATCGCCGAGCCGCGGCCGAAACCGACCCTTGTCCATGCAGATCATCAGACCCGCCAAGATCCATTCGGTGATCGTGATCGGAAGCGGCGCCTCCGGCGGGATGGCGGCGTGGAACCTGACCCGGCAGGGCGTCGACGTGCTGCTGCTCGATGCCGGGACCAAGTTCGATCGCAGCACCTATTGGACCCACGTCCGTCCCTGGGAAGCCCGCGAGCGGCGGGCCCGTGGCGAGGCCCCACCCGACTTCTACCTGGACACCCGCGAGCAGCCGTACAAGACGCCGGACGGCGGCCAGTTCGACCTGGTCCGGGTGTGGGGCCACGGCGGCAAGACCAACGTCTGGGGACGCGTCAGCCTGCGGCTCTCCGACCTCGACTTCAAGGGACCTGAACGCGACGGCTGGGAGATCCCCTGGCCGATTTCCTACGCCGACATCTCGCCCTACTACGACCAGGTCGAGCAGCTGATCGGCGTCTGCGGCGGCACCGACGATTCCGATTCGCTGCCCGGCAGCGGTTTCCTGCAGCCGGCGCCGGCGCCGCGCTGCGGCGAGCGGCTCCTGCAGAAGGCGGCCAAAGGCATCGGCGTCGACATCGTGGCCGGCCGGCGCGCCAACATGACGAAGCCGACGCGCGGCTTCCCTGCCTGCCATCACTGCGGCAACTGCGGTGCCGGCTGCGACACGGCCTCCTTCTTCAACGCCGCCGATCACTTGCTGCCATTCGCGATGAAGACCGGCAAGCTCGAGATCCGATCGAATGCCGTCGCCGCGCGCATCCTGGTCGACGGCAAGGGACGCGCCAAGGGCGTCCAGTATTTCGATCGCAAGACGGGCGCCGAGCGCCAGGCGCTGGCCAAGGTCGTCGTGGTCGGCGCCAGCTGCGTCGACTCGACTCGGCTGATCCTCAACTCGAAGTCCGAGAAGTTCCCGAACGGCCTCGGCAACGGATCCGACGTCATCGGCCGCTACCTGTGCGAGCAGATTCGCATCCACCTGCGCGGCTGGCTGCCGGCGCTGGCGGGCACGGCGACGCGCAACGATCGCGGCATCGGCGGCGAGCACATCTACCTGCCCCGCTTCAACCACCGCGACGGGCACCGTCGCGACTACCTGCGCGGCTTCGGCATGCAGTTCTGGAACACCGGCGCCAGCGACAGCGGCGCCCATCCGGGCAGCGAGCAGATCCCCGGTTTCGGCGCCTCGCTGAAGACCGAGATCAAGCGCCGCCACCCCGCCTGGTTCGAGATCCATCCCTACGGCGAGGTCCTGCCCTACGCGCACAACCGCATCACCGTCGGCGACGCCGGCGAGGATCGCTATGGCGTACCGATCATGAAGATCGCCTACACGATCGGCGAGAACGAGCGGAAGATGGCGGCCCACATGGCCGACACCGCCGAAGCGATCGCCCGGGCCGCCGGCGCCGAACTGGTCGGCTACACGCGGGGCGACATCGATCGCAACGGCTCGGCGATCCACGAGCACGGCACCTGCCGCATGGGCGCCGACCCGAAGCGCTCGGCGCTGGATGCCTTCAACCGGATGCACGAGGTGCCGAACGTCTACGTCGTCGACGGATCGGCCTTCCCCACCGCGACCGAGAAGAACCCGACGCTCACGATCCTGGCGCTGTCGTGGCGTGCCACCGATCACCTGGCCGAACAGCTGAAGAAGCAGGGAGCGCTGTGACGATCTCGAACGAACACCGCCTGGCGGCCATGCAGTCCCGCGACGGGGTCACCACCGGCGGTCCTGAAACGGCGGCCGGCAGCAGCATCAGCCGCCGCTCGGCGCTGCGCGGCCTCGCCGCCGGTGCCGGTGCCACCGCCACCAGCCTGTGGCTGAACCGCCTCGAACTGTTGGCGCAGAACCCGGCGATGCACACGCACGTCGCGGCCGCGGCCTCGGCCCAGGCTGCCGCGGCGCCGTTCACGCCGAAGGCGCTCTCGACGGCGCAGCTCGAAGCCGTCGCGACGCTCGCCGAGCTGATCATCCCGACCACCGACACGCCGGGCGCCCGCGCCGCGCTGGTCGATCGATTCGTCGACAACGTGATGGCCAACGCCCGGCCGGCCGACAAGGAGCGCTTCCTGACTGGCCTGGCCTGGATGGACACGCGAAGCACCGCGCTGTTCGGCAAAGCGTTCACCGCGGCGACGCCGGCGCAGCAGACCGAGCTGCTCACCACGCTCGCGGCGGCCAGCGGTCACGCCGCCGAGGACGCGCCGGGCGTGCCATTCTTCAGCGCGATCAAGCAGATGACGATCTCGGGCTACTACTCGACCAAGATCGGCCTCGAGCAGGAACTGGGCGACAACGGCCAGCTGTTCAACCCGGTGTTCGTCGGCTGCACGCACCCCGAACACCAGCTATGAGGAACGGATGCGTCGCGGGCGGCGAGCCGCGCAAGTGTCAATGGTTGGTTGGGTAGCGCCTCAGTCGAAGATGACCGCCGCGTTTCGGCGGACGACTCGTCCGCTCCGCAGAGTCAGCCCTCTGATCCGCTGCGATTGTTCCGACGTGCACGAGCGGGAATAGCTCCACCACTCGTTGGGCAACGTGCGCTGCGCCGTGAGCGAGGCCATCGGCGCCCGGGGAGTGACGTCGACACCGTGCGCCGACGTTGCGATCCAGCCCTCGTTGGAATGTTCGAAGGTTATCGATGGCCCCCTC
>JBDSLU010000066.1:0-4362 GCA_039916225.1 Vicinamibacteraceae bacterium
CTCCGCGTCGGTCTCGGCGTCGGTCATGGGGCGTGCTCCTCGTGCATCGGCCGGACCTCGACCGCCAGCGGACTGACGATCCGAGCGAGCCGGCCGGCCCAGGCCAGCGCCGCGTCGAGGTCGGCGGCGCGGATCACGGTGAAGCCGCCGATGTGCTCCTTGCCTTCGGTGAACGGGCCGTCGGTCAACAGCACCTCGTCGGCGCGGGCCCGCACCACGGTCGCCGTCTCGGGCGGATGCAGCCCGGCCGCGAAGACCCAGGCGCCCGCCTGCCGCAGCTCGCCGTTGAGCACCGCCAGGTTCTTCATGATCGGTTCGAGGAACTCGGGCGGGGGAATCGGTCCGTCGGGCTGGTAGATGCTCAGCAGGTATTGCTTCATCGGTCGTCCCTCCACTCCATGAACGATCGGCGCCACCGCAGATCGACAGCCGCGCCGCCGCGTGTCGAGGTTTCGTCCAGGAAGCGGTGCGCAGCTTGCAACCCACGCTCGGATGGGGCGCCGGCTGGCGCCGGCTGCCCGAATTGGAGACCCCGATGCCCTCTCGCCGACCCGTCCGCTATGCCGTCGTCGGCCTCGGTCACATTGCCCAGGTCGCCATCCTGCCGGCCTTCGCCCACGCCCGCCGTAACTCGCGGCTGGTGGCGGTGGTGAGCGGCGACCGGGCCAAGCGCCGCGACGTCGCCACACGCTACCGGGCCGCAGCCTACGGCTACGACGACTACGACGCCTGCCTCGAGCAGGTCGACGCCGTCTACATCGCGCTGCCCAACTCGCAGCACGCGGAGTATACGATTCGCGCCGCGCGGGCCGGGGTGCACGTCCTGTGCGAGAAGCCGATGGCGGTCACCGCCGACGAGTGCGAGCAGATGATCGCGGCCTGCGCCGAGCACCGCGTCAAACTCATGATCGCCTACCGTCTGCACTTCGAGGAGATCAACCTGAAGGTGATCGACCTCGTGCGGAAGGGGAAGATCGGCGAGCCGAAGTTCTTCAACTCGTCGTTTTCGATGACCGTGCGGCGGGGCGACATCCGCACCAAGAAGGCCTTTGGTGGCGGCTCAGGACGTGCGCATCGTGCAGGCGCTGTACGAATCGGCTGAAACGGGCAAGCCGATGGCGATTCCTCCATTCCAGAAGACGAAGCGGCCGACCGGCCGGCAGCGCGTCAGCAGACCCGGCGTACGGAAACCGGCGCTCGTCAAGGTGCAGAGCGCGAGCGTGGACTGATCGTCCACGGTCGACATTCCCCAAGACATCACCCCAAGACATCACCCCGGGACATCAGAGGAGGCAGCGAATGGCAAGTGAGTTGGAGAAGTTCTACGAGCTGGTTTATGACATCGACACCGCGATGATGACGACGCGGCGTGCCGACGGGCACCTGCGGTCGCGCGCGATGGCCAACCAGAAACGCGCCGGTGGCGCCGACCTCTGGTTCGTGTGCCGCGAGGGCACCGCCAAGCTGGCCGACCTGGCCCAGGATCCGCACCTCAACCTGACCTACTACAAGGACGGGAGCCGCGAGTGGGTGTCGGTGTCCGGACTGGCGACGGTCACCCAGGACCGCGGCAGGATCCGCGAGCTGTACGCCGAGGATTGGAAGATCTGGTTCGCCGACGAAGGCGATCCGCGCCACGGCACCCCCGACGATCCGCGGATGGTGCTGATCGGCGTCCAGATCCACGGCGCCGAGTTCCTCGAAGTGAACAAGCCCAAGCCCGCCATCCTGTTCGAGCTGGTGAAGGGCTGGCTGACCGGCACCGAGCCCGAACTGGGCGAGATGCACGCCATCAAGGGCTTCGCGCCGCGCTAGCGGTCGTTTCGTCCGGCCGCGGTGGGCGTCAAGAATCCAGCCGGTCAGAATCTTGCAGCGTGGAACCGAGGCAGTCGCGGACGGTCTCCGCCTGCCGCGACGCGGCGATCCGTTGCCACTTCGGGCCGGCTCGACGCGAGGAGTGCCAGATGGCAGAGCTGAACCTGACCGACGAAGCGCCGGCGAGCACGCCCGAGCCGCCGCGTCCGCCCGGCGGCGACGAGCGCAAGGGGCCGCCTCATCCCGAGGACGAGGCGCCGGAAACGCCGCCGACCGATCCTTCGCCCGTTCCCATCCAGGATCCGCCGCCCGAGCCCAGCTCGCGTGGCCCGTACGTGGTGTAACCCGCATGTCCACCCTGACGACTCGCGACGGCGTCGATCTCTACTTCAAGGATTGGGGCGCCGGTCGGCCGGTCATCCTGCTGCACGGCTGGCCGTTGTCGTCCGACACCTTCGACGACCTCGGCATGGCCCTCGCCGACGCCGGCTTTCGCGCCATCGCCTACGATCGCCGCGGCTTCGGCCGATCCGGACAACCGTGGGGCGGCTACGACTACGACACGCTGGCGACCGACCTCGCCGACGTGATCGAGAAGACCGGGGCCCGCGGCGCGGCGCTGGTCGGCTTCTCGATGGGCGGCGGTGAAGTGGTCCGCTACCTGTCGACGTTCCGCGACCACACCGTGACGCGAGCGATCCTGATCGGCTCGGTGGTGCCCTATATGCTGCAGACGTCGGACAACCCGAAGGGCACGCCCCAGGCGGTGTTCGACCAGATGGGGCAGGGCATCACCGAGGACCGCGCTACCTTCTGGGCCAGCTTCTTCCCGCAGTTCTACGGCACCAGCCTGCTGAAGCGCACGGTCAGCCAGGAGGTCATCGACTGGTCGGCCAACGTCGCGATGCAGGCCAGCCTGAAGGCCACGCTCGATTGTGCGAAATCGTTCTCGACCACCGACTTCCGTCCCGACCTGAAGGCGGTGACGGTGCCGACGCTGATCATCCACGGCACCGCCGACGCGACCGTGCCGATCGACGCGTCGAGCCGCGAGGCGGCCAAGGGTATCGCCGGCAGCGTGCTCAAGGAGTACGACGGTGGCCCGCACGGCCTGCTCGCGTCGCACAAGGATCAGGTGCGCGACGACGTGCTGGCCTTCCTGCGCGCCGGCGGTTGACGTCTGCGTGCGTTCCGTCGATGCCGGCCGTCCTCGCCGGACGGTCCCGGCATGGCGGACACCGCCCCGCTTGAAGTACCTTGCCGCGGTGGCGGTGGATATCCATGGCTGATCGCGCGGTCGACGAGGCCTTCGTCCGGGCGTTCGGCGCCCCGCCCGACGCGGAAGGGTCGGCGCCCGCCCGCGTCAACCTGATCGGCGAGCACACCGATTATCACGAGGGCTACGTGCTGCCGACGGTACTGCCGCAGCGCACCCACATCTGGCTGCGGCGCGGTGAGCGCGGTGCCGTCCGCGCCTACAGTGCCACCCTGTCCGGCGATGCCGCGGCCTATCGTCTGGGCGCCGAGGAGCCGGGGCACGGCTGGATCGACTACGTCCAGGGCGTGACGCGGATCCTGCGCGATCACGGCATCGAGGTCGAGGGCTTCGACGCGTGGATTGCCTCGACCATCCCGGTCGGCGGCGGCGTCTCGTCGAGTGCCGCGCTGTGCGTCGCGCTGCTCCGCGGGCTGCGTACGCTGCAAGGGTTGGCCCTCGACGATCATGCGATCGCGCGCCTGGCGCAGCGCGTCGAGACCGAGTTCGTCGGCGCGCCGGTCGGCATCATGGACCAGATGGCCTGCAGCCTGGGCCGGCCAGGCGAGGCGCTGTTCATCGACACGCGGGCGATCGCCTTCGAGCGGATCCCGTGGCCGGCGGACGCCGAGCTGATCGTCATCGATTCGGGCGTCGCTCACCAGCACGCCGGCGGCGGCTACGTCGATCGGCGGCGCGAGTCGTTCGCGGCGGCGGCGGCGCTCGGCGTCTCGCACCTGCGCGACGTCGGCGTCGAGGCGTTGCCGGCGATCGCGCGGCTGCCGGACGTGCAGGCGCGCCGCGCCCGGCACATCGTCACCGAGAACCAGCGCGTCCTCGACGCCGTCGCGGCGCTGCGGGCCGACGATCTGCCCGCTGTCGGCCGGCTCTTCGCGGCGTCGCACGCGTCGATGCGCGACGACTACGAGATCACCACGCCCGAGATCGATGCGCTGGCCGCGATCGGCCAGGCCGATCCGGCCGTCCACGGCGCGCGGATGACCGGCGGCGGCTTCGGTGGTGCGGTGGTGATGCTGGCCCGCGCCGGCGAGGGGCGTGCCGCGGCCGAGCGCATCGGGCGCGCCTACGATGCCCAGGTCGGCCGGCGCGCGACCATCCTGAGCCCGCTCACGCCCGTCGGGCCGTGAGCGTGGACGTCGCGGCGACGCTACACCAGAGAACTGAACAGGTAAGTAATCGGGTGTTCTGGGAGTGACGCCGCCAGGACGGTCTGGGTATTCCTCCCGCGCGCCGGGACGGCCTGCGCCGGCAACCGCGCACTCCCGGCCGCT
>JBDSLU010000067.1:0-4413 GCA_039916225.1 Vicinamibacteraceae bacterium
GAGGCGCAGCACCTGTTCATGCCGCGTTTCAGCTTCTCCTATTCGCTGAACGAAGCCACCGTGATCCGCGGCGGCGCCGGCCTGTTCTACGACAAGCCGGAAGGCAACATCATCTTCTCGCAGCTCAACCTGCCGCCGGTGCTCGCCAACGAGCAGTACGAGAACTTCAACATCGCCGCACCGGCCGGCGGAGTCGCCGGTGCGATCGGCGCGGTCGGCAACATCAGTGCCCTCGATCCCAACCTGCAGCTCCCGGCGCAGACGAACTTCAGCATCGGCGTCCAGCGCGAGCTGGGCCGCGGCTACTTCGTCGAGGCCACGTATGTCGGCAACCGCGGCAAGCACCTGATCCGCCAGCCGGACGTCAACCGGGTGCCGTTCGACGTTCTGCGGGCCAACAACGCGCTGCCGTCAGCGCAGAGGGTGTCGGTCAACGCGCTTCGGCCGTACGCCGGCTACTCGGAGATTCGCATGCGGATCAGCGACGCCGAGTCGACTTACAACTCGATGCAGCTGTACGCGACCAAGCGCCGTGGGGACTTCCAGTTCACTGTGTCCTACACGCTCGGCAAGGCGCTCACCAACGCCAGCGGCAACGGCGACAACGACGCGCCAGAGGCGGTGGGTGACCTCGATTACCTGTACGGTCCGGCCAGCTTCGACCGGCGCCACGCCTTCGTGAACACCCTTACCTACCGGGTGCCGTGGCTGCGCGAGCGCGGCGGCGTGCTTGAAGGGATCGCCGGCGGCTGGGAGATCAGCAGCAAGTTCCGCTATCAGTCGGGGCAGTACTTCACGGCGACCGGCAACTCGTCGATCGCCGGCCGGCGCGCCGACTACCTGGGCGGCGAGATCGACATCGACGGCGACGAGCTGCGCTGGTTCAACACAGGGGCGTTCAGCAACCCGCCGGACGATCGGCGGGGCACGGCCACGGTCGGCCAGATCGAAGGGCCGCCGTTCAAGCAGATGGACATCTCGATGCGGAAGAACTTCCGGTTCGGGGGACGCTACAACGTGACGCCGATCTTCGACGCATTCAACATCTTCAACACGGTGAACTTCGGCGCGCCGAACACCGACGCCAACAGCCAAGCCTTCGCCACCATCAACGGGGCTCAGCCGGCACGGCAGTTCCAGCTCGGCGTCCGCTTCGACTTCTGATGAAGGCACGACTCCGGAGTCCCGACGCGGACTCCGGAGTCGCGTTCACAGCTCCAGACAAGCCAAGAGCCGTATCGTGCCGCGAAGGCGCGATACGGCTCTCGTCGTTCGTGGCCGCGGGTCGGGTTACCGGCGCTGCCGGTACTCGGGGCTGCGGCGCAGTTCCCGCTCGACGTCGGCCTGGGTCAAGTTCTCGCGCATGACGCGATCCACGTAGCCGCGGCTGCCGCCATCGGGCTCGCGGCGGAACACCGCAAGATAGGCGCGGCGCACGACCTCCTCGGCCCTCACCAGCTCACGGCGGTCGTCGCGGCGATCGCCGTCACGCCAGCCGTAACCGTCGCCGCGGCCCCGATCCCGATCGCCGTCACGCCAGCCGCCGCGGTCGCGGTCCACCCGCAGCGAGGAGAGCTTGTCGTTCCAGCCCTCGTTGCGCAGGTTGACGATGTCCCGTTCGAACCGCTCGGATCGGCCCGAGAAGCGACGATCGCGGTAGACAGTGACCTCGGCTCGGCCGAAGGTCCGAATCGAGGAAATTTCGTCGTTCAGGCCGGCCGGAATCCACGACAGGTCCTGGCCGGCGCGAACGCAGAAGTAGTCGCCGCGAAAGCCGGCGTCACGGTAGAAGCAGGCACCATCCCGGGGCACCGCCGGCCGGCCCCACCGCAGCTGGGCCGAAGCCACGGCCGGGATCGACACGACGAGGGCGCCGATGATGAGCGCCGGAACAACGTGCCTGAGTCCAATTCGACGGTTCATGACCAATCCTCCATGTGGCGGGGCGTCAGCGTCGGCGCTGACGTCTCGATACCGCCGCCGACACATATTGCAAGGTGCCGGCCAAGTTCGCTGTCCTCAATGGAGCACACTGGCGGCGCGGCGGCTGGACCCACGGCCGTTGTGCTCATCGGCCGGAACGGTCGAGATGGGCAGCCAGGTCGGCCGCAATCTCGGCCGGATGCTCGCCGTTGATGGCGTGCGACGCTCCAGGATAGACCTTCACGGTCCCGCGCGGCAGCAGACGGCGCGCTTCGGTCGCCGCTGCGGCGGCGTCGTGCATCGGTGACGCGCCGGCCAGAATCACCAGGACCGGCATGCGAAGCGCGCTGATCCGGTCTGGCGGCGGCAGGCCCGGCAGCGGCAGCTTCAGGCGGTAGGTGGCCATGCCAGCCTCGATCATGTCGCCGACCGGTTCGTGCTCGACCGGCGCCCCGCCGGCCGTCCAGCTGTTGAAGCCGTCGCGAAGACTGCGTGGCAGCCACGGCAGCGACGCCGGGATCGACCGCAGAATCGCTTCCACCGACATGTTGACGAAGACGAACACCGGTTCGATCACCGTCACGCTGGCGATCTTCTGCGGCCGGTCGACCGCGAGGTTCATCGCCGTCCAGCCGCCGATCGACAGGCCGACGACGTGCACGGCCGGTTCGGGCAACTGGGCAATCACCTCGGACAGCCAGGCGGCCTGATCGGCGTCGGTCTCGAGCGGCCGATCCTGGACGCTGAGGCCTGGCTCGCCGAGCAGATCGATCGTGTAGACGGAGCGAAGGGCGAGGAACCCGGCCAGGTTGTCGGCCCACACCGGCGTCGGGGCCGTGCGGCCCGGCAGGAGCAGGAGCGGGGCCTTGTCGTCGTTGGCGCCGGCGAACCGGTAGACGCGGACGATGCCGTAGGCGGTGCGGATGTCCAGCACCCGCTGCGGTAGCGGCAGCGCCGCCATCGCCCGGTCGTAGGCGGCGACGAAGCGCAGCTTGTCCGCTGTCGATCCAAAATGGCCGACGGGTGACCCGTCGCCCAGGCACCACAGCACCGCGGCCAGGACGGCGAACGCCAGCAACACGCACCCGAGGGTGCGGCGGCTCGGACGTCTCACGACGGCGTCATCTCCCGGCGGCGGTCGACGGTCATGGGGTGCCAGGCTGACGCGACGTTGAGGCTCGAAAACGTGGCCTCGTCGTAGGTGCCGTCGTTGACCAATCGCTGGAGCCAGAGCTGGTCGGCGCCGAGTTCGTCACCAAGGCCCACGAACTCTAGCATCTCGCGGAAGTTCGCCTGCTAGACGCAGAAATTGAGACCGCGCCTCGGGATCTCGCCGTCGCGCCGCACGGCTTCATCGCCTCGCCGGCCTCTGCGCCGGGTCCGCGCGGCCGGCACTAGACTGTCGGCGATGAAGGCCCTCGTCGCCGCCTCGGTGCTCGCCTGCTCGCTCCTGTCCTCGTCCCTCGCCGCCGCCCAGGCGTCGACCGGCACGACCGCGGCCGTCGCTTTCGGCACCCGCCACGCGGTCGCGCTGCGGACCAACGGCGAGGTGCTGACCTGGGGCGAGAACGTCTCCTGCCAGCTCGGACGACGCGCCGGTAACGCGAGTCGCACGCCTGGTGTGGTCATGCGCAACGGCATCGCCATCGCCGCGGCATCCGATCACACGCTGGTCTTGACGGCGACCGGCAAGGTCTACGGCTGGGGCCAGAACGCCGAAGGGCCACTGGGCGTCGGGAACACCTACGACCAGTGTGAAGGGCCGGCGCTGGTGGAGTCGCTCGCGTCGCTGGCGGTCACGCACATCGCCACCGGCTCTGGCTTCAGCGTGGCGGTGACCAGGAGCGGCGACCTCTATTGCAGCGGCGACAACTCGATGGGCCAGTGTCCGGTCGGCCGGGCCGGTCGCGTCGACGTGTTCACCAAGGTGCCGATCCCCGAGCTGGCCGGCACCGTCGCCGAGGTCCGGGCCGGGTCGTTCCATACCCTGATCCAGACGAAGGACGGCAAGCTCTACGCGCTTGGTCGCGGCCGCGACGGTCAGCTCGGCAACGGACGGACGACGAACGGCTTCGCGCTGGTGTCCGGCCTCACCGACGTCGTGTCGTTCGCGGCCGGCATGTGGCACAGCGTCGCGGCGCGCGCCGACGGCAGCGTGTGGGCCTGGGGCAACGACGCGAAATCGCAGCTGTGCGATAGCGGCACGACGAACCTGAACGTGCCGACGAGGATCGCGGTAGCCGCCGGCGTCAGCATCGCGCAGGTCGCCGCGGGCGGGCACGGCACGCTGCTGCGCAAGTCGGACAACTCGCTGCTGGCGTGCGGCGACAACCAGTCCGGGGCGCTCGGCTTCTTCCCGCCGGCGGCGCCGGTCGCCACTGGCGTACCGACCGCCAGAACGAGCGCGATCCTGGCGTTCAGTGGCGCCAACGGCGCGATCACGTCCGATGGCTGCGACGTGCGACTGGTCGGCGACAACGCCTACGGGAT
>JBDSLU010000068.1:0-11241 GCA_039916225.1 Vicinamibacteraceae bacterium
CGCCCATGTTGCGCAGGTCCTGCTCCCCGGCCAGCGCGTGAATCACCGCGCCCGATCCCAGGAACAGCAACGCCTTGAAGAAGGCATGGGTGTAGAGATGGAAGATGCCGGCCGCGTAGGCGCCGACGCCCATCGCCAGGAACATGTAGCCGAGCTGCGAAACCGTCGAGTAGGCCAGGACGCGCTTGATGTCGTTCTGGACCAGGCCGATGGTGCCGGCCATCAGCGCCGTGGCCGCGCCAATCACCGCCACGATCTGCAGCGTCTGCGGGGCGTGCGAGTAGAGCTCGGCGTTGCGGCCGATCATGTAGACGCCGGCGGTGACCATCGTCGCGGCGTGGATCAGGGCCGAGACCGGCGTCGGGCCTTCCATGGCGTCCGGCAGCCAGACGTAGAGCGGAATCTGCGCCGACTTGCCGGTCGCCCCGATGAAGAACAGGAGCGTGATGATCGACAGCGTGCCGAAGGTGGCGACCTCGCTGGCCATCGGCGCGACCGTGGTGGCGATCTCGCGGAAGTCGACGCTGCCGAAGGTCACGAAGGTCAGGCAGACGCCGAGGATGAAGGCGAAGTCGCCGATGCGGTTGACGACGAAGGCCTTCTTGCCGGCGTCGTTGGCCGACGGCTTCTTGAACCAGAAGCCGATCAGCAGGTACGAGCAGAGACCGACGCCCTCCCAGCCGATGAACATCACCAGCAGGTTGGCGCCGAGCACCAGCACCAGCATGAAGCTGGCGAACAGGTTCAGGTAGGAGAAGTAGCGCGCGTACTCGCTGCCCGACTCCTCGTGCATGTAGGCCGTCGAGTAGATGTGGATCAGCGAACCGATGCCGGTGATGACCAGGATCATCAGCATCGACAGCGGGTCGAGCCGGAACGCGAGGTCGGCCTTGAAGCTGCCGGCGGCGATCCAGGTGTAGAGGTGCTCGTCGATGACGCGGCCGGGCCCGGCGTCGAGCCCGAGCAGCCGCATCGCCGCCAGCAGCGACAGGCCGAAGGCGCCGAGCATCGCCAGGCAGGCGACCGCGCCGGACACGCCCTTGGTCAGCCGCCGGCCGAGCGTGGCGTTGATCAGGAAGCCGGTGAACGGGAGGAGCGGGATGAGGGAGAGCATGGTCACCACTTGAGCGACGTGAACACGTCCGGGCTCAGCGACTCCTTGTGCCGGAAGAGCGAGATGATCAGGGCCAGGCCGACCGCGGCCTCGGCCGCCGCCACCGTCATCACGAAGAACACGATCACCTGGCCGTCGACGGAGCCGAAGTGGCGGCCGGCGGCGACGAAGGTGAGGTTCACGGCGTTCAGCATGATCTCGATCGACAGCAGGACCGTGATCAGGTTGCGGCGCAGGAACACGCCGGCCGTGCCGATCGAGAACAGCACCGCCGAGAGCGCCAGGTAGTGGTTCAGCGTCAGTTCCATGACCGGCTCAGAGCTTCTTCTTCGCGAGCACTACGGCGCCCACCATGGCGACGAGGATGAGCACCGACGTCGCCTCGAAAGCCAGCGAGTAGTCGGTGAAGATGGCGATGCCGATGGCCTTGACCGAGGACACGTGCGCGGCGGCGGCCGGACCGGAAGGCGCCGACGTGCTGACGAACTGGCGGACGGCCAGGGCCAGTTCCACCAGCAGGATCACCGACAGCACCGCGTAGGCCTTGCGCGGCCCGGAGGTGAGGGTGACGTAGGCGGGGCCGTAAGGCGACGCGACGTCCTCGCGCGGGGTGTTCAGCAGCATGACCACGAACAGGAACAGCACCATGATCGCGCCGGCGTAGACGATGATCTGCGTCACCGCCGTGAACGGCGAGTCGAGGTTGATGTAGAGCCCGGCGAGCGCCGCGAACGACGCAATCAGCAGCAGCACGCTGTGCATCGGGTTGCGCTGGGCGACCACCGCGAGCGAGCACGCCACGGCCGCGCCGCCGAAGAGATAGAACAGGACGACGTCCAAGGGAATCATGAGAAGTAGATGACCCCAGCCGCCACGAGAATCACGTTGAGCACCGCCGCCGGCAGCAGCCACTTCCACCCGAACGTCATCAGCTGGTCGTAGCGGTAGCGTGGCAACGTCCACCGCATCCAGATGTAGAAGAAGAGCAGGAAGGAGACCTTCAGCAGCCAGTTGAGGACGCCGAAGCCCCAGCCCCAGGCGAGCGGGAACGGCCAGTGCCAGCCGCCGAGGAACAGGTTGGTCGCGACCGCCGAGACGGTGACCATGTTGATGTACTCGGCCAGGAAGAACAGCGCGAAGGACATCGAGCTGTATTCGGTGTGGTAGCCGGCGACCAGTTCCTGTTCGGCCTCGGGGAAGTCGAACGGGGCGCGGTTGGTCTCGGCGATGCCGGCGATCATGTAGATGATGAAGCCGAAGAACGACGGCCAGAGGAACCAGCCGGTCGGCAGCACGCCGCCCAGGAGGTTCGACTGCTGGGCGTCGACGATCTCGCGCAGCGACAGGGAGTTGCCGAGGACGATGGCCGAGGCCAGGGCCAGGCCGTAGGACAGCTCGTAGGACAGCATCTGCGCCGACGAGCGCAGGCCGCCGAGCAGCGAGTACTTGCTGTTGCTGGCCCAGCCGGCCAGGACGATGCCGTAGACGCCCATCGAGGTGATCGCGAAGACGATCAGCACCCCGACGTTGACGTCCATGCCCTGCAGGTTGATCGGCTCGGGCAGCAGGCCGAAGAGGTCGGTCGGCGGCCCGAACGGAATCACCACGAAGGCGGCGAACGCGGTGGTCGCCGAGATGATCGGCGCCAGGTAGAACAGCCAGAAGTCGGCGGCCTTGGGCCGCAGCTCCTCCTTGAAGAGGAGCTTCACGATGTCGGCGATCGGCTGCAGGATGCCCCACCAGCCGACCCGGTACGGGCCCAGGCGCTGCTGCGAGAAGGCCGCGACCTTGCGCTCGGCCAGCACCAGCACCGCCGCGGCGCCCTGCAGCCCGAAGAAGACGACGTGGATCAGGACGATGTAGGCGATCGTGATCGGCGACGTCAGGAAGTCGATGAGCGGCCGGAGGGCGTCGGGCATGGCGCTAGTGGGCTCCCACCGGCGAGCTGCTGCGGTAGTCGGCCGGCGCCTGGACGCCCTGCTTGATGTAGGCCTCGTACTCGTGCCGGAAGTGGAGAATCGTGCTGACGACGGGCGCGATCTCGGCGTCGCCGAACGGGCACAGCGTCTTGCCGCCGATGTTGTTGCAGACGTTCAGCAGCAGGTCGATGTCGCGCATCTCGCCGTCGCCGCGCGAGATCTTGTCGAGGATCTTGTAGAGCCAGTCGACCCCTTCCCGGCACGGCGTGCACTTGCCGCACGACTCGTGCTTGTAGAAGTGGATCAGGTTCTTGCACGCCCAGACCATGTCGGTGGTCTCGTCCATCACGATGATGGCGGCCGAGCCGAGCATCGTGCCGGCGGCGACGAGCGCGTCGAAGCTCGCCTGCGTGTCGAGCTTGTCGGGCAGGATGACGTTGACCGACGAGCCGCCGGGGATGATCGCCTTGACCTGGCGGTCGTTGCGGATGCCGCCGGCGTAGTCGTAAATCAGCTCGCGCAGCGTCACGCCCATGTGGGCTTCGTAGACGCCGGGGCGCTTGACGTGGCCGCTGACGCAGAACAGCTTCGGGCCCTGGTTCTTGGCCGGCCCGATGGCCGTGAACCAGTCGGCGCCGCGCTCGATGATCGGCGGCACGTTGCAGACGGTCTCGACGTTGTTGACCACCGTCGGGCAGCCATAGAGGCCGACCACGGCCGGAAACGGCGGCTTGAGGCTCGGCTGAGCACGTTTGCCCTCGAGCGACTCGATCAGCGCCGTCTCTTCGCCGGCCTCGTAGGCGCCGGCGCCGCGGTGCACGTAGATTTCGCAGTCCTGCCCGCTGCCGAGGATGTTCTGCCCCAGGTAGCCGGCGGCACGGGCCTTGGCGATCTCGTCCTCGAGCTGCTGCTGGAAGTGGTAGAACTCGCCGCGGATGTAGATGTAGCAGACCTTGGCGCCGATGGCCCGGCAGCCGATGACGCAGCCCTCGAGCAGCAGGTGCGGATTGCGCTCGAGCAGGACGTGGTCCTTGAAGGTGCCCGGCTCGCTCTCGTCGGCGTTGATCAGCAGGTACTTCGGCTTGGGGATGTCCTTGGGCACGAAGCCCCACTTCATGCCGGTCGGGAAGCCGGCGCCGCCGCGGCCGCGCAGGCCCGACTTCTTCAGCTCGTCGACGATGCCCTCGGGCGTCATCGACAGGGCCTTGCGGACGGCCTGATAGCCGCCGTGCTGGACGTAGAAATCGAGCGTGAAGGAGTTGGGCTCCTTCACGTAGCGCGTCAGGACGGGCTCGAACTGGGCCATGGTCAATCTTGGAACACGAGCGGTCTAGCGCGATTCCCGCTCGCCGGCGGGGACGAGATGGCAGCCGGTCAGCGCGCTGAGGCCGCGCCGGCGCAGGTCTTCGAGGAACCGCGGTACGTCTTCGGGCCGCTGGTGCTCCTGCCAGTGCTCGTTGTTGATCATGATCACCGGCGCGCGATCGCACGCGCCGAGGCACTCGAACTCCTGCACCGTGAACGTGCCGGTCGCATCGGTCTCGCCCGGCCGGACGTGCAGGTGCTTGCAGATTTCGTCGGTGACGCGCTCGGCGCCGTTCAGGGCGCACGACAGGGTGCGGCACACCTGCAGGACGTATGTTCCCACCGGCTTGGTGAAGAACATCACGTAGTAGGTGACGACGTCCTCGACGTCCGCCGGGGTGCAGCCGATCACCTGCGCGACGTGCTTGATGACGTGGCGCGAGACATAGCCCTGCTGCTCCTGGCCGATGTAGAGCGCGGCCAGGATCGCCGACTTGCGCTGCTCCGGCGGGTAGTGCGCGGCGATGTCCTCGAAACGGCGCCGGTTCTCGTCGCTGTAGGCGAACGGCGGGCCTTCTTCGGGCTGCTGGCGGTCGGACTTGTGCCAGCCCTCGCCGTAGGGCATCCGCGGATGGAAACTCATCGGTCGCAATCTCCCATGACGACGTCGGTCGAGCCGATGACCGCGATCACGTCGGCGATGAGCCCGCCCACGATCATCTTGGGCAACGCCTGGATGGCCAGGAAGGACGGCGGCCGCGACTTGAGGCGCCACGGCCGGTTGCTGCCGTCCGCCACGCAGTAGAAACCGTGCTCGCCGCGCGGGCCCTCAATAGGCACGTAGGCCTCGCCGGCCGGCACGGTGAACCCCTGCGAGTGGATCAGGAAGTGCTGAATCAGCGCTTCCATCTCGGTGTAGACCTTGTCCTTGGGCGGCGGCACGATGCGCGGGTCGGCGACCGCCCACTCGCCCTGCGGCGAGATGCGATCGAGGGCCTGGCGCGCGATCTTCACGCTCTCCCGCATCTCCTTGACGCGAACGAGATAGCGCGAGTAGACGTCGCCCTTCTGCTGCGTCGGGACCTCGAAGTCGTAGGTCGAGTAGTTCAGGTAGGGGAACGTCCGGCGCACGTCGTAGGGCAAGCCGGTGGCGCGGGCGATCGGGCCGACGCAGCCGCTCTCGATCGCCTGTGCCTTGGTGAGCACGCCGACACCCTGGGTGCGGCGCTTCCACACGTCGTTGTTGGTCAGCAGGTCCTCGAACACGTCGATGCGCTCGGGGAACCGGTCGAGGAACGCCTTGACCGCCTGATGGAACCCCATCGGCAGGTCTTCGCGCAGGCCGCCGATGCGGAGATAGCTGGGGAACAGGCGGAAGCCGGCGATCAGCTCGTTGATGTTGAGGAGCAGTTCGCGCTCCTGCAGGCAGTACAGCAGGATGGTGATCGCGCCGACTTCCATGCCGTGCGTGCCGAGCCAGATCAAGTGGCTGGACAGCCGGTTCAGCTCGGCGAGGAGCACCCGGATGTTGGTCACCCGCTCGGGCATCTGCGCCTCGATGCCGAGCAGCTTCTCGACGCACAGCACGTAGCCGAGCGAGTTCGACTGCGGCCCCAGGTAGTCCATGCGCTCGACGAGCGGGACCACCTGCTGCCACTTCTTCGCCTCGGCGGTCTTCTCGATGCCGGTGTGGAGATAGCCGATGGTCGGCAGGGCGGAGACGATGCTCTCGCCGTCGAGCTCGATGATCAGACGTAGGACGCCGTGCGTGCTGGGGTGCTGTGGCCCCATGTTCACGGTCATCGTCTCGGTGCGCAGTTCGGGCATGGCGACTAAAGGGAACTGGTCAGCGGGGAGCGGGCGGTTCCGACGCGACGAGCGCCGATTCCACCAAATCGCAAATCATGTGGAGCACCGTCAGGTGCCCTTCCTGGATGCGGGCCGTGGATGGCCCGGCGACGGCGAGGACGAGATCGGCGTGCGGCGCCATGTCGGCGGCCGTGGCGCCGGCGACGGCGATGGTCGTCAGGCCGCGGGCCCGCGCCGTGCGCAGGCCGTCGACGATGTTGGGCGAGCGGCCCGACGTCGAGATGCCGACCGCCACGTCGCCGGGGCGGCCGAACGCCTCGACCTGGCGGCCGAAGACGCGCTCGAACCCGTAGTCGTTGCCGACCGCGGTGAGCACGCTGGTGTCGGTGGTCAGCGAGAGAGCCGGCAGCGCGCGGCGTTCACGGGCGAAGCGGCCGGACAGTTCGGCGGCGAAGTGTTGCGCCTCGGCAGCCGATCCGCCGTTGCCGAAGACCAGCACGCGGCGGTCGGCGGCGAGCGCCGTCCAGCAGATGGCCGCGGCCTCGGTGATGCGATCGGCGAGCGCCTCCAGCCCGCGCTGGACGCCGACGGCGTCGGCAACGGCACGCCGCACGGTATCGATCGCCCCGGGGGCGAGCGCCCCCTGGCCGGAGCCCTGACCGGAACCCTGGCCGGAGCCTGCTGGCGCGTCAGGCGCGGTCATCGTGGAGCCCATGCCCGCGATCACGCGCCCGGCCGGGCCTTCGGCCCGGGCGCGGCGCCTCCCGCGTGCACCCGGTGCGCCTCGATGTTGCGGACGAACTCTTCTTCGGTGACCTGCGTCGGCGAGGTGAAGGTGACCGGCACCTTGACCTGCACCGGGTAGTCCTTGCGCGCCGGGAAGCCTTCCCAGTCCTCGGGCATCAGGATGCGCCGCAGATCGGGATGGTCGGCGAAGATGACGCCGAACAGGTCGTAGACCTCGCGCTCGTACCAGTTTGCGTTGGGCCAGATCGCCTGAATGGTCGGCAGTTCCGGCGACTCGCCGCCGACGCGCACCTTGAGGCGCAGGCGGCGGGCCGTGCCGCTCATGCCGGGCCGCGGCCAGTCCTTCACGCCGATCGAGGCCAGGTGATAGACGACCTCGAAGCGCGGATCCTTCGGCCAGTAGTCGGCCGCGGTCATCTCGGCGAGCAGCGAGAAATTGAGCTCCGGCGTATCGCGCAGCACCCGCGCGGCGTCGACGAGGGCACCAGCCGGCACCACGATCACGGGCTGATCGGCGGCGTCCCAGCTCTCGATGGCCACGCCCGGCAGCGCGCGCTGCAGCGTGTCGGCGATCTCGGCGGCAGGCATCGTCGGCACCTAGGCGAAGGCCCGCTGCTGGGCGATCTTCCGCTGCAGCATCACGATGCCGTAGATGAGCGACTCGGGGCGCGGCGGGCAGCCCGGCACGAACACGTCGACCGGCACGATCTGGTCGACGCCCTGGACGATGGCGTAGTTGTCGAACACGCCCCCGATCGAGGCGCAGGCGCCCATCGAGATGACCCACTTCGGCTCGGGCATCTGGTCGTAGACGCGGCGCAGCGCCGGCGCCATCTTCCGCGACACGCGGCCGGCCACGATCATCAGGTCGGACTGCCGTGGCGAGCCGCGAAAGACCTCGGCGCCGAAGCGCGCGATGTCGTAGCGGCCGCCGCCCATGGCCATCATCTCGATGGCACAGCAGGCGAGGCCGAAGGCCACCGGCCAGATGGCCGAGCGGCGTGACCACTGGACCAGTTTGTCGACGGTGGTGGTGAGGATCGGTAGATCCTTGAGTTCGTTCAGTTCGGATTCGGACATGGTGCGGTCAGTCGTGGTCGCGCGGTCAGTCGTCGCGGCGGCTCCAGTCGAGCACGCCTTTGCGCCAGATGTAGACGAAGCCGGTGAGCAGCAGCGCGAAGAAGACGACGATCTGGATCAGCCCCACCCAGCGGAGTTCGCGGATGGCCAGCGCCCAGGGATAAAGGAAGGCGACCTCGATGTCGAACAGCAGGAAGACCATCGCCACGAGGTAGAACTTGACCGACATCCGCTCGCGGGCGTCGCCCACGGCCGGCATGCCGCACTCGTAGGGCGCCGATTTCTCGGCCGACGGGTTGCTGGGCCCGAGGAATTGCGACAGGACGATCTGGCTGACGGCAAAGCCGCCGCCAATCAGGAGGATGAGAACGAGGCCGAACCAGCCTTCCACGTGTGTTCCTGGGGATCGTGTGCGCGTGTGGACGGTGCGTCGGCACCGCCCGAAACCGCCCCATGCTATGCGGAGCGCCTGGAGTTTGGCAAGGTTGGCCGCCCTTGTGCGCGGACGATGAACCGTCGACACTGTGAGGCGTCTCGAGGAGCTGGCCACCGTTCAGATGCGTCTTGCCTGGTTCACCCCGCTCGCGCCGGTTCGCTCCGGCATCGCCAGCTACAGCGCGATGGTCCTGCCGGCCCTCGCGGCTCGGCACGAGCTCGCGATCTTCGTCGGCGACGACGTGTGGGCGGCCCGTCGCAGCGAAGCGCACCTCGGCGCCGATGGGTTTGCGGCGATCGCCGCGCCGTGGGGACCGATCCGGCCCGTCCACGACTTCGCGCCCCTCCATCTGGCGCAGCCCTTCGACCTGGTCGTCTACCAGCTCGGCAATGCCGGCTGCCACGACCACATGTGGGCCTACCTCACCCGCTACCCCGGGCTGGTCGTGCTGCACGACGCCCAGCTCCACCAGTCGCGGGCCCACGCGCTGATCGCCCGCGGCCGGACCGCCGATCTGCGCGCCGAGCTGGCGTTCGGCCATCCCGACGCGCCGCCGGGTGTCGCCGAATGGATCCTCGCCGGCCTGGGGAACCCCGGCGCACCGATCTGGCCGCTCACCGCGGTCCCGCTGGCCGCCGCCCGCGCCGTCGCCGTCCACTTCCCGGCGCTGGCAGCGGATCTGCGCGACGCCTGGCCCGGCCTCGACGTCCACGTCATCCGCCACGGATCGCCGGACTTGGGGGCGAGCGGGATCAACGACCAAGGACCAACAACCAACTTCCAAGGCACTCCCAACGACCAACGTCCTACAAGACCCGCCGAGCGCGAACCCAGCCAGACTTGGAAGTTGGGCGTTCGAGATTCCTTGGAAGTTGGAAGTTGGAACTTGGGAGTTCCCGCGGGCGGCGTGGTCTTCGCCGCCTTCGGCCTCGTCACGCCCGAAAAGCGCGTGCCGCAGATGCTGCGGGCGCTGGCGGCGATCCGGGACAAGGTGCCGAACGTGCGGCTGCGGCTCGTCGGCGGCGTGACGCCGCACTACGACGTCGCCGCGGACGCCCGGGCGCACGGCGTCGACGACCTGGTCGAGGTGACCGGCTGGGTCGACGACGACGCCTTCGATCGCGCGATCCTGGACAGCGACGTCTGCCTCTGCCTGCGGTGGCCGACCAATCGCGAGGCGTCCGGGCCCTGGCTGCGGGCGCTCGCCGCCGGCAAGCCGACGGTGGTCAACGACCTGGCTCATCTGGTCGACCTGCCGACGCTGGACCCGCGGACCTGGAACGTCCAGGTGGCTTCTCCTGCCGCCGCCGACGCCACGCGCGCCTGGCGCCGCGACGAGGCGATCGCCGTCGCCATCGACATCCTGGACGAAGATCACTCGCTGGTGATCGCGATGCGTCGCCTGGCGCTCGACGCCGGGCTCCGCGCCGACCTGGGCGCCGCGGCGCGCCGCTACTGGGCCGCCGGCCACACGGTCGAGCACATGGCCGCCGACTACGAGCGCGCGATTGCCGCCGCTGCCGCCGCCCCCGTCCGACCCAGCCGGCCGCTGCCGGCGCACGTCACCAGCGACGGCACGGCGCTCGCCCGCCGTCTCGCCGCGGACGTCGGTGTGGCTGTAGACTTCCTGGCAGAACGCCCATGACCATCAGACTGAACGGCGACCCGCACGATCTGGTCGAACCGCTGAGCGTGAGCGCGCTGCTCGCGCAGCTCGAGATCGACGCCCGCCGCGTCGCGGTCGAGCGCAACCAGTTCGTGGTGAAGCGCGCCGCCTACGACTCGACGGTCGTCGCCGACGGCGACGAGATCGAGATCGTGAACTTCGTCGGCGGAGGCTAGCGCCGCCCCGCCGCCGTCCTCGCTGGCCCGACCGTGAAGCATCCGCAATGACCACTGATTCGTTCGTCATCGCCGGGCGGACGTTCGCCTCGCGGCTCATCGTCGGGACGGGCAAATACCCGTCGCACGCGGTGATGGCCCAGGCGCACGCGGCCTCCGGCGCCGACATGGTCACGGTGGCCGTCCGCCGCGTCGACCTCAACGACCGCAGCGGCCAGTCGCTGATGGACTTCATCGACCGCGACAAGATCTTCATCCTGCCGAACACCGCGGCCTGCTACACCGCCGACGAAGCGGTCCGCACGGCGCGGCTGGCCCGCGAGGCCGGGCTCTCGAACTGGGTGAAGCTCGAGGTGATCGGCGACGAGAAGACGCTGTTCCCGGATTCGATCGCCCTCCTCGAAGCGACGAAGACGCTGGTCAAGGAAGGGTTCGTCGTCCTGCCCTACACCATCGACGACCCGGTGCTGTGCCGCAAGCTCGAGGACGCCGGCGCCGCCGCCGTCATGCCGCTGGCCGCCCCGATCGGCTCCGGCCTCGGCATCCAGAATCCGAACAACATTTCGATCATCAAGGAGTTCGCCCGCGTCCCGGTGATCGTGGACGCCGGCGTCGGTACCGCCTCGGACGCCGCGATTGCCATGGAACTGGGCGCCGACGGCGTGCTGATGAACAGCGCCATCGCCGGCGCCACCGATCCGGTGGCGATGGCGCACGCGATGCGGCTGGCCATCCAAGCCGGCCGACTCGCCTATGGCGCCGGCCGCATCGAGAAGAAGCGTTACGCCACGGCCAGCAGCCCGCTGACCGGCGTCATCGGCCGGTGACCCACCAGATCCCGCGCGTCTTTCCGCCGACGCTGGCCCCCGACGACGCGGTCGCGGTGCTGGCCCAGGTGCGCGCCGACGCCGACGCACGCTACAACCAGGCGCTGTCGGCCGTCGACGCCGCGCTGCTCGCCGTCCGCGAGGCGCCGCATCCGCCGCCGC
>JBDSLU010000069.1:0-10884 GCA_039916225.1 Vicinamibacteraceae bacterium
GCATCCTGCTCGACGTCGGGCCGCCCGCCAGCCCGGATGCCGGCGAGGGCCTCGCTGCTGACGTCCACCATCACGACCCAGTCGAGCGCCGTGTCCGACGGGGCCCCTGGTGCCCACACCACGGCGAGCCGCGTCTGGCCAGGGGTGACTTCATAAGGCACCATCACCGCGGGGACGCGAGGGGCCGCGTGCAGCATCGCCTGCATGCGTTCCGCCGTGAGGTCGGCCGACCAGGCCGAGGCCCGCCCGTCGTCGTTGTCGGCCAAGGCGACGTCGAAGCGCACCCGGCCGGCGCTCGTATCGACCCGCAGGTCGACGATCCGGCGGGCGCCGCTGTTGACGAGTGCGGTGACCTCGGCGGCGGAGAGGCCTTTCGTCCAGGCCAGGTTCTGGGCATGGAGCCGTGCCATGGCCACGCAACACATCGCCACTAGCAGCGCGAAGTACACGGCGCGTCGCACACGGAGAGACATAGCTGTTCTCCTTCTCGTCGAGCTTGGAGGCCGATGGGACGCGGGTGCAAGCCGCAGCCCGCCCCTACTAGAACGCAGGCGCGGGGCGATCCGTACGGGTTCACGCGCGTGCTGGACGCCGTCGGCGATGACCGGCGCCTCGCGGGATCGGACTTCAGCCGGCGGCCCGGTCGGTCTTGCCGCGGCGGCCGACTTTTGCGATCCTTTCGCCATGACGGACCAGGGTAGGGGGACGGGTTCCACCGCCACCATTCTTCACGCAGACCTCGACGCCTTTTACGCGTCTGTCGAACAACTGCTCGACCCTCGCCTGCGCGGCAAGCCCATTGCGGTCGGGGGCGGCGTCGTTCTCGCGGCCTCCTACGAAGCACGGGCCTTCGGCGTACGAAGCGGCATGCCAGGACGGCGCGCGCGGCAACTCTGTCCCGACCTCGTTTTTGTCGGCGGCCATTTCGACGAGTATCAGCGTCTCGGCGACGCTGCCATCGCCGTCCTGAGCGATTTCACGCCTTCCATCGAGCGCATCTCCATCGACGAGGCCTTCGCCGACGTTGCGGGGTGCACGCATCTCTTCGGTTCCCCGGATGCGATCGCACGGACGGTTCGGGCTCGCGTGCGCAGCGAGCTTGGCTTGCCGATGTCGATCGGCGTGGCACGAACCAAGCACCTGGCGAAGATCGCATCGCAGGTCGCGAAGCCGGATGGATTGGTGGTCGTCGATCCGGACACTGAGCTCGAGTTCCTTCACAAGCTGCCCGTGGCGCTCATGTGGGGCGTGGGCCCCGCCACCGAGGCGCGGCTCGCCGGGATCGGCGTCGCCACCATCGGGCAATTGGCTGAGATCTCGCCGCATTCCGTCCAGCGATTGCTTGGGCACGGCGTGGGCAGCAAGCTGACGGCACTTGCGTGGAATCGCGATCCGCGGCCGATCCAGACGCACCGGCGCGCGTGCTCTGCCGGCGCACAATCGGCGCTCGGACGACGACCTGCGACCGAGCACGTCTTCAAACCGACGCTCCATCATCTCGCAGACCGCATCGGCGCGCGCCTTCGCGCCAGATCACTCGCGGGCCGGACGATCACGGTCCGCGTGCGCTTCGCCGATCTGCGTTCGGTCACGCGTTCCCTCACGCTGACGGCGCCCATGTCCGCAACGAGGGCTCTCGCGGAGACGGCCGAGGAGCTGGTGCGCGGCGTCCTTGCGGTTCGCCCCACCGAGAGGACGATCTCGCTGCTGGCGATCTCCGTCTCGAACCTCGAAGCGAACGGGATCGTCCAACTGGAACTTCCGCTCGAGCGTGGCGACGAAGGACGCCGGCCCGGCACGACGCAGAGCCTGGCGCGATTGCGCGCAGACCGGGCTGTCGATGCGATCCGCAAGCGCTTCGGGGAACACGCGATCGACTATGGGTGCGCATCAAGTGCTGCGCGCTCCGTCCCTGACGAGTTCCGACGCCTTGCTGAAAGAGAGCTGTGACGGGCGTGTGTTCAGTCGATCCGAAGCGCGTCTACCGGTTGTATCGAAGCAGCTCGGTTCGCCGGAATCGCGGCGGACATCATCGCAGCGACGAACAGCACCACGCTGACGGCGACGAGCACGACCGGATCGCTCAGATTGCCGATCGACCACTGGGCGACAACCTTGCTGAGCCCCACGCTCAATGCGAGACCAGCGCAGAGGCCCACGACGATGGTCAGGACCGCCGGCTGCACCGCAGCGTTGACGATGCGGCCGCGGCCGGCTCCGAGTGCCATGCGGATGCTGAATTCCTTGAATCGGCACGACACCGAATACGACACGACGCTGTAGAGTCCGACGACTGCGAGCATCAGCGCACAGGCTGCGAAGCCGAGCAACAGCAACGTCACGAACCGCTCACGGGCCCAACCCGCGTCTGCCAGCTCGTCTTCCGCTGTGCGCAGCCTGCTAATCGGCTGATTGGGATCGACGGTCCGCACCGCCTCCCGGAGCGATAGGGTCATCGACAGTGGATCGCGACTCGTCCGCAGGATCACGTTCACCGAATCGCCCACCATGAGCGTGTACGGCACGTAGATCGACGGCGCCGGCGGATCATGGAGACCGACATTGGGTGTGTCGCCGACAACACCGATGATCTCGAACCAGCCGTCACTGCCGGGCGCCGCCAGCCAGAATGGCGTCGGTGATGTGATGAAATCGGGCATCCGAACTCGCCGTCCAAGCGGGGATTCGCCAGGCCAACGCTCACGAGCCATCGCCTGGTTGATGACGGCGGTGTGGGGCGTGCCGGCGCCGTCTGCATCCGACCAGACGCGGCCTTGCACGAGCGGGATTTTCATCGTCGCGAAGTAGTGGCCGCTGATCCGCTGGAGAATCGGTGCCTCGTCTCCTGTCGCGTCCCGTCCGGGCACTTCGACGACCGCTCGTTGGCTCGACCGGGGTGGTACCCCGCTGAAGAGGGCGAGCGCGACCGACTCGACGTGCGGCACGTCGGCCATGCGAGCCCGCAGGCGCTCGTAGAACGCGGCGCGACCGGCCCATGCCCGGTAGCCGTTCTCGGGAAGGTTGATCCGAGCGATGGTCACATTGTGGGGATCGTAGCCAAGCGAGGTCTGGTACAAACCGACCAGCCCCCGGACGGCCGCGCCGGTGCCCGCCAACAACAGCACTGTCAGCGCAACTTGCCCCGCGAGCAGGATGTGATGCGTTCGCCGGCTTTCGACGCCGGCCGTCGTCCGAGTCGTCGCCGTCAGGCGCGGGCGCGACAACGACAAGGCCGGCGACAGTCCACACAGCAGGGCCGACGCCATCGCCAGGCCGGCACTGAAGAGCAAAACCGGCACGTTGACGGGCACCGCCAGGAGGTCCCCAATCGGCACCGCATCGGGGGGCAAGAGCTCGAGCACTGCCGGCAGGCCCCAGTAGCTCACCAGCACGCCCAGTGCGGCGCCGCTCACTGCCAGGAGAAGCGATTCCACGAGAAGCTGCCGCATCAACCGTCCACGACTGGCCCCGATGGCGGCCCGCACGACGAACTCGTGCGCCCGCGCGGTGCCGCGCACCAGCAGCAGGATGGACACGTTCGCGCAGGAAAGCAGCAGCAGCAACATCGACGACGCGAAGATCAACAGGAGGGTCGGGACATAGGTTGCCGTCCGTTGTCCCTCCGCCAGTGTCCAGACGAGCGGCCGCGCCTCCCTCGGAAAGCGTTGCGGGTCCTCTTTGGCGAACTCGTCGAAGAGCGGCTGCAGTCGCTGCTCGGCCATGCGTGGCGTGACGCCCCGCTTGAGACGGGCGTAGAAGCCCCATAGGGCCTTCGACTCGAACGTCACGTGCATGGGCACGAAGAGCTCGGGCCCCGTCTGAAAGTACTGACGCGGCAGCACGCCAATCACGGTGTAGGGTTCGCGGTTCAAGTGGAGGGTGTGCCCCAGTGCGTCGGGCCGCCCGCCGAAGTGTCGTTGCCAGAAGCGATAGGTGAGCACGACGACCCGCTGCGGCTGCTCGCCCGCCGGCCCGTCCGCCTCGGTGAAGACGCGGCCGAGGAGAGGCGGAACGCCGAGCACGGTCAGAGCGCTTGCTGAAAGAGACCGGGTGCGTACCGCTTCCGGGACGTCCCGGCCGCTCAGCGTCATGTCCCAGCTGTTCGAGACGAAGGCGCCGTCCAAGACCTCGCTCTTTTGAAGGGCGACGAGCTGTCGCCCCGTGATCACCAGCCCCCGCGGCCTGCCTTTGTCGAGCACGCCGATCTCGACAATCCGATGGCTGTCGAAGAAGGGAAAGGGATTCAGCAAGGCCGCGTTCACGATGCTGAACAGGCCTGTCGCGCCGGCAATCCCGACTGCCAGGGAGACGACAGCGATCGCGGCGAAGGTGGGCTTCCGGCGCAGTGCCCGCAGCGCGTATCGGGCGTCCCGAAGCGTGTCTTCGATCCAACCGACGCGTCTCGCATCACGGGACCAATCCTTGACCGCTTCGATGCCGTAGGTGGTGCGTAGCGCCGTCCGTCGGGCGTCGTCGACCGAGAGCCCCCGCTCGACATGGCGAGCCGTGAGCTGATCGACATGGAATCGCAGCTCGTCCTCGAGCTCTTGCTCGACCTGCGCACGCCGGAACAGTGAACGAAGGCGCAGCCGCAGCGTCGACAGCCAGCGCACCTTAGATCTCCTTCAGCGCCAGTACGAGTGAGATGGCACCTGCGACGCGCTCCCAGTTGGCTGCCTCTTTCTTGAGACGCTGTCGACCGAAGCGAGTCAGCGAGTAAAACTTCGCCCGGCGGTTGTTGTCACTCGCGCGCCACTCGCTGGCGAGGAGGCCGTCCTGCTCGAGCTTGTGGAGGGCGGGGTACAACGAGCCGTCACTCACCTGGAGGACGTCCCCTGACACTTGAGTGAGCCGCTGGCCAATGGCCCAGCCGTTGAGCGCCTCGAGGGCGACGATTTTCAGAATCAGGACGTCCAGCGTGCCCTGGACCAGATCCGCGGGCTTGCTCATGCAAGGTCTCTCCTCTCGGTGACCGAGTGAGCATACGGCGAGTCCACTCGGTAAGCAAGGGGTGCAAGCTCGTGTTCGTCGACGGAGCTGCGAATCCCGCTGGTGACCTTAGCTTCATGTTGTTCGCCCAACAAGATCCGCGCGACGTCGTCAGGGCGCTCCAACGACGAGAAGTGGCCGGTGCGCGGCAGCGTGATCCGTTGAACATCCGCGAAGGAGCGCGCTACCTGATCCCGCTCGGCGGGCCGAGACCAGTCACGGTCGCTGTAGACCAGGGTGACCGGCACCGACAGGTCCGGATACCGGCGCCGCGCGCGGTTGAATCCACCGAGGCTGCGGTAGATCGCTCGGGCCACTGCCGGATAACCTTCGCGGCGGCCGCTTCTCAACAATTCGACCAGGAAGTGCTCTGGCAACGTGCTCTTGTCGACGAAGCCACCGTGCAGCACCGCCCGCATGATCGGCGGGGGCTCTAGGCTGGCTGCCACCGGCCCTAACACGGGCAGCCGCACACTGGTGATGATGAAGCGGGCGAGCCAGTTGCCGCGCTCCAGTCCGCTGGGGTAGTCGTAGCTGTTGAACGCGACGACCCGGTTCACCCTGTCCCGCACGTCGATCGACGCGGACAAGGCGAGGGCGGCCCCGAGCGATTCACCGGCCAGCGTGACGCCGTGCAGGTTCAGGCCGCTGACGAATTCGACGACGGCGGCTCGCAGCTCAGGCTCCTCGTAGGTGGCGCCGGGGACGATGTCGGACCATCCCATCCCGGGGAGATCCAGCGCATACACCGTGTAGTGGTCCCACAGCAGTGGAATCACTCGCTGGAAGTAATCCAGCTGGGTGCGAACGGTATGGATCAGAACCAGGGGCGGGCCAGTGCCAGCAGTGTAGAAGCGAAGCCGCGAGCCATCGGGCCTGGTAAAGAATCGGACCTCGCCTCGGCCGTCGCTCCACGTTGTCGTGTAAGCCGTGTCTGGAAAGTCGTTGCGTTGCATGTCCGTCCCTTCGAGCACCACCTGGGCGTCGGCGCGGTCTACAGGCCGGGAAGAGCACCAAGGTCAGCTCCGAGTCAGTTGAGTGGTCGGCCGGACATCCCATCCGCCTCCCAAGGCCCGGAAGGATGCAATGGCGGCGCGGGCCGCTTCGGTCCGGGCCTGTGCGTTCGCGTCGCGGACCTGCAACAGGTTGCTGTCCGCATCGAGCACCTCGATCAGGCTCACGATGCCCCCTCGGTAGGCGGCATCCGCGTTCTCCCGCGCGCGCGCCAGCGACGATTCGCCATTCGTCAAAATGCGGACTTGGGCCTCGCGTTTGACGAGGGCCGAGAACGCGTTCTCGACATCCTCGGTCGCGCGCAACACAGCCAGCCGGTATGCCGCCAACGCTTCGGCCTCCTGGCCACGCGCAGCGGCGATCTGCGCATCGACACGGCCGAAGTCGAACAGGCGCCAGCGAAGTCCGAGGATGCCCTGAGCCTGGGTGGCACCGCCGGTGAAGAGATTGCCACTCGCGATCGTGGTGGCGCTGCCCAACAGGGCGCCGAGCGAGAACTTGGGGTAGTACTCCGACATCGCGATGCCGATGCGGGCGGTGGACGCGGCCAGGCGCCGCTCGGCCACGATGAGATCGGGCCGGCGCCGGATCATCTCGGCCGGCGTGCCGGTCTCGGCCACACCGGGCGCGGCTGGGACCGGCATCACCGGGGTCAGTTCAGCGCGGTAGGTTCCCGGCTGAGCACCGAGCAGCACGTCCAGCGCGTTCATCGCCGACTCGAGCCCGGTTTCGAGGACGGGGATCTGCGCCGCAACCTGCGCGAGCGAACCCTCGGCCTGGTTCATCTCGAGCTCGGCCGCGATCCCTCTTTCGTACCGGAGCTTCACCAGGTCGAGCAGTTGCCGGCGGGTCTGGACTTGCTGCGTCGCGATCGCGAGGCGCGCCTGCAGACCGCGGATGGCGACGTACCCATCTGCGGTGTGTGCCGCCACGGCGAGCCGCGTCGCGACCGCGCCGGCTTCGGACGCCGCGTACTCTGCCCGCGCCGCGGCGCGCCCGCTCCGAAGGCCGCCGAACACGTCGACTTCCCAGCTCGCCCCGACGTTGGCGTCGTACGAGCTGCCCGTGCGGTCGAAGTCAGGTGTGGCGTCGAGGACTCGGCCGAGCGGCGTCTCGACGGATTGATAGACCTTCGCCCCGTGCGCGCTCACCTGGCCCGATGGCAGCAGCGACGCGTCGGCGTGGCGCAACGAGGCGCGCGATTGGGCGACACGCGCTGCCGCTTGCGCGATGTCCAGGTTCTGTTCGAGGGCCGCGACGACGAGGCGCGTCAGCGTGGGATCGTCGAACGCGGCCCACCATGCCTGGAGGTCCGCCTTACGTTGGGCATCCCGGCGCTCGACCGCTTCTTGCCCGAGGAATCGGGCCGATGCAGGCATCTCAGGCCTCGCGTAGCGCGGGCCAACGGCGCAGCCGGTCGAGACGCTGACCGTCAGCAGAAGAACGAGGGAGCGGGGCTTGGTGAGCATGACCGTCCTTTCAGGCAATGTGGCCGGCGTGACTATAGACTTAAACAGTCACTAGTTGTCAAGCGACAGCGAGCGAGGTATTGTTTCGTATGCGCGCAACTACCTCTTCCGTTCCTCCGTCGCGCGGCCCGGCAGACCACACGGTTCGGGACCAGATCGTGGAGGCGGCTGGGGAACACTTCAGCCGCTACGGCTACGAGAAGACCACGGTCTCGGACCTGGCCAAGTCGATCGGTTTCTCGAAGGCCTACATCTACAAATTCTTTGATTCCAAGCAGGCCATCGGCGAGGCCATCTGCTCGAAGGCCTTGAGCGGCATCATCGCGACGGTCGAGGACGCGGTCGCGGCCGCGACCACGCCAACTGAGAAATTTCGCAGAATGTTCAAGGTTTTGGTGGCGACTGGCGTCAGTCTCCACTTCAACGATCGCAAGCTGTACGACATCGCTGCACACGCCGCGAGCGAGCAATGGCCATCCGTCCGCGTGTATTGCGAGCGCATCACGCACCTCCTGGCGGAGATCGTCCGCGAAGGGCGGGAGAGCGGCGAATTCGAACGGAAGACGCCACTCGACGAGACGGTTCAAGCGATCGATCTCGTCGTGCAGCCGTACGTCAATCCGCTCTTGCTGCAGTACAACCTCGACGTGGCCGAGGAGGCGCCGGCGCGGCTGTCCAGCTTGGTTCTGCGCAGTCTGGCACGCTGAGCCCGCGTCTCAGCGCGGTGACGATTGACATAAACAGTCACTAGTCATATCGTGGAGTCGTCCGCTTCCGGAGGTCTCCATGTTTCAGCACCGTGCGCTCCCACTTCTCGCGATTGTCCTTGCGGCGCCCTTCGCCCTCGGCGCCTGCCACCGCGCCACCACCGCTTCCAGCGACCCTCGAACGCAGCCGCCCCTGGTGCGGGTCGCCACGGTTGAGCCTTCCCTTGCGGCGCAGCGTTCGTTCACCGGTATTGTCGCGGCGCGCGTGCAGAGCGATGTGGGGTTCCGCGTTCCTGGGAAGGTTCTGCAACGTCTGGTCGATACCGGGCAGACCGTCAAGCGCGGTCAGCCGCTGTTCCGGCTCGATCCCGCCGACCTGAGGCTCGCCGCGCGCGCGCACGACGAGGCCGTTGCCGCCGCCACGGCGCAGGCGCGCCAGACGGCCGAGGACGAAGTGCGATACCGCGACCTCGTCCCGACGGGCGCGGTTTCCGCGTCGGCCTACGACAAGGTGAAGGCGGCCGCGGAGTCGGCAAAAGCGCAGCTCAACGCGGCCACAGCCCAAGCCGACGTGTCTCGCAACGTAACGGGCTATGCCGTGCTGCTCGCTGGTGCGGACGGCGTGGTGGTGGAGACGCTGGCCGAGGCGGGACAGGTCGTGGGTGCGGGGCAAGTGGTCGTCCGGGTCGCGCACGCTGGGCTCCGCGAGGCGGTCATCGAGCTACCGGAGACGCTGCGGCCAGCCATCGGATCCATCGGACGGGCGAACCTGTATGGAAGCGGGCTGTCGGGCCCGGCGAAACTGCGTCAGTTGTCGGACGCCGCCAACCGTCTGACCCGCACGTTCGAGGCTCGATACGTGCTGGATGGCCGTCTGGCAGACGCGCCGCTGGGCTCGACGGTCTCCATCCAGCTCGCGAGCGGCCCGTCGGACCCCGAGCTGCAGGTACCGCTCGGCGCGATCTTCGATCCGGGCAAGGGCCCCGGTGTCTGGCTCGTCACAGGGGAGACTCCCCAGGTCACCTGGCGCGCCGTGCGCATCGTGGGCCTCGGCGACGACACAGCGTCAATCGTCGGCCAACTCCAGGCGGCCGATCGCGTCGTAGCGCTCGGCGCGCATCTGCTACGCGAAGGCGAGCGGGTGCGACTCGCCGGGCCTGCGGCCGTAGCACGCGTGGCCGTCAAGGGTGGGGAACAGCGATGAGCGGCTTCAACCTCTCCGCTCTCGCTGTGCGCGAGCGCGCCGTCACCCTGTTCCTGCTGCTGGCGATTTCGATCTCCGGCGTGGTGGCCTTCTTTGGCCTGGGTCGGGCGGAAGATCCCTCGTTCACCATCAAGCAGATGACCGTCGTGACCGTCTGGCCGGGGGCCACAGCCAAGGAGATGGAAGAGCTGGTCGCCGAACCGCTCGAGAAGCGGATGCAGGAGCTCCGCTGGTATGACCGGGCCGAGACCTTTACGCGTCCGGGTCTGGCCTTCAGCATGATCATTTTGCGCGACAGCACGCCGCCCGCCGCCGTCGCTGAGGAGTTCTATCAGGCGCGGAAGAAGCTCGGCGACGAGGCCCACAACCTGCCGCGCGGCGTCATCGGTCCGATGGTCAACGACGAATACTCAGACGTGACCTTCGCGCTCTACGCCCTGAAGGCGAAGGGCGAGCCTCATCGAACTCTCGTGCGCGATGCGGAGCGCTTGCGCCAACGACTGCTTCACGTGCCGGGTGTGAAGAAGGTGAACATCATCGGCGAGCAAGCGGAACGGATCTTCGTCGAGTTCTCCTCCGATCGCCTCGCGACCCTGGGCGTGTCCCCGCGAGACCTCTTCGCCGCGCTCAACAGTCGCAACGTCATGACGCCCGCGGGCTCGATCGACGCCAAGGGCCCGCAGGTCTTCGTCCGGCTGGACGGCGCGATCGATGACCTGCCGGCCATCCGGAATACCCCGGTCGCCGCACAGGGCCGTACGCTCAAGCTCTCCGACGTCGCCGACGTGAAGCAGGGCTACGAAGATCCGGCGACCTTCCTGATCCGCAACAACGGCGAACCGACCTTGCTGCTCGGCGTCGTCATGCGCGAGGCGTGGAACGGCCTCGAGCTCGGCACGGCGCTGGAGAGGGAAGCGGCGGCGATCAACGCGGAGATGCCGCTGGGCATGAGCCTCTCCAAAGTCACGGACCAGTCCGTCAACATCCGGACAGCCGTCGACGAGTTCATGGTCAAGTTCTTCTTCGCCCTCGGCGTCGTGATGCTCGTCTGCTTTCTCAGCATGGGATGGCGCGTCGGCATCGTCGTTGCCGCGGCGGTGCCACTCACCCTCGCGGCAGTGTTCGTCGTGATGGCCGCCACCGGCAAGGACTTCGACCGGATCACGCTGGGCTCCTTGATCTTGGCGCTAGGGCTCCTGGTCGACGATGCGATCATCGCCATCGAGATGATGGTCGTGAAGATGGAGGAAGGCTATGACCGCATCACCGCAGCGGGCTATGCCTGGAGTCATACGGCCGCGCCGATGCTCGCTGGCACGCTGGTGACCGCGATTGGATTCATGCCGAACGGCTTCGCCAGGTCGACCGCCGGCGAGTACACCAGCAACATGTTCTGGATCGTCGGCATCGCGCTGATCGCCTCGTGGGTCGTGGCGGTCGTGTTCACGCCTTACTTGGGGGTGAAGCTGCTCCCGAACATCGCCAAGGTCGAGGGCGGGCA
>JBDSLU010000070.1:0-11233 GCA_039916225.1 Vicinamibacteraceae bacterium
CGTCCTGCTCTCGTTCTGGAACAGCCGCGACGACATCGTGGCCTTCGCCGGCGTCGACATCGATCGCGCGGTCTTCTACCCCGAAGACGACCGCTTCCTCGTCGCCCGCGAGCTGACGGTCCGCCACTATGAACTCGCGGCCGAGCATGCGCCTGGCCCGTGGCGCGATTGAAAGGCGCGGGAAGGAATCGACACTCGGGGTTCTCGGGTTCCGGCGGTGCCGATCACCGGTCCGCCTGCGCGCTGGCGTAGATGTGGAATCGGCGGGTCTGCTGGTGCAGGCGGAGTGTCGTCACCGACTGGATGATTGGCGCCAGCTCCGGGAACAGCAGGATGAGCCAGATCGGCCGCGGGTGCTGCTCCAGCGAGCGGGCGACGCTCTCCATCACCTGGGCCATCACGTCGGCCGGAAACGGGTTGAAGAAGAACAGGACCAGCGGCTCCGCGGGGAACGCGTAGTCCTGGGCCCGCGCGTGAACGGCTTCGATCGACGGGCAGCGCCGCGCGCGATGTCGATATCGCTGGATGTTGCGTTCAGCGGCGGCGTGCAGCTCGCCAACGGACTCCACGCCGACGATCCGTCGGAACGGGTATTCGGCCGCCAGGAACATGACGCGGCCCTTGCCGGATCCGACGTCGATGAGCGTGTAGTCGCGCGGATCGCGCACCGGCAACGCCTGCAGCGCCGCGCGCGCCGACGCCGGCCGCGCCGGAATGTACATCGACCAGTCGTCCGACGGTCGGCGCTGAGATCGCCGCTCCTCCGCGGTGGGTGCGGTGACGATGTGGCGCCGGTAGTCGAACCAGGCGCCTTCGACGCTCGCCGCCCAGTCGGCGGCCCGCCGGCCGGCGCGCGGCCGCGGCGTCGCTCGAGAGGCCTCGCTCACGCCTTCCAGTATTGCGCGATGAAGCCCCTATGATGACGAGGCGCGATTAGCCGCAGCGGGAGCCGACCTATGGCCGGTCGCCATGGCCACGGGAGCTGTCCGAGGACGTGACCCCTTGCGACTTCCTGACACGCGCCCGACCGATCATCGCGTCGATGGCGTCCCCCGATTCGCCCATGTCGGCGAGGACGCGTCGCGCATCCTGCTCGGTGAGGCGCATCACCGCCGACCGACGGATCGCCTGCGATCCCTGGGCGCGCTCGAGCAGCGTGAAGACGTCGCCGCCCGGAGACGTCTCGCAGTACAGAATGCGTGTCCAGATCGTCATCGCCACTCGCTACGGCAAGGTCACGTCCTGCTCACCGCTCAGCCGCGAGCGGCTGCGAGCGTCCCGCCTCGACAGCGGAGCTGGGCCGTAATTCGTCCCCAGCGAAGGAGAACACCGCGCCTGCGGCGGTGCCCTTCAGCACGCGGAGTGTTTCGCCGCGTCGAAGCCTCAGTGGACCACCTCGCAACGACTTGACTGAGACGCGATCGACCGCGCCGGCCCTCCACGACAGGTCGATCTCGAAACCGCCCCGCGTGCGCAGGCCGGTGACGCCACCGGACGGCCACGCCGAGGGCAGTGCCGGCAGCAGACGGACCTCGTCCTCGTCGCTCTGAACCAGCATCTCGGCGAGGCCCGCGGCGCCTCCGAAGTTGCCGTCTATCTGGAACGGTGGGTGCGCGTCGAACAGATTCGGGTAGGTGCGCTCCGGGCTGAGCAGGAACTTCAGGATCTCGTAGGCGTGGTTCCCATCGCCAAGCCGAGCCCACAGGTTGATGCGCCAGGCCGTCGCCCATCCGGTCGCCTGATCACCCCGGATCTCGAGCGAGCGCTTGACCGCAGCGGCCAGGGCGGGCGTGCGACGGACGTCGATGTCACGCCCTGGGTACAGCCCGTAGAGATGGGAGACATGGCGGTGCCGCATCTCCGGGGCCTGCATGTCCCAGTCCTCGAGCCACTCCTGGAGCTGGCCGGCGGCGCCGATCCGCATGGGTGCCAGCCTGGCCCGCGTTGCCTTCCAGCGATCCTGCAGCGCGCGATCGACGCCAAGGGTGCGCGCGGCCTTGCCGACGCAGGCGAAGAGGTCGCGCAGGATTTGCTGGTCCATCGTCGGTCCCATCGCCAGCGAGGTGCCGAACGGATGCGGGTTTTCCGGGGACACGGATGGCGACGTCACCAGCCACTGCCCCGTCGGATCCTCGACGAGCGTGTCGAGGAAGAACTGCGCGGCCCCCTTGAGCAGCGGATAGATCGTCTCGAGGTAGGCGCGGTCGCCGTTGTGCTCGTAGCGTTCGAAGAGCACGACCGAGAGCCACGCGCCACCCGTCGGCCACAGGCCCCACTGCGGCCCGTCGATGGGTGCCGTCGCCCGCCAGAGATCGGTGTTGTGATGGGCGACCCAGCCGCCGGCGCCGTACATCTCGCGCGCCGTTCGCGCCCCCGTGACAGCCAGATCCTGCACCAGCGCCGTGACCGGATCCATCGTCTCCTCCAGGTTGGTGGAGAGCGCCGGCCAGTAGTTCATCTGGGTGTTGATGTTGATCGTGTACTTGCTGCCCCAGGGAGGCGAGAGACTTTCATTCCAGATCCCCTGCAGGTTGGCCGGCTGCGAGCCGGGGCGCGAGCTCGCGATGAGCAGATACCGTGCGTACTGGAAGTAGAGGGCGGCGAGCGCTGGGTCGCCGCCCGTGGCGAACGCCTCGACGCGCTGGTCTACCGGCATTCCGGCCCGCGATGTCGGGCCGAGGTCGATCGTGACGCGGTCGAACAGCCGCCGGTAGTCGCGGAGATGGGTGTCACGCAGGGTATCGACGGCTTTACCGGAGGCCAGGTCGAGCGCACCAGAAACCAACGCGGCGGGGTCGCCGCCAACGTCATCGAAGCGCCGGTAGCTCGTGGCCGCGGCGATGAGCAGGGTGACGGAATCGGCCCCGCGCACGACGACGGCATCGCCAGCGGTCGTGCGTGTCCCGCCGTGCGGTCGCACGCGAACGCGGGATTCGAAGCGCAGCGCACCGGTCATCGGCTGTCCATCGGCGGTCGTGCCGCGACCGTCGCCGTTGACGCCACGCATGACGAGATCGCCGTCGGGCATGGCCTCGACCGTCGCACGCTGCGCCGTCGACAGGCGTGCCTCGAACGAGATCCGGCCAGGCCGGCTCGCCGTCAGGTGCACGACGATGACGCCGTCCGGTGCGCTGGCGAAGACCTCGCGGTGAAAGGTGGCGTCCCCCGCCGTGTACGACACGTGCGCCGTCGCCGTCGCCAGGTCCAGCTCGCGGCGATAGCGCTCGACGGCCGCAACGTCCTCGAACGTCAGCCGCAGGTCGCCGAGCGTCTGGTACGGCATCTGCGCCAGTGGCTTCGCCATCACGCTCGTGCCGGCCAGCGCGGCGGCGTCGGTGTAGCGCCGCTCGACCAGCAGGCGACGCACGTCCGGGATGGCGGCCTTGGCGTCGGGATTGACCGGGTCGTAGGGACGGCCCGCCCACAGCGTCGCTTCGTTGAGCTGCAGGCGCTCGTGGACGACCCCGCCGAAGACCATCGCCCCGAGGCGCCCGTTGCCGACAGGCAGGGCGCGGACCCACTCGGCCCCGGCCGCGCGTCCGGCCAGTGGCGGCATGGGCGGGCGATCCGACGCGGGCTCGCGATACCACAGGCTGAGCGCGCTGCCGGGCGGCGGCGCGTCCCCGATGAAGCGTGGCGCCGACGGCGTCTGTGCGCTCGGCCCGGCGCCGAGAAGGGCAAGACCGGTGACCACGAACGCGACGGTGACCACGCGCCGTGTCATCGCCCCGTGCCCTCGCCTGTGACGCGAGCGGTGAAGCCCGTGACCGGTCGGCCCCCTTCGTCGATGAATCGAGCGCAGAAGTCGGTCGCGCCGCCGCCGTTGACGATGGCGACGCGGATGACGTTCGCGCCCTTCTTCAAGGTCACCCGCTTCGAGACGCCATCATCGATCACGGCTTGGCGATCGTTGTAGAGGCCGATGACCTCCTGGCCGTTCAGCCACCACACCGATGCCGCGTTCGAGCCGATGGCCAGCCGGACACCCGGCAGGTCGCGCGGCGCGTCCACCGTCGTCGTGACCCAGAAGAGTACGTTCGACGTTGGCTTGCCCAGGGCATAGGCGAAGTGGAAGAGGTTCAGGTTGTAGCCGCGCGTGTCGAGCGCGTGCCACACGAGCTGCTGGTCGCCAACCGCCACCCGCTCACCCGCTGTCGGGTTCGTGTTCAGCTGGTCGGCAAAGCGCGCGTCCTTCACCAGCTTCTGGACCGCGGCCTCTCCGAGCTGCGGCGGCACCGCGATCGGCTCCAGGACGAGCCATCGCCTGATGAAGCCGGCTGCGTCGGGCGCCTTCGCGGGCGAGTCGGGGCGGGACAGCGAGGCGGCCGGCGGACGCGGCCCGGGCGGTTGGATCGCTCGAGTACCGGCGGCGAACGACACGACGGCCGCCGCTACCAACAAGGGGGAACGCATGTGCATCATCGTCGTGCGCGCATGGCGAATCACGGAGCCTTGAGGATCCATCGCTCGCGGTCGCCGTCGCCGCGGAACTTCGCCAGCGTCGGCGAGCTGCTGCCGACCGCCGACAGCGCCCACCCGCCGTCGGTCGCGCCCGGCACCGCCTTCGGCATGAGCCGATAGCTCCCGTCGCCAAGCTGATCGATGCGCCACAGCTGCTCGGGGCCGCCGGTGAAGGCCGGGGCCACCGTCAGCTCAGCGTCCGCCGTGGCTGTGAGCACGCGATCCGTGCCGGCGATCGCGATGCGGAAGTAGGGCGAGCCGGCATGGCCGCCTGCATTCGGCGCCGGCGAAATCATCCACTTCTGCTGAGCCTGCAGCATGTGCGGGCCCATGCGGACGTCCACGACACCGCTCCGCCACTCGCCGCCGACATGCGACGGTTCCTGCGACGGGATGGGCGGCGGCGGCGATGCTGTCGCTGCGCCGGGCCCACCGGCGCCTCGAGGCCGCGGTCCGCCGACGGGCACGCCCGGAACCGCCATCTCGAGGACGGTGCCGGTTCGCGCCGACTCGATCTGGTAGGTGCCCGCCGGGAGGTTCTCGCCGGCCACCGGCCAGCCGTCGCGCCAGAGCAGCGGGCGGATGTCGAGCACGCTGATGCCGCCGCGATCGAGATCCGCCTCGTAGTGGAGCGAGAACTTCTCGACACCGTCGCCGAGCGCCAACAGGCCGAAGTGCCCAGGGCCGACGTTGCGGCCGGTCGCTGCCGCGAAGAGCTTGCCGCCGCCCTGCAACATGTCGATGCCCATGTTGTCGAGGAATGGGCCGGTCACCTTCCGCGCGCGGCCCATGCGGATGTTGTAGCTGGAGGCCGCTCCGGCGCAGCACGATCCATGCGTGACCAGCAGATAGTACCAGCCGTCGCGGGCGATCATGATCGACGCCTCGGAGTTGACGGCGATGTCGACCGGCTTCTGCTGCGGATGAAGGCGCGTGCCGGTCCGTGGATCGAGCTGGACGAGACGGATATAGCCAAAGTACGACCCGTAGGTGAGCCAGAGCGTGCCGTTCGCCGGGTCGCGGAACACGCCGGGATCGATCGCGTTGCAGTCCTCCACCCCATCGGACCAGACGACCGGCCCGGCGTCCTCCCACTGGTAGTCCGGCGAGGCGGGATCGAGCGTCCTGCCGACCAGCAGGCCGATCGCCGATTTGGGCTGCGCGCCGGGCGCCGAATAATAGAGGAAGTAGCGGTCGCCGCTGCGGATGATGTCCGGAGCCCAGGTGTTGTTGCCACCCTTGGCCAGGACGTCAGGACCCGGTTTGCCGCCGGGCACCGCCTGCATCACCGGCCCGGCGCGGCGCCACGTCCAGCCATCGTCGGAGACGAACGCCGGCAGTCCGTTGCCGGTACCATAGACGTAGAACTTGCCGTCGGCCTGGACGACGGTCGACGGGTCGTGCATGCGCACCTCGCCGTCGAGAGCCAGCACCGGCGGCACGGCCAGCAGGAGCGCGGCGGCGACCGTGATGCGGTTCAGGAGGCGACCGCTCACTGGCAGGCCTTCTCGGCGCACAACGTCCGGTGGAAGAACGGGAGGACGTGGTTCTGGAAGCGGTCAGCGACCTTGCTCGTGTGGGTGCCCGAGTAGATCTCGAAGGTGTTGGCGACGCGGTAGCGATCGAGGGCGTCGTGCAACTTCGCCGAGTCGGCCTTCAAGCCGTCCTGATCGCCGACGTCGATGCCGATGGCGCCGTAGCGGCGCAGGTTGCCGATCCACTGATCGATGAAGGCGAGCGGCGCGTTGGCGGCGAAGCGCGCGAGTACGTCCGGCTGTGGCGCACCGTCCTTCGTCGGCAGGTCGAGGTAGAACGGCGGGGCCTGCGGATTCGGCGCCCAGGCAGCGGCCGAGGCCAGCTGCGCTCGGGTCCCGAACGGCAGGGCGCTCAGATCTTCCGGCGTCTTGGCGCTGGCAAGCGTCTTCTCGAGGTCGGCATTCGGCTGTCCGGCGCCGCGCGGCGACAGGCAGCACGGACTCATGATGTACAGGCTGCCGAAGACATCCGCGTGCTTCATGCCGATCCGCGTCGCGCCGTAGCCTCCCATCGAGTGGCCGACCAGCCCACGGCTCGCGCGGTGTGGCAGCGTGCGGTAGTGGGCGTCGATGTAGGCGACCAGATCGCGGGCGACGAACTGCTCGAAGTCGCCGACCGTCGGCGAGCTCGAATACATCGAGCCGTTGTGTCGGGTCTTCGAGTCGGGCAGGACGACGATCATCTCGCGCGAGCCCTGCGCGAACGCGCCTTCGATCGTCTGCGGGACGTGGATCTCGCGACTCCACTGCTCTGCCCCGATCGAATAGCCATGCAGCGCGTAGACCACGGGATAACGGCGACCCTTCGCTTTCGCGTAATCGGGCGGCAGGAAGACGAGCACGTCGCGCTCGACGGCGTTCCCTTCGAGGTTGCCCTCGAGCGACGCGCCGCGAACCTTGATCCGCTCGACGGCAACCGGCTTGGCGCCGGCGACCGGTGCCGGCACGTCGGTGGCCACCTGCGCGGCAGCCGCGACCGGCACCGCGAGAAGCGCTGCGGCGACGAGGGTCATGGCCCGAACGCTGGCCCAGGGCGCCGCGGCGTGCCTCGATTCCTGTCTCATGGCCGCACACCGATGACGGTGACCGACTTCGGCGGCAGCGTCAGCGACAGGCGCTGACCATCGAGGCGCACCTGGGCCGGCTTCGGCACCACGGAATCGGGCGCCTCGAACGTGTTGACGCTGTCGATCGCCGCCCCGGTCAGCGTTTCGCCGGTCGCCGTCCGCGGCGTGAAGCCGACCAGCGTCGTGGCGATCTCGGCCGACTGGTGCGGATCGACGTTGGTGAGCGCGAGCCACAGCGTGCCGGATGCGTCCTTGGCGGCCATCGCGTCGAGGCGCGGCAGCGTGATGCTGCCCTGGGTGTAGCTCCCCGCGTCGAAGGTGACCGGCACCGACGTGGTGTCCTGGAACGGCACGTACATCCGGAAGACGTGATAGGTCGGCGTCCGGACCATCTTCGGCCCGTCGGTGAGGATCATCGCCTGCAGGACGTTGATCATCTGGGCGATGTTGGCCATGCGGACACGGTCGGCGTGGCGGGCGAAGCTGTTGATGTTGAGCGCAGCGATGAGGGCGTCGCGCACGCTGTTCTGCTGAGCGAGGAAGCCCGGCGTGGTGCCCGGCAGCTGCGCGTACCAGGAGCCCCACTCGTCGACGACGAGAGCGACCTCCTTCTTCGGGTCGTACTTGTCCATGATCGCGGCGTGCTGCCGGATCATGGCCTCCGTCTTGAGAGTGTCCTGCAGGATCTCGGCGTAGGCCTTCTCGTCGAAGCCAACGGACTTATAGGCCGCCGGAAATCGCACCACGGTGTAGTTGTGGAGCGACAGGCCATCCATATGGTCCCAGCTCCACTGGCGGCCCTTCCACGATCGCATGATCGTCTCGGTCCACTCGGCGAACCGCGGCTCGCCGCCGCCAGGACCGACGGCGATCTTCAGCATCCGATCGGCCTTCTGCTGGGCCGGGTTGAAGTTACGCACGTAGCGGCTGTAGACGCGCAGCTGACTGAGGTAGTAGTCGGGCGACATGTTGCCGCCACAGTCCCAGTTCTCGTTGCCGATGCCGAGGAAGGCGATCTTGTAGGGCGCCGGGTGGCCGTTGGCCGCACGCTCGGCCGCCAACGCCGTGGGCTGGGCGGCGGTCAGGTACTCCAGCCAATCCGCGGCTTCCTGCGGCGTGCCCGAACCGAGGTTGATGGAGAGGTAGGCCTCGCTGCCGATCTGATCGACGAAGTCGAGGAACTCGTGCGTGCCGAACGTGTTGGGCTCGATGACACCGCCCCAATTCGGGTTCAGCGTGGCCGGGCGCGCCTTCAGCGGGCCGATGCCCTTGCGCCAGTGATATTCGTCGGCGAAGCAGCCACCCGGCCACCGCACGTTGGGCACTTTGAGGGCCTTCAGCGCCGCGACCACGTCGTTGCGGATGCCGCGGGTGTTCGGGATCGGCGAGTCGGGCCCGACCCAGACGCCTTCATAGATGCCCTTGCCGAGGTGCTCGGCGAACTGCCCGAACAGATGGCGGCTGATCGGCGGACCGGTCTGGGCGACATCCACGGTGACGGCGATCGGCGCGGCGTTCGCCGGCGGGGCCTGGGGCGCGGCGCTGAGGGAGACCAGGCCGGCGAGGGCGACAGACACGATCGAGAGCGCGCTGCCGACGGCAAGCCGGGAGCGCCAGGGGGCGGATACAGACATCGATGACACTCCACGGGCCACGGCCGCGACGGCGCGGCGGGCATCCAGTTGCGATGGAAACGGCGAGAGCGTATGCGTTTTCATCGAACGCCGTCAACACGGGCGCGGCATTCGAGATCACGCCGGGACTTACCTGCGAAATCGCTTACAGCGCGCTCCCTGCGGCGACAGGGAACCGCTCAGCGCGGGGCAGACCCCGTCGAGTCGCGAACGACGAGCTCGGGCTCGACGACGAATTCCTGCTCGCTCGGCACCCCGCCGCCCATGAGGCAGTCGCAGATGACGCGGCCGATCTGGTCGCGTGGGATGTGCACGGTCGTCAACGTCGGCACCGAGAACTGCGCCAGCGTCACGTTGTCGAAGCCGGTGACGGAGACGTCTTCGGGCGTGCGCAGGCCGCGAGTTCGCACCTCCCGCAGGGCGCCGACGGCCATCACATCGTTCACGCAGACGAGGGCCGTCGGCCTCGGCGAGCGCCCCAGCAAGACCCTGGCTGCCTGACGCCCGCCCTCGAGCGAGTCGTCGCCGGTCGCGACCTCGATCTCCAGCCCCGCATGCTTGCCGGTGGCGTCGCGGAGCGCCTGCACCCGTTCGTGGATCGGGCCGAGCGTCGCGTGATGCCCCACGTAGCCCACGCGCCGGTGGCCAAGGCTGTAGAGATACGAGGCCAGTTTGGCCATACCACTGCGGTAGTCCACCCGGATGTTGGTGATGTTGTGCCGCGGCGTGCCGACGTCGTAGAACACGACCGGAATCGGGTGGCCGCTCAGCTCTTGAATGAGCGTCGCGTCCATCTCGGAGACGATGGCTGCGAGGCCCGCCGGCCGCCGGCCCAGCATCAGGCGGATGCTGGCGACGAGCCGCTCCGGGCTGTAGTCGGTATTCGCCATCACCAGCTCGTAGCCCGCGGCGTGCGCGCCGGTTTCAACCGCCTTGTAGATGTCGAGGAAGAACGGGTTCTCGATGTTCGAGACGATCACGCCGATGGTACGGCTGCGACCACCGGCCAGGCTCTGCGCGTGCAGGTTGGGGCTGTACTTGAGCTCCTGCATCACCTTCAGCACGCGCGCCCGCGTCGAGCTCTTCACCGACGCCCCGTTGTTCAGGACGCGAGAGACCGTCGCGGTGGAGACTCGCGCCCGGCGGGCGACTTCTTCGAGCGTCATCGCGGCATCCTCTCATGGCGCGCACGGGGCGGCCGTTCGAACAGGCAATGTCTTGCAAGCGCCACCTACTAAGTTCTCGTCAGGAATTTAAGCATATATGATGTTGATCTTCTCCGCGATTGACCATCATTATGAAAGCGCATACAGTCTGGCTCTGCCACTGGGGCGCCGCAGGACAATCATGGAAATATCGTCCACACTCCACGCGCTTGGCGAAGAGCTCTCGGATGGGCCAGCCGTTATCCTGAGGCTGCGACTGATGGTGGCCGATGAAGCGACCGGCGAGCCACGGCTGGTGACGTCGTTCGTGCGACGCACGTCGATGCCACCGATTCTTGCCAATCTCGACGTCGGCATCGCGCTGGAGTTGCAGGGGCAGCGGCGAGTGCTGAAGCCCACGCTCGTCACCTGGGACGAAACTCGCCGCGTCTGCGTCGTCGAAGTCGAATGGCTCGTGTCCGACGCGAGCGTCGCGCTGGAGACCGAGGAAACGGCATCGTGTCCGGCGTGAAGCCGACCGGCCGGGGTGGAGTCCGCCCGCTACGCCTGGCCGCCCTGATCGTTCCCGACCTCGTCCACCCGTTCTTCGCAGAGTTGGCCAAGGGCCTGTCGGCAGCCCTCGCCGAAACGCACAGCCTGGTGATGGCGTCGACGGAAGAAGAGCCGGAGGTCGAGCGCCAGCACATCGCCACCTTGCTGGCACGCGACGTCGATGCGCTGTTCATCGCGTCGGTGCAGACCCGCCTGGCCGGCCTCCGCGCCGTCCTCTCCGACGAGCGGCCCGTCGTCCTGGTCGACCGCCGGATCCCCGGATGGCCCGGTCACTATGTAGGCATGGACGATCGCCGCATCGGCCAGCTCGCGACGGAGCACCTGATCGCGGTCGGCTGCCGACGGATTGCGCACATCGCCGGCGCCGACGTCAGCACGGCCACCGACCGCCGGGACGGCTACCGGCAGGCGCTGATCCAGCACGGGCTACCCGCTTCTCGGGAGCTCACCATCAAGCGCACCCACGGCGACGACCTCGGCGACGAGAGCGGATATCGCGCCATGCGCCGGCTGCTGCGGCTCCGCAAGAAACCGGACGGCGTCTTCTGCAACAACGATCCGACGGCGATGGGCGCCATGCGGGCGATTCTCGAGGCTGGCCTGGACGTCCCCGGCGACATTGCCGTGGTCGGCTGCGGCGACGTCCACTACGCCAAGTTCCTGCGCGTGCCCCTGACCAGCGTGGCGCAGCAGCCGCAGGTCATCGGCACGAAAGCCGGCGAGCTGGCACTCGCCGCGCTGGGCGGACGGCGGCGCCGCCCACCCACCACCGTCCTCCTGGCGCCGACGCTGCAAGTGCGGCAGTCGACGGCCGGCCC
>JBDSLU010000071.1:0-22686 GCA_039916225.1 Vicinamibacteraceae bacterium
GCGTGCTGGACGTCGAGCGCATCTATCGCTGACCGCCGCCCGACGGAGCCAGACGCTTCATGGCGAGCAGCCCGGGTGCGGCGCCAGCCGACGCGCTCAGCGTCGGCTGATCAGCGCCGCGCCCTCAAAGGGCTGCCTGCGACCCCGCTGAGGGCGGGGTCGCCAACCCAGCACTGAAGCACCTGGAGAAGGTGATCAAGTCGGTGAAGACGGTCAGCGGCGTGCTGGACGTCGAGCGCATCTATCGGTGACGCAGGACGTCAACTCCCAACGTCCAACTCCCAACTCCCAAGGAACTTCGAAGGGCCAACTCCCAACCTGAGCTGGGGCGCCGTCGGCGGGACTAGATGACAGTCGGGAGCTTCGGGCGATCGACGCGCTGGACTGATACGTCGCGGAATTCGACGAGGACGACGGCTCCGACGAGAACAGGATCTCGTGCCGCAGCAAGCCATCGCCCGCGTCACTGAGCTGTGGTAGCCCCAGTCGTCGAAGACCGTCGCCGGGACCGTAGAACAGCTGACGCCCGTCCTTGGGAGTTGGGCGGTGGAAGTGCCTTGGGAGTTGGTCGTTGGAAGTTGGGAGTTTCGACGTGACTACGCGACTGGCTAAGCCAGGCGGGCAATCACATCGATCTCGACCCGGACGTCGCGCGGCAGGCGCGACACCTGGACGGTCGACCGCGCCGGAGGCGTCGCCGGCACGTAGGTCGCGTAGACCGCGTTCATCGCCGCGAAGTCGCTCATGTCGAGCAGGAAGACGGTCGTCTTCACGACGTGCTCGAAGCTGGCGCCGGCCGCCGTCAGGATGGCGACCAGGTTGTCCAGCACGCGGCGTGTCTGCACGGTGATGTCCCCCTCGACGAGGGTCCCGGTCGCGGGATCGAGGGGAATCTGCCCGGAGACGAACAGGAGCTCGCCGGCCCGGATGGCCTGCGAGTACGGTCCGATGGCCTGCGGCGCCTGATCGGTGGCGACCGCCTGGTGGGCCATCAGGCGGCCTTCACGACCTTGTTCGACTTGATGCAGCGCGTACAGACCCGAATGCGCTTGTTGGCGCCGTCGACGACCGCCCGGACGGTCTGGAGGTTCGGGTTGAAGCGGCGCAGCGAGACGTTGTGGGCGTGACTGACGATGCGGCCGAACGCCGGCTTCTTGCCGCAGAGGGCACAGATCTGAGCCATGGGAGTTACCACCTGAATCGCGCCTGGGCTCCATCGTGACGGCCACGGGACCCGCGCAAACCCCGAATTCTAACACACGGTGCCCGTTTTCTCCCGTGCTGGCCCGCCAGTCGACCTCGGCCGTAGTTTTGCAATGGTGTGAAGACGAGCCTGAAGGCGATGCTTCCAGGCGCCGATTGAACGGGAGACGCCGGCCATGCTGGTGGGTGTGGGGCGCACGGGAGGTCCAAGCCGTGGATGATGCCGTGAGACTGTGTCCAGGGGAAGGGGTCACCGAGTACTTCCGCGAGCTCGTCGACGATGTCGCCGGGCAGCAGCGGCTCGGGCTCGACCCCATGACGTCCTACTACGTCGTCCAGCTCCTCGCCACGTTCGCCCGAACCGACGCCCCGGCGTCGGAGGCGTTCTGGACCGGGCAGCCGTTGGGCGCGCTGCTCGGCGAGGCCATTGCCGCCGGCGGTTCCGAACAGCGTCGCCGCCTGCGAAAGGTCGGGGACGCGTCCCTCTTCCTGTCCGGCCTGTTCCCGACCCGCCTGCGCCGATCCCTGGTCGACGTCGACTATTACATGCGGATCGGCGGCATCGCCTACGACTCGCTGAGCCACGACGAGGCCGATCTCTTCGCGACGGCCTTTGCCGAGCTGGCCAGCCGCTTCGGGGACGTCGTCGACCTGCTGGGCGACGTCGGGGACCGCTGCCAGCTGGGCTCGCCGGACGATCTGCTGCGGCTCTACGAGCGCTGGCAGAAGACGGGAAGTGCCCATTGCGCCCGCCGGCTGGTGTCGCGTGGCGTCATTCCGGTGGCGCCTGGGATGATGCCCGTCCACTAGGGCGGCCCTCGCTGATGGCGGACGGGCCGTGATGCCGCCTGCCCCGGAGCTGGACAGTTTGGGTGCCTGGCCTCCCACTGGCTTTCGGCGATCGTCAGCGCATACGTAGCGCGTAAGTGGCCGCTCCCGAGGACAGCTGTGTCGGGATAGTGACATCAGCCGCACGGCACGAAACCGAATGCCAGGGTGTGGCGTCTAAGGCTGTGGTGCCCGCTGCCAAGCGCGCTCGAGGAGCCCGGGTGTAAACACTCTCCAGCATAGGGACTTATTGGACGGTAACGGCCCACGCGGTGGTGCCAGGGGCGACGGTACGACGCGCCCAGACGCCGCATCCGCCCGTGGCCGTCGATCGTAGTCTGCACTGACGCGTGCAGCGGGTCACCGGAAGCCCTCCAGGTAGCTCGTCCAGGCACTTGAATTGCATAGCGGCGTAGCAGTCCGGAGGGCCCGTCCTGAGTGAGCCGAAGACTCGCTCCAGGACACGCCGAAAGGAGCGTCGGGGTCATGAAAAAAATTAAGGCCGCAGTCGCCAACGGGGCGTCCCAGAACGCCACAGAATCGCGCAGCCAGCGTTACGAAGAGCTGCGCACCATCCTCGAGGATCGCCGCCGCGAGATTCAGTCCGAGGTGCAGTCGCGCATGAAAGACGTGCGTGCCGACACCGGTCAGACTGGCGTGGTCGACGACGTCGAGACGTCGGAGTCGGACATCCAGGACGAGATCGAGTTTGCGCTCATCCAGATGAAGGCCGAGACGCTCCACCGCATCAACGAAGCCCTCGAACGTCTCGAGGAAGGCACCTACGGGCGCTGCTTCGAGTGTGGTGAGGAAATCGACCACCGTCGCCTCCGGGCGCTGCCCTTCGCCGTCCGCTGCAAGGACTGCGAAGAAGCGCGGGAAGTGGCAGCTCAGCGCGAGCGGGTTCTCTCCCGCCGGACAGGCTTCAGTCTCGACCTGTCGCACTGACCCCCGCCGGTCCTGGCAGGGTCCTCACCCCACTTGGCAGGGTTCGCCTGCTATCATTTGCCGGCTTCGCGTACCCACGCGAAGCCGGCGTTTCACTTTCTGCGTCCGTACCAAGCTGTAGGGCCGATCGTCCGGTGTCGTTTGCCTCTTGGCTCGAGCGGGTACGCATGTGGTGGGCCGGTGCGGCTCCGGACGCCGTGAGTCCACCTGCCGACAGGAGCGTCCCTATGAGCGCGGAAGCCGAACGCCTCGAGGCCGATGAGGTCTCGAGCACGGAACGTCCGTTCATCCCAGATTCGTTGCCCGTGCTGCCGCTGCGCGACACGGTGCTCTTCCCCAACTCGTTCATGCCGCTGGCGGTGGCGCGCGAGGCGTCGGTCCGGCTGATCGACGAATCGATGAACGGCAGCCGGCTGATTGCGGTCTTCACGCAGCGCGACGCGACGGTCGAGGAACCGACCGAGACCGACCTCTACGAGATCGGGACGGCGACGCACATCCACAAGATGTTCAAGCTGCCCGACGGCAGCCTCCGGCTCATCGTCCAAGGGCTGTCTCGCGTCCGCCTCAAGCGGCTGACCTCGCTGCGGCCCTACCTGCTGGCCGAGATCGAGGAGGCCGCCGAGCTCAACAAGCCCGAGGATCGGCTCGAGATCGATGCGCTGCAACGGAACATCAAGACGAGCTTCCAGCAGGTCGTCTCGCTGTCGCCGCTGCTGTCGGACGACCTCCAGACGCTGGCCCTGAACATCACCGAGCCGGGCAAGCTGGCCGATTTCATCGTGTCGAGCCTGCCGACGCTGACCACGGCGGTGAAGCAGGAGGTCCTCGACACCCTCGACGTCCGCGCCCGCATGGACCTGCTCAACCGGATCCTGATCAAGGAACTCGAGGTCCTGGAGCTCGGGTCGAAGATCCAGTCGCAGGTGCAGTCCGAAGTCGGCAAGAACCAGCGCGAGTATTTCCTGCGTGAGCAGTTGAAGGCGATCCAGAAGGAACTGGGCGAGGACGACGACCAGGCCAAGGAGATCGACGAGCTGCGCGAGAAGATCCAGGCGGCCGGCATGTCCGAGGCCGTCCTGAAGGAAGCGACCCGCGAGCTCGACCGCCTGTCCAAGATGCCGGTGGCGGCGGCCGAATACACCGTCTCGCGGACCTATCTCGACTGGCTGGTGTCGCTGCCCTGGACCAAGCGCACCGAGGAAGTGATCGACCTGCCCAAGACCAAGGGCGTGCTCGATGCCGATCATTCGGGGCTGGAGAAGGCCAAGGATCGCATCCTGGAGTATCTGGCGGTCCGCAAGTTGAACCCCGACGTGAAGGGGCCGATCCTCTGCTTCGTCGGCCCACCCGGCGTCGGCAAGACATCGCTGGCCCGCTCGATCGCCTCAGCCATCGGCCGCAAGTTCGTCCGCATCTCGCTCGGCGGCATGCGCGACGAAGCCGAAATCCGCGGCCATCGCCGCACCTACATCGGCGCCCTGCCCGGGCAGGTGGTCCAGGGGCTGCGCCGCGCCGAGTCTCGCAACCCGGTGTTCGTGCTCGACGAGATCGACAAGCTGGGCGCCGACTTCCGCGGTGATCCGGCCTCGGCGCTGCTCGAGGTGCTCGATCCGGAGCAGAACACCGCCTTCCGCGATCACTATCTCGACGTCCCCTTCGACCTGTCGGACGTGTTCTTCATCACCACGGCCAACGTCCTCGATCCGGTCCCGCCGGCGCTGCGGGATCGCATGGAAGTGCTCGAGCTCGCCGGCTACACCGAGGAAGAGAAGCTCCAGATCGCCAAGGAGCACCTCGTCGCCAAGCAGGTCACCAACCACGGCCTGACCGCGGAGCAGCTGGTCTTCACCGACGAGGCGATTGCCACGGTGATCCGCGGCTACACGCGCGAAGCCGGCGTCCGCAACCTGGAGCGGGAGCTTGGCGCGCTCTGCCGCAAGGTCGCGCGCCGCCGCGCCGAAGGCGACGAGACGGCGGTGACCCTGACCCGCGAGACGGTGGCGACGATGCTCGGCGCGCCGCGCTTCCTCGACGAGGAAGTGCACGAGCGCACCGCCAAGCCCGGGGTCGCCATCGGGCTGGCCTGGACGCCGGCCGGCGGCGACGTCCTCTTCATCGAGGCGACCCGCATGCACGGCGGGGCCACGTTGACGCTGACCGGACATCTGGGCGACGTCATGAAGGAATCGGCTCGCGCCGCGCTGTCGTGGGTGCGACGCAACGCCGGCCTCTACGGCCTCGACGCCGACTTCTTCAAGGCCGCCGAGCTGCACGTCCATGTGCCGTCGGGCGCGATCCCCAAGGACGGGCCGTCCGCCGGCGTCACGATGGCGGTCGCGATGGTGTCGGAGCTGACCGGGCGGCCGGTGCGCGGCGACATCGCCATGACCGGGGAGATCACGCTGTCCGGCAAGGTGCTGCCGGTCGGCGGCATCAAGGAGAAGGTGCTGGCGGCGCGTCGCGTCGGCATCCGGCGCGTCATCCTGCCGCGTCAGAACGAGAAGAGCGTCATCGAGGACATCGGCGAGGAGCTGCGCAAGGATCTCATCATCCACCTCGTCTCGACGATCGACGAGGTCATCGACCTGGCGCTGACGCCGGCGCCGGCGGCGGCGCCGCTGGTCGCCGCCGTGCCCGAACCCGTCCATTGATTCGCGCGTTCGGTGGCGCCGCCGCGCGCCTGACTCTGGCCGGGGCGTTGATCGCGGCGCAGGCGGCGTGCGGCGGGTCGTCGCCGGCGTCGCCGAGCCCGGCGCCCCAACCCGCGCCGCAGCCGGCCCCGACACCGGCCCCGCCGACCCCACCGCCGATCTCGGCCGAGCGCTGGGCCATCAGCGGCCAGGTGGTGGCCCTCGGCAGTCGTCGTCCCATCGCCGCGGCGCGCGTCGCGTCCGAGGTCGGGGCGACGACGCAGGCCGACGCGAACGGCGCCTTTCGCCTCGGCAGCGACACCAACCCGGAATTCACGCCGCATGCCTTCACCGTCGACGCCGACGGCTACCTGACGCGCAAGGCCTACGTGGCGTGGCAGAGCGGCCTGCGCACCGCCATCACCTTCGATCTCATCTCGCTGGCGGCGCCGTTCTCGCTCGACTTCTATCGCGCCCTGGTCCGCAACGGGCACGAGACGCCGGGGCAACTGGAGCCGCTGCGGCGCTGGACGACCAACCCGCGCTTCTACGTCCGGTCGGCTGACCAGAACGGCCGGCCGATCGAGCCCGAGGTGATGGCGGTCGTGCTCGATTCGATTCCCGAGGCGGTGCGGCAGTTCACCGGCGGGGTGCTGGCGGTGGCGCAACTCGAGTCCGGGCCCGAGACGCGCCAGCCGGCGGCCGGCTGGATCGCCGTCAACATCATCCGCGACATGTCGCTGCCCTACTGCGGTCAGGCCTTCGTCGCCAGGGATCCGGGCGAAATCACGCTGGTGAACGATCGCTGCAACTGCGGGAGCGTCAAGATCAGCGGCGGCCTCGTCGCCCACGAGGTCGGGCACGCGCTCGGTTTCTGGCACGTCCCGAACGAGCGCAACGTGATGTACGACACGCATCCGTCGGGCTGCCCGGCGGTCAGCCTGACTGCGGAGGAGCGCTTCCACGCGTCCCTGGCCTACCTGCGCCCGCCCGGCAACCGCGATCCCGATGCCGATCCACGAACGTCAGGGGCGGCGCAGATCGCGCAAGAGGCCGCCGGCGGCGGGCCGGTTGTCGTCTGCGGCCTGAAGTAGCCCAGCGCCGCGGTCCCGAACGCTGGCCGCCTACTCCGGTCGTGGACCGGCCGGCGGCGGCTCCTTCAACTCGACGATCAGGTTGTGGATCGGGGTCTTGCCTCCGGGATTGGCTCACATCGCCGGTGAGGCTCAACGGCGAGTCAGGCGCGGCCGACCAGCGTCAGCGCCGTCACCGTCTTGAGATCGGCGATCTCGCCCCGGTCGACCATCGCCCAGGCCTCGTCGAGGGTGAACGTCCGCGGTTCGACGTCCTCGTCCTCGTCCTGGTGGGCCGGCGTGGTCGGTTCCTCCAGGTCGGTGCACAGAAAGAACAGCATCCGCTCGGTGCAGAACCCGGGCGTCGGGTAGAGCGTCGTCAGATGGCGGATGGTGCGCGGCACCAGACCGATTTCTTCGTGGCACTCGCGCTTCGCGCCCGCCTCTGGATCTTCCTCGCGATCGAGGCTGCCGGCTGGGACTTCCCACAGATCCTGGCCGGCGCAGTAGCGGTATTGCCGCACCAGGATGATCTGGCCGGGCGCGGGGACGCACAGCATCACGACCGAGCCTGGATGCCGGACGACTTCCAGGTCGATCTCGGGACCGTGCGGCAGGCGCACGCGATCGACGGTGACGGTGAAGATGCGGCCTTCGTAGATCGTGCGGGCCGACAGCACGGCAGGGGGGGCCATGCCGCCTAGCTTACTCAAGGGCCGCGCGGCGCGGATCGGCCGTAGACGAAAAAGGCCCCCTCCCGGCTCGGGGAGGGGGCCTCGACGGAACCGGACGCGCTCAGTTGAAGGTGTAGCGGAAGCTGAGCATCATCACGTAGACGTCGGCGATGCCGGCGTTCGTCTGCAGCGGCTGCGTGAACAGGTCGTTGTTCTGCAGCGCCATCCGGTAGGTCAACTTGCCGGTCGCGTCGACCGTCGCGTTGGTCAGAATCTGGTTCTGACGGAGGCGCTGGCTAACGCCCCAGTCCGAGTTCAGCAGGTTGCCGAAGTTGGTGATGTCGAGCCGGATCTGACCGCCGTGGCGCGAGCCGCGGACGCTCTTGAAGACGTCCTGCACGAAGCTCACGTCCATCCGCTTGATGAACGGCAGGAACACGGCGTTGCGCTTGGCGTACTCGCCGCGGTGTTCGCTCAGGTAGGAATCGTTCGAGATGTACTGGTCGAACGCGTCCGCCTGCTGCTGCGCGGTGAAGGTGCGGGCCGCGGCGCCCGTGCCGGTCGTGAACTGCGCGAAGCTCATTTCCGACTGGTCGCGCGGGATGTAGATCAGGTCGTTGCCACTGGCCGTGTCGCCGTTCATGTCGCCCGAGAACACGTAGCTGGCGTTGCCGCCGGTGAAGGCGGTCCAGAACACCGACACGCTCGACGCGCCCCAGCTGAAGAGCTGCTTCGTGTAGCTGGCGTTGATGAACGTGCGATGACCGGGCGTGCTGGCCGCGTAGGCCAGTTCCGGGTTGTTCGGGTCACCGAACTGGGCATTGCCGGTGAACGATCCGGCGGCGACCGAGCCGGGATCGACCAGCGTCCGTGCTTCACCGTAGCTGTAGGCGGCCTGCAGGCTGAGACCGGCCTGCAGGTTCTTCTTGACGCTGCCGGCGAAGTTCCAGGCCCGGCCGTCGTTGGCGTTGGTCAGCACGATGGCGTTGGTGACCTGGTTACCGACGCCGTTGTTGATACGGGTCACGCAGCCCGCGGCGGTGGCTGCCGTGCATGACGTGCCGACCCAGCGGAGGCGCTGATCGGGGCCATTGAACGTCGTCTGCGCCGCCGGCAGGTTGGCGTTGTAGTACGACGCGCCGTTGACGTCCTTGTTGTAGATGAATTCGGCGGTGCCGATGAGGCCCCACGGCAGGCGCTGGTCGACGCCGATGTTGGTGCGCCAGATCTGCGGGAACTTGAAGTCCTTGTCGGTGACCGCCAGGTCGACGCTGGCCGCCGGAGCGCCGGTGACGTTGGTCGGCTTGTAGCGCTCGGTGTCGGGGTTGAACGGGAAGGCGGTCGTGTTCTCGGCCTGCACGAAGCCGGTCAGTACGCCCGTGTTACCGATCTGGTTGGAGATCCAGACGAAGGGCGGCTTGCCGGTGAAGACGCCGGTGCCACCGCGGACCTGCGTGCTGCGCTTGCTGGCCACGTCCCAGTTGAAGCCGACGCGCGGCGACCACAGCGGCGACGCCTTGGGCAGAGCACCGGTGCTGAACTGGACCGGCGAGCCGGACGGATCGCGGAACGTCAGCGCGTCGATGTTGGCGTTGCCGTAGGCGGTGTCGCCCCACTGGGCGACATCGACGCGGACGCCGGCGGTGATGGTCAGGTTCGAGAGCGGGCGGAACTCGTCCTGGACGTAGCCGCTGGAGTACCAGACGTCGAGCGGCTGGAGCGGCTTGTCGGCGCCGGGGATGTTGTTGTAGCGGACCTGGAAGCGGCGCAGCGAGACCGGCGACACCGTGCGGTTCGGGTTGGCCAGGAAGTCGTTGGCGTCGGTGTAGAAGTCCTGCAGCGAGTTGTAGACGTAGGCGCTCTGCTTGCCGGGGAAGAACACGTTCTCGGAGTGGTACTTCTCGACCGCGCCGCCGAACGTCAGGGTGTGCTTCTTGCCGAACTTGGTGAAGCTGTCCTGGAGCTGGAAGGTGTTGTAGCGCAGCTCGTTGTTCGGCGTGAACGGCTCGGAGCCGAAGGCCGTGTAGCCAGTGCCGGAACCGTCGAGGATGTCGACGAACGGGAACAGCGTCCCGATGTCGCCACGGCTCTCGTCCTGCTTCGAGTAACCGACGATCAGGTTGTTCGACATCGTCGACCCGTAGGTCGAGTTCCACTCACCGATGCCCGACTTGATGTTCTCGAGGATGGTGTAGTTCGAGCTCTGGTAGTTGAGGAAGTTGTTGGACAGCGTCGGCCGGCCGAAGCCGAGCGACGACGAGCCGGACATGTTGACGTCGGTGCTCGAACCCAGCTGGTTGTAGCGGAACGTCACCTTGTTCGACGAGTTCAGGTTGTAGTCGCCCTTGACCAGGAAGGGCTTGGCCGGCGTCTTCTTGCTGATGCCCTCGAAGGGGCCGGTGGTGTAGTTGAACTTGCTCGACAGGAACGCACTCAGGGCGTTCAGGTCGGTGGCGGTGACGCGGGTGACGTTACCCTGCGCCGGCGCGCCGCCCGGGTTGGCGACGAAGGTCGACAGCGGACGCGTGTCGTCCTGCTTCTCGAAGCTCGTGAACCCGAATAGCCGGTTGCGGATGAACGGCCCGCCGACCCAGAAGCCGGTGTTGGTGGTGTTGAACGTGCCCGGATTGAAGGCGAGGCCGGCGGCTTCGGTGCCGACGTAGTCCTCGTTGCGGGTGCGGTGATACACCGAGCCGGTCACGCGGTTGGTGCCGCTCCGGGTCACGGTGTTGACGCCGGCGCCGACGAAGTTGCCCTGGCGCACGTCATACGGCGCGACGCTGACCTGGATCTGCTCGATGGCCTCGAGCGAGATCGGGGCCACGTTGGTGCGGTCGCCGGGCTGGCCGCCCAGACCGAACGAGTTGTTGAAATACGACCCGTCGACCGTGATGTTGTTCATCCGATTGTCGGCGCCGCCGAACGATCCGCCGCCACTGTACTGCGGCGTCAGGCGGGTGATGTCGTTGATGCGGCCCGAGACGGTGGGCAGGAGCGCCAGCTCGGCGCGCGTCACCGAGGTGGCGGCTCCGGTGCGCTGCGAGCCGAAGGTGGCGTCGCTCGTGCCCTTGACCGTCACCTGTTCGGTGACGGCGGCGACGCTCAACGAGAAGTCGAGATCGGTCGACGTGCCGAGGTTGACGGTGATGCCGTCCTTGGTCTGCGTGCCGAAGCCAGCGAGTTCGGCCGTCACCTTGTAGGGACCACCGACGCGCATGCCGAGGATGGCGAATCGACCGTCCGACTGCGTGACGGACTCGTACGACGTTCCCGAGGGTTCGTGAATCGCCGTCACGGTCGCACCCGGAACGACCGCTCCCTGCGCGTCGTTGACGACGCCCGCCACCGATCCCGTGGTCACACCCTGCGCCGCGGCACTACCGGCCGCAAGACACATGACGAGCGCTGCGCTGAGCGCACGCCCCATCCATCCAGCTATGTGCATTTCAGTCTCTCCTTCCGAAAAGGGCTTTCGGACGGAAGAGATTCTATCGCGGCGGCTGCGACGCAGTTGTGTCGAATGCAGGGCTTCCGGACATTCTCGTCGGAGGCAGACTTCGGGCGACTTTTTGGTCGCCCGATCCGACGTTCATGTTCCGAACGAGCGGCTTCCTGCCGGCGCTAGTAGACCAGGTTTTCCATGTCGTCCCGCAGGCGCGCGACGACGTCAGCGAGATCGGCTGGCAATTCCGAGCGGAATTCCATGGTCCGGCCGTCGCCCGGGTGGGAGAACGACAGCCGCGCGGCGTGCAGGAACGGGCGGTCGAGGGTCTGCACCGCGCGCAGCTGCCGCGGGACGCGGCGATGGACGCCGCCGTAGAGTGCGTCGCCGACGATGGGATGGCCGGTGCTGCTCAAATGGACCCGGATCTGGTGGGTGCGGCCGGTGGCGATGCCGACGCCGACCAGGCAGACGCCGGGGAACGGCTCCGCCCACGTGATGCGCGACACGGCGGTGCGGGCGCGCCGCGCCTTGGTCGACATTTTCTGCCGGTTGTTGGGGTCGCGGCCGATCGGTTCCTCGATGCGGCGGCCGGGCGACATCACGCCCCAGACCAGCGCCGTGTATTCCTTCTCGACGTGGCGCTCCTCGAACTGACCGGACAGCGCCTCGTGCGCGGCGTCGTGCTTGGCGACGACCATCAGCCCGGACGTGCCCTTGTCCAGCCGATGCACGATGCCGGGGCGCAACTCGCCGCCGACGCCGCTGAGGTCATCGACGTGGTGCAGCAGCGCGTTGACCAGCGTGCCGTCGGCGTGGCCGGCGGCCGGATGGACGACCATGCCCGCGGCCTTGTCGATGACCACGATGTCGGTGTCCTCGTAGACGATGTTCAGCGGCAGCGCCTGCGGCTGCGCCGCGGTCGGCACGGGCGCCGGCACGTCGACGGTCACTTCCTGCTGCGCCTCGACCGGCAGGCTGGCCTTGATCTTCTCCGGCTTGACGCCGCCGACCTGGACCTTGCCTTCCTTGATCAGGCGCTGGATCTGCGAGCGCGACTGTTGCGGCAGCAGGGCGGCGAGGGCGGCGTCGAGGCGAGCCCCGGCGTGCTCCTCCGGGATGGCGAGCGTCATCTCAGGCGACCTTTCGGGTGGCCGCTGTGTTCCGCGCCGGCGCTGGCTGTCGCGACAGCCACCACAGCATCAGCAGGCTGAGCGGCACCAGGACGAGCGAGATGATCTGCGAGAGCGACACGACGTCGCCGAAGTACAGGCCACGACCGCGATCGCCGCGGAAGAACTCGATGATGAAGCGGGACACGCCGTAGGCCAGCATGTAGCTCCAGAACGTGCGACCGGGAAAGGCGCGGCCGCGCTTCTCGAAGAACAGCAGGCCGGTCAGGATCAGGGCTTCGGCGCCCGATTCGTAGAGCTGCGTCGGATGCAGATGGACGTTCAGCGGCGTGCCGGCGTTGGCGAGGGCGAACGGATCGGTGAAGACGACGCTCCACGGCACCGTCGTCTCCCTGCCGTAGCAGCAGCCGGCGAGAAAGCACCCGATTCGGCCGATCACGTGTCCCAGGGCGATGCCCGGCGCGAACACGTCGGTCGTGGTCCACATCGGCAGCTTGTGGCGGCGGATGTACCACAGCGCCACGATCACGGCGAGGATCAGGCCGCCGTAGAAGACGCCGCCCGACTGGGCCAGCGACAGCAGCTGCTTCGGATCGGTCGAGAACAGCTTCCAGTCCTGGTAGAGCAGCAGCAGCTTGGCGCCGATCAGGGCGCTGACGATGATCCAGATGCCCAGGTCCATGACCCGGTCGCCGTTCAGGCCGCGGGCACGGGCACGGATCAGGGCCAGCCGCAGCCCCGCCAGGTAGGCCAGGGCCAGCAGGAGACCGTAGCTGTAGAGGGTGATGGGGCCGAGTTCAAGCAGGCGAGGGAACATGGGATCCGGTACGGAGCATGTCGAAGATCAGCAGGACCGCGCCGCACGAGATGCAGGTGTCCGCGACGTTGAAGGCCCAGAAGTGCCACGTGCCGAGGTAGACGTCGACGAAATCGACGACCGCCCCGGCGACCACGCGATCGATCAGGTTGCCGACGGCGCCGGCCACGACCAGCGTCAACGCCAGCCGTGACAGCCGGGTTTCCGACCCGAGCGTCATCGCGTAGAACACGATCGCGGCCAGGGCCGCCGTGGCGAGCAGCGCGACCACCACCGTCTTGTAGGCGAAGTCGAGCCGGTCGAGGAACCCGAAGGCGGCGCCGGTGTTCAGGGCGTGGGTGAGGTTCAGGAAGCCCGGGATCACTTCGACCGAATCGTAGAGCGGGATGCTGGCGCGGACGGCCGCCTTCGACACCTGATCCGCGATGATCAGGCCGATCGCCAGCCACAGCTCCGGCCGCGGACGACGGCGGATGGCGACCGGTCGCGCCGTGTCCGACGCCTCCGCGCTCGACAACGCGGCGACCTCGGCGTCCGGCGGAGGAAACTCGACGCGCTCGGTCATACCAGCTCCGCTACCGCCTCGACACAGCGTCCGCACAGGCCGGCGAAGGCCGGCTCGCTGGAGATGTCGTGGACGTAACGCCAGCAGCGGATGCACTTGGTGCCGTCGCTGCGCAGGACGTCGACCGTCAGTTCGGGCGCGTCACCCGGCGCCTCGCGCACGTCGGTGCCCGAGACGATGAACAGCATGTCGAGCTGGGCCGCGCTCTCACGCAGCAGATCCAGCGTGGCGCCGCGCGCCGTGACCACGACCGTCGCTTCGAGCGACGTACCGATGGTCTTGGCCTGCCGCTGTGCCTCGAGCGCGCCGTTGACCACGTCGCGTACCGCGATCAGCCTGGTCCAGCGCTCGACCAGCGCGTCGTCGCGCCAGGCGTCGGCGTCGGCCGGCATGGCGGCGAGATGCACCGAGGACTCCCGCGTGCCGGGCAGCGCCCGCCACAACTCGTCGGCGGTGATCGGCAGGATCGGCGCGAGCAGGCGGGCGAGTCCGTCGACCATCACGTACATCGCCGTCTGGGCCGAGCGGCGCGATTCGGCGGCCGATGCCAGCGTGTAGACGCAGTCCTTCGACACGTTCGAGTAGAAGGCGCTGATGTCGACGGTCGCCAGGTGCGTGATGGTGTGGACGATGGCCTGGAAGTCGAAGGTGTCGTAGGCCTCGCGGGCCCGCGCCGCGGCGGCCGCGTAGCGCGCCAGCACGTAGCGATCGACTTCCTGCAGGCGCTCGATCGGCAGGCGATCGCGGACCGGATCGAAGTCGTAGAGGTTGCCGGCCAGGAAGCGCAGCGTGTTGCGCAGCTTGCGGTAGGCCTCGACGACGCGGGCCAGGATCTCCTTGCCCAGCCGCACTTCCTCGCGGTAGTCGACCATCGCCGCCCACAGGCGGATGATCTCGGCGCCGTGCTGCTTGATGACGTCCTGCGGCACGACCGTGTTGCCGAGCGACTTCGACATCTTGCGGCCGTCGGTGGCGACGACGAAGCCGTGCGTGATGACCCGCTCGAACGGCGCCCGCTGGCGCGTGCCCAGCCCGACGAGCAGCGAGCTGTGGAACCAGCCGCGGTACTGATCGCTGCCTTCCAGGTAGACCGCCGCCGGCCAGCTCAGGGCCGGGTTGCGGGCCAGCACGGCTTCGTGGCTCGAACCGGAATCGAACCACACGTCGAGGATGTTGGTCTCGCGATCGAAGGCCGTCCCGCCGCACACCGGGCAGGCGGTGCCGTCGGGGACGAACTCGGCGAGTGGCCGCTCGTACCAGGCGTCGGCACCGTGCACGTCGAAGACGCCCGCGGCACGCTCGACCAGCTCCGGCGTCAGCAGCACGTGCTGGCACGCCTGGCAGGCGAGGGCCGGGATCGGCACGCCCCACGACCGCTGGCGCGAGATACACCAGTCCGGCCGGCTGGCGAGCATGTTGTGGATGCGCTCCTGGCCCCAGGCCGGCGTCCATTGCACGCCCTTGATCGCCTCGAGCGACTGGGTGCGCAGCGTGCGGCCGCCGGCCGCCGCCGACTCGCGATCCATCGCGATGAACCACTGCGACGTCGCCAGGAAGATGACCGGGTTGTGGCAGCGCCAGCAATGCGGGTAGCTGTGCGAGAACTGCGCCCGATGCCAGAGGCGGGCGCGCTCGTGCAGTGCCTCTTCGACCTTGGGGTTGGCGGCCCACACCTGCAGGCCGGCGAAGAGCAGCACGTCATCCGTGTAGTGCCCGCCCGGCCCGACCGGGGCGTAGACGTCGAGGCCGTAGCGGATGCCGGTCACATAGTCGTCCGAGCCGTGCCCGGGCGCCGTGTGCACCACGCCGGTGCCAGCCTCGAGCGTGACGTAGTCGGCGAGGACCGCCAGCGACGGCCGATCGTAGAGCGGATGCTGGAAGGCGAGCCGGTCGAACACCTCGCCCTTGACGACGAGAAGCGGCGCGCCGAGCGGCTTGCCGGTGGCCTTGCCGACCGTCTCGGCCAGTTCGGAGGCGAGGATGACGACGCGCCCTTCGAACTCGTAGGCGCCGTAGTCGAACTCGGGATGGAAGGCGACGGCGAGGTTGGACGGGATGGTCCACGGCGTCGTCGTCCAGATCAACACCGAGACGTGGCGGCCGGCGAGGCCCGGGATGCGGGCGGCCAGGTCGTCCGCGGCGGACGGATGCAACGGGAACTCGACGTAGATCGACGGCGACGTGTGGTCTTCGTACTCGACCTCGGCTTCGGCCAGGGCGGTGCGGCAGTGCGTGCACCAGTGCACCGGCTTCTTGCCCTTGTAAACGAGGCCCTGCTCGACGAATCGCCCGAGAGCCCGCACGATGGCGGCTTGATAGCCGTAGTTCATCGTCAGGTAGGGCTCGGCCCAGTCGCCGAGCACGCCGAGCCGCTTGAAGTCGACCCGCATCTGATCGACGAAGCGGGCGGCATACTCGCGGCAGGCGCGGCGGAAGTCGGCGACGCTCATGCGCGCCTTCTTCGGGCCCAGCTCGCGGTCGACCTTCAGCTCGATGGGCAGGCCGTGACAATCCCACCCCGGCACGTAGGGCGAGTCGAACCCGTCCATCGTCCGCGACTTGACGATGAAGTCCTTGAGGATCTTGTTGAGCGCGGTGCCGATGTGGATGTCGCCGTTGGCGTAGGGCGGGCCGTCGTGCAGCACGAACCGCGGAGCGCCGCGCCGGGCCTCACGGATCTTGGCGTAGAGGCCTTCTTCCTCCCAGCGCGCCAGGACCTCCGGCTCGCTCGTCGGGAGGTTGGCGCGCATCGGGAAGTCGGTGCGCGGCAGGTTGACGGTGTCTTTCCACTCGGGCATGGCTCCCGGCATTGTACCCGGGAGCCGCGGCCCGCGGGCCGGTGCCGCCGCGCGACGAATGGCGACGGCCCGTTCGAGGGCCGCCCACGGCGCGTGCTGGCGGCACGCGCCGTGGCATCCGATGGCTCAGGGCCGGCGGATCCGACCGGGGCGCGAGCCGGTCGGCGTCGGCGTCACCGTGGTCGGCATGGTCGACACCGTGACGTTGAACGCGCCCTGGTTGTCGTCGACGTTATCGTCGTTGACGCCGAGGAACAGCACGCCGCCGTCCGGCATGCCGAGCGGGCCGGCCTGGTTGCCGATGCCGAACGCCTGCCCGTTGCCGACACGCCCGATGAGGGCTCCGGCGAGCTGGCCGGGCAGCGGGCCGGCCGACAGGCGGCGGCCGATCTTCGAGCCGGCCGTCGTGGCGACGTCGCTGCCGTCGGTGCTGAGCTGCACTTCACCCGACGAGCTGAAGCTGACCTGCTGGCCCTTGGCCACGGAGATGCCGGTAGACACCCAGCGCTGGTTGGCGCTGACCGATACCGCGCCGCTCTGGCCGGTCGCCGTCGCGGTGGTCGCGGTGGGGGCCGTCGCGTTCGCAGGGGCGGCGCCTGGGTATCGGCCGAGATAGAGACGGCCGACTTCGGAGAAGCGAACGCGCCGTTCCTCGCCGGAGGCCGTCCGGAACAGCATCGTCGGATCGCGATCCGTTCCCTCGACCGACACGAGCCGGCCCTTGGTGGCACCGCCCGACTTCAGGAGCAGCACGTGATCGTCACCCCGCGCCTGGCTCAGTTCGGTCTCGGGGAGCCCCTGGGCGCCGCCGACGAAGTCGAGCAATACGACGTCGCCGACCGGAATCTTCCGTTCGTCACTGGCGCTGACGTCCACATAGACCTGGTTGTTGTTGTAGCCATCGAAGAGGCCGGCGACGCGTTCCCCGTTGCGGAGCAGCGCGGTGACCTGCTGGTCAGCGGCCGCGATGGTGGCGAGGCTCAGCGTGGCGGCGAGCGCCGTTCCGACGGCGACGCGCCGGGCCGTGGCGAGGCCCGCGATGAATCGTAGCGACATGACTTATCCCTCCGCGTCCATGTACAGTGCCAGTGTGTCCGGCACGAGCGGTGAGACTGCAAAAGGGAGGCCAGACGCGGGCGAGTGCGAGCCGCAGCAGAGTCGGATCGTTATCGGTGTCGCAGGAGGCTCCGGTTCCGGTAAGACCACCGTCGTTCGCCGGATAGTGGAAGCGCTTGGGCCCGACTCGGTATCGATCCTCGATCACGACCGCTACTACCGCGACCGGCTCGACCTGCGACTCGAGGACCGGGCCGCCCTCAATTGGGACCACCCGGACTCGCTCGAGACCGACTTGATGGTCCGGCACGTCACCCAGCTGAAGGCCGGACGCGCCGTCGAGGCGCCGCTCTATGATTTCGCCCGCTACGTGCGGCGCAGTACCACCGAGCACGTGCAGCCGCGGCGCGCGATCATCGTCGAAGGCATTTTGATTTTCGCGGACGCCGCCCTGCGCGCGCAGATGGACCTCAAGGTGTTCGTCGACACCGACGACGATGCGCGTTTCATCCGGCGCCTGCAGCGCGACGTCGCCGAGCGCGGACGGTCGATGGAGTCGGTCATCGAGCAGTACCTGGCGACGGTCAAGCCGATGTATCTCGAGTTCGTCCAGCCGAGCAAGCGCTACGCCGACGTCATCCTTCCGCAGGGCGGCCACAACAAGGTCGCCGTCGATCTCCTGCTCACGCTGATCCGCAGCGTGGTGTAGCGGCGGCGCGGGCGCGCGGTGGCCGTCTATCACGGGACCGTCACGGTAGACTCGGATCGATGCGTCTCCGCGACCTCGACACCATCGACGACTTCGACGCGGTGGTGCGCCTGCAGCGCGAGGTGTGGGGCGCGGACTACGACGACGTCGTGCCGCGATCGCAGTTCGTCGTCGCGGCCAGGACCGGCGGCATCCTGGTCGGTGCCGACGACGACGCCGGCCACCTCGTCGGGTTCGTCTTCTCGGTGCCGGGACTGCGCCACGGGCGCATCGTCCAGTGGTCGCACATGCTGGCGGTCGCGCCGCAGGCGCGCGGCCGGTCGCTCGGCCTGCGCTTGAAGCTGGCCCAGCGCGAGCGGGCGCTCGCCCGCGGCATCGCCCTGATCGAGTGGACCTACGATCCGCTGCTCGCCGGCCACGCGCGCCTCAACGTGCACCGGCTCGGATGCGTCGTCGAAGCCTACGTCGACGACGTCTACGGGCCGTCGACGAGCTCGCGGCACCGCGGCCTTCCCACCGATCGCTTCATCGCCTCGTGGCACGTCGATTCGCCGCACGTGGCGCGGCGCGTGGACGCCGGCGCCATCGTGGCGCGTGACGCCAGCGTCGGCCTGGCGCCGCACGTGCTGCGGACCCGCGAGGCGGCGCCCTTTCGTGTCCCGCACGGCGAGCCGGATCTGTCGCGTGACGAGCCGCGGCTCCGCGTCGAGATTCCGGCAGACTTCGCCCGGATGCTGCGCGAGGCGCCGGATCTCGGCCTGGCCTGGCGCCACGCCGCGCGGCGCGTCTTCCACACCTACTTCGCCCGCGGCTATCGCGTCGTCGACCTGGATGGCGACCGCGGGGCGCCGCGGCCGTCATATCTGCTGGCGCTGCGGCCCGCGACGTAGGCTCGTCAACTCCCCGTCCGATTCTCAATTCCCAACTTCCAACTTCCAACTTCCAACTTCCAACTTCCAACTCCCAACTCCCAACGCCCAAACCTCGTGGAGAGGTTTCCTTGGAAGTTGGAAGTTGGAGGTTGGAGGTTGGAGGTTGGAGGTTGGAGGTTGGACGTTGCCTACGGCATGCCCATCGTCGAGTGGCCGGCGTACCAGCCACTGTTGCCGCTCCAATACATCGCGCGCTCGGCGACGATCGCCGCCGGGACGGCGCCAGGCGTGATGGCTTCGCTCACGACCTCGGTCGAGAACGGCCGGTTCTTGAGCGCGTCGTAGTCCCACGGGATGATCGTGCGCCGCCGGCCGGCGCCGACGATGACCGTGTCGCTGAACACGCTGCCGTCCGACAGCCGGAAGTCGAGGCGAACGCGCGCGTCGGCCGGCGAGGGGTTGGCGAGCAGCAGGTAGGGATCGTAGAAGCGGCCGCCTTCGGTCGATCCTTCGGCGAACAGCCACCGCTGCGACGGTGACGTCGCACCTTCGGTGGCGTGGCCGATGTTCCACGGCTGGCCGAAGTACATCGCGCGCTCGGCGATGATCGGCACGGCCACGGCGCCGTTGCTGGCCACCGACCGCACGTCGATGCCGAAAGCGCCGGTGATCGGCGGGGCCACCGTGAAGCGGCGGCGGGGCAGCACGGTGACGGTGTAGGGCTGCGACAGGCCGCTCTCCTGCAGGTAGCGCACCTCGACGGTCGCGGCGCGATCGTAGGGGTTCATCAGCAGCAAGAACGTCGACCACGGGCCGCCCTGGCTGCCCTCGGCGAAGTACCACGTCGGCGACGGGAACGGCACGCCGCGGGTGGCGTGGCCCTCGATGTCGTTGCCCCAGGTGATGGCGCGCTCGGCGATGATCGGCGCCGGCTGGCCGTCGTCCACCCACACCGCGCGGACCAGCGTCGCGTGCTCGCCTTCGATGCCGGGCACGTCGTTGACGCGGACCCGGTGCGAGCCGCGCGCCGGGATGTCGTGCGTGGCTTCGGCCAGCGTGCCGCTGGCGTTCATGAACTGCCAGGTGACGCGGACGGCGTCGGTCGCGCTCGGGTTGTAGACGGTGTTGTCGTGCACCCAATACGTGCCGCCGACGACGCCTTCGGCGAAGTACCAGGTGTCGCTGCGCTCACCGGTGCCCTGCGCCAGTCGGCCGGCCTTGTTGTTGTTCCAATAGTCGGCGTGCTCGATCCAGATCGGCAGGTCGGTGCGGCCGGGCACTACCGAGACGCCCTGCTCGACGCCGGGGAAGCCTTCCGACGGCACGTGCAGCGTCGTGCGGCTCGTCGCCGGCAGCGGATAGATCCGTGTCCGCGTCGTGCCGTCGGCCGTGGCGTAGTGCACCGTCGCCGACGTCGCGTGCCCGTGCGGGTTCATCAGCAGCACGAAATCGTTGTGACCGGGGATGGCGGTCGTGCCGGCGACGTGCATCGCCGGCGGGTGTGCGGTGATGTAGTCCCGCAGCGTGGTGTAGGACGGACACGGCTGCTTGGCGACGTCGAGCAGATTGATCGGGCCGCACGGTCCCGGGCTGCGCATCGACCCGACGAACACTTTGCTGATCCAGCCACGGCGCTCGAAGTGCGCCAGCGCGTTCTGCAGGCCGGCGCCGCCGTTGGTTTCGGTGAGCCACACCTCGCGCCGGAAGTGATCGTTGAGGGTCGCGTAGATCGTATTGAGGGCGCCGCCGCCGGACGGGATGTTGTAGGAGTGCAGCGCGATGATGTCGAACAGGCGGCCGGTCGGGTTGACGCCGCAGCCGCCGTCGCGCTCGAGCCGCAGCAGGTGCTCGATGCTGGTTGGCAGGTAGTCGTCCGGGCCGACGATCTGTACCGCGGGGTTGGCGGCGAGCGCGGCCTCGCGGCCGGGTTTGATCACCTTGGTGACGAGTTGGCCGAGGCGATCCTGGCAGTTGCCTTCGGGGTACTCCGGCCAGAAGTGGCGCTCCGTCGGTTCGTTCCAGAAGCCCCAGTACTTGACGCGATCGCCGTAACGGCGCACCGCCGCGCTGACGAAGCGCTTCCAGTTGGCACTCTGCCCCTGGCCGGGAGCGGGATCGAACGGGGCGTAGGCGTTGCCGGATCCCGTCGGGCCGCACCCCGGTTTGGTCGGGTCCCACTGATCGTTGCCGGCGAAGCACTGCAGGAAGTGGTAGGTCGGCACGCCGCCGTGCGGCCAGGCCGGCGCCCCCTGGATGGTGACGTAGACGTTGAGGCCCTGGTCGATCGCGGCATCGATGTCGTAGTCGGCGGCCGTCCAGTTCCAGTGCGCTGGATCGGGATCGTTGGTCGGCTGCACCGCCTCCCAGCTGAGCCAGTAGCGGATCCACCCGACGCCCGCCTCCCGGACGCGCCGGTGGGCGTCCTGCCCGACGCCGGCGGTGCCGGTCGTGCTCTCGCTCGAGTGGTTGACCATCCCGAAATCGTTGTTCACGCCGTAGGGGTTGTGATCGGCCGCCCGGTAGCCGAGCGTGGACCCCTTCGACACCGAGGCGTTCAGCCTCGTGGCCTGGGTGCCGGCGAGTACGAGACCTCCGGCGAGGGTGGCAACGGCGAGCAGACGGCGCATGATCGGGTTATCGGTCGATGGCGCCAAGGCGAGAGAGCACCGCGACACGCGCGATGCCCTGGAGATCGTCGCGGAACGTGGCTGCCGCCCAGGCCCCGTGCGCCGCCGCCGCGGCGGACACGGCCTCCGCCTGACCGACGCCGATCTCGACGACCAGCCGGCCGCCGGGGCGCACCACCCGGGCCGCGTCGACGAGGAGCCGGCGCACCACGTCCAGGCCGTCCGGGCCGGCGTAGAGCGCCGACGCCGGCTCGTGCCGCGCCACGTCGACGGCGACGTCCGGGCTGCCGTCCGGCACGTACGGCGGGTTGGAGACGACGACGTCGACCAGATGGCGTGGCGCCAGCGCGGTGAGCAGGTCGCCGAGGATGAAGGCGACGCGATCGTCGACGCCGTGCCGCCGCGCGTTGCGCCGGGCCACGCGCAGCGCGCCAGCCGATCGATCCACGGCGACGACGGCGGCGCCGGGCCTGGCCACCGCCAGGGCCACGGCGATGCAGCCGCTGCCGGTGCCGACGTCGATGGCGCGTCCGCCGGAGCGGGATGGCAGCGCGTCGAGCGCCACGTCGACGGCCAGTTCCGTCTCCGGTCGCGGGATCAGGACGGCCGGCGTCACCTCGAAGTCGAGGCCGTAGAACTCGCGCGTTCCGGTCAGGTAGGCGACCGGCACCCGATCGACGCGCCGCTCGATCAGCGCGGCGAAGCGCTCGACGAAGGCCGGCGGGGCAGGGTCGCGCCGATGGGCGAGGAGCCGGGCGCGATCCCAGCCGAGGACATGGCGCGCCAGCACCTCGACGTCGGCGGCCGCGGCGGCGGGATCGAGGCCGGCGTCGCGCAGCTGGCGCACCGCCGCCGAGAGCACGTCGTGCAGCACCGCCGCGGTCATCGATTGCTATCCTACTGGAGCATGTCGATGGCCCAGGCGCTGCTCCCCGAGTTCGACCACGAAGCGGCGGTCACACGGACGGTGCTCGAGCGCGTGCCCGAGGCGCAGGCTGGGTGGCGGCCCCACCCCAAGTCGATGACGCTCGGCGAGCTGGCCATGCACCTCGCGTCCATCCCGGCGTGGGGCGTGCTGACGTTACGCGAGCCGTTCTTCGATCTGTTGCCGCCCGGCGCGCCACCCTACACGCCGCCGGCATGGGCGTCGCTGGCGCAGACGCTGGCGGTGTTCGACGAGAAAATCACCAAGGCCCGCGCGGCGCTGGTAATGGTCACCGACCTCGAGCTGGCGCAGCCGTGGACGCTGAAGAAGGGTGGCGCCAAGGTGTTCACGGCGCCGCGCGGGTCCGTGCTGCGGTCCTTCGT
>JBDSLU010000072.1:0-26186 GCA_039916225.1 Vicinamibacteraceae bacterium
AGACCCTGCGCCAGCCGGTGATGGCTGGAGCTGCGGGCTTCCCACTTGCGGACGACATGTTGTTGCGACTATCTTTGCAGCGCCAAGCAGAAGAGTCTACAAAACTTACGGGCTTCTGTCAACGAACTCAACCGGGGCACCTTAGGGGATCTGTCGATGGCGAAACGAAAGATGGCGGGGCGCAAGACGGTCGGCAAGACGGCGAAGAAGCCGGCGGCGAAGACGGCGAAGAAGGCAGCCGCCAAGAAGGCCGTCCCGAAGAAGGCCGTCCCGAAGAAGACGGGCGCGAAAAAGGCGGCGCCGAAGCGGGTGGCCGCCAAGAAGGTGGCCGCCAAGCGGATGCCAGCCAAGAAGGCGCCAGCCAAGAAGGCGCCAGCCAAGAAGGCGGCAGCCAAGAAGGTGCCGGCCAAGAAAACCCCCAGCAAGGCAACCGCGAAGAAGGCTCCGGCTGGCAGGATTCCGGTCCGCCGGGCTGCGTCCAGCCTGAAGCAGCCGGCCCGTGCCGCCCTCCCGATCGTCGGCAAGCGCGCGGTCAAAGCGGCTCCGCCGGCGGCGCCCAAGAAAGCGCGGTCCGGACCGGCCCGGGCGGCCCGGCCGGCCCCTATCCGTGGCGCCATCCCCTCATCTCTGACCCTGGCTGGCGGCTCGTCGGCCGCCAAGAGCGGGCGCGAAGAGCTGCTCCAGCACATCAAGGAGCACACCGAAACCAGCCCGGCCATCACCGCGGGTGACGTCGACGCCGACTGGCAGCTCGCCTACAGCAGCGGCGACGAGGCCCCGGGCGGCGACAACCCGACGCCGGACCAGGACATCGTCGACGAAATCGGCGAGGCGCTGGGCGTCAACTACGAGGACGGCGAGGAGCTGAAGGGCGCCGCCAAGATCGAGGACCGCGACAAGCACCGCTGGGAGCTCGACCCGGCCTCGAAAGACGACTTCGACGAGTAACGCACCGTCGGGGGGCATACAATCCCCGCGTGCAGGAACGACTTCAGAAAATTCTCTCGGGGGCCGGCGTGGTCTCGCGCCGGGCCGCCGAGGGCCTCATCGTCCAGGGCCGCGTCGCCGTCAACGGCAAGCCGGTCCTGGATCTCGGCTCCAAGGCCGATCCCCAGACCGACACCATCTCGGTCGACGGCAAGAAGATCAAGACCGCCGTCCCGCTGCGCTACGTGCTGGTCAACAAGCCGACCGGCATGGTGACGACGCGATTCGATCCGGAGCGTCGGCGCACGGTGCTCGAGCTCATCCCGCCCGACCTCGGCTACCTCTACCCCGTCGGTCGCCTCGACTACGACTCGGAAGGCCTGCTGCTGCTCACCAACGACGGGGAGCTGGCGGCCCGGCTGATGCACCCGCGCCACGAGGTGCCGAAGGTCTACCGCGCCCGCGTCCGCGGCGTGCCTGACGCCGCCGCGATCGAACGGCTGTCCCGCGGCATACCCCTCGACGGCCACCGCACCGCCCCGGCCAGCGTGCGCGTGCTGAAGCGGCTCGACACGCCGCGCGGCTCGGACTCGATCGTCGACATGACGCTGCGCGAGGGCCGCAACCGCCAGGTCCGACGGATGCTCGAGGCCGTCGGCCATCCGGTGGTGACGCTGGCGCGGGTGCAGTTCGGACCGCTGCGGGATCCCGGGCTGAAGGTCGGCCATTCGCGCGAGTTGACGCCACGCGAGATCAAGGCGCTGCAGGAGTCCGCCACGCTCACGACCCCGAGGCCGCAGGCCAAGGGGGGCCTCGGCGCGCCGCAGAAGCGCCGTGACGGGCCGCGCACGCGCGGCGCGGGCGCACCGAAGCCGCGCACCGATGGTGACCTGAGGGCCGGCACGGGCGGGCCGAAGGGCCCGCCGAAGCCCAGGACGTCGGCCGCGGCTCCGGCGTCGAGGCCGGCTACCGCGCGCCCGCAGCCCCGACCGCACGCCAGAAGCGAATCAGCGCCCAGACCTCGCCGGCCGTCGGCGGGCGGTCGACCTCGGCGTGGGTGATCAGCGAGGTCACCAGCAGATGCACCGGCGCGGTGCGCTCGAGCACGGTGGCCAGGCGGCGCGCCTCGATCGCCGGCACGACGTTGTCGTCGGCACCGTGGAGCAGGAACACCGGGGCGGTGACGCTCGTCGACCGGGCCGGTGACAAGGCCGGATCCTGCGTGAAGGCGGCGGTGTGCGGCAGCAGGATGGGCCCCAGCGCGGTCACGTTGCGCGTGTTGACGTAGGTCATCAGCGTGCGCGCCGGTTCCGGTAAGGCGGCGGTCATCGCTTGGGTGTGCGTGAACTCCGCGGTGGCGGCCTTCTGATCGACCATCGCCAGGTGCGAGGCGTGCATGAACGAGGTGATGGCCGCCCGCAGCGGCGCCACCTGCTCGGCCGGCACCACCTGCTCCGTCGTGTTCATCAGCGTCACGACGACGCCGTAGTCGTGCGGTGTCCGCCGCGTGCCGTCCGGCTGGACGCCCGTGCAGAGGAAGCGGACGACGTCGGGCAGGCTGCCGTGCCCGCCGAACGACAGCACGTAGGCGACGTGCGGCGCGGTGCGCGGCCGGCCGGCGGCGACGATCGACAGCCCGCCGGCGAAGCTGATGCCGATGACGCCGATGCGGCCATCGTCGGTCAGCGCCCGCTCGGCGCTGACCCAGAGGATCGCGTCCTCCAGCGCGTCGGTCAGCCGCGGCGTGATCCGGTAGCGCAGCAGATCGTCGATCTCGGCGGTCACGACCGGCGTGCCGGCGACGGCGAGGTCGCGCGCCAGCTTCATCAAGCGCGGCTCGTCGATGCCCTTGGCGTGCACGCCACCGGTCAGCAGCACCGTGCGGGCCCGCCGCGTCGCCGGCTCGTAGATGCGCACCCGCATCGCCCCGCTGCGGCCCTGGAAGGTCGTGTCGCGGGTCGTGACCGGCCCGTTCTGGAAGCGGCCCAGCCGATCGAGCCACTCGCCGTGCAACCCGGCGGCGCGGATGACCAGCGACGCCGCGCGCACGTAGGGGATGGCCGCCCACGCGCCCAGCGCCAGCACGACCACGACGACGAGAAGGACGACGCGTTTCCTGGGAAGTCGCATGCAGGTGTGTCAGCGCAGCGCGCGGCCGTGAGCGCGGGCCGCCATGACCTGCCGCCCGCGTGCCGGCGCCGCCGCGCGCCCAGCGCGGCGCATCGCAGCCGGCACGCCACAGGGGCGGCCCGCGGCCGCGCGCGAGAGCGCGGCCGCCAACCGGAAGGGTAGAATGCGAGCGTGGTAATCGCGATTGACGGCCCGTCGGGCGCGGGCAAGGGTACGGTGGCGCGCAAGGTCGCCGAGACGCTCGGCTATCGACACGTGGACACCGGCGCGATGTACCGCGCGGTGGCCTGGGCCGCCGTCGAGCGCGGCATTTCGCTCGACGACGAAGCCGCGGTCGCGGCCCTCGCCGATGGCGCCCGCATCGACATCGATGCGACGCGCGTGGCCATCGACGGCGTCGACGTGACCAGCGCGATCCGCACGCCGGTCGTCGACGGCGCGGCGTCCCGCGTCGCCCGGCTGGCGAACGTCCGGGCGATCCTGGTGGCCCAGCAGCGGGCCATGGCGGGCGACGGCAATCTGGTGATGGAAGGCCGCGACATCGGCACCGTCGTCTTCCCGGAGTCGCGGGTCAAGATCTACCTCGACGCCGATCCGGCGGAGCGGGCGCGGCGCCGCGCCCACGACCCGGCCCACCATTCCGGCAGCTTCAGCGTCGCGGCGGTCGCAACGGCACTCGAGCAGCGCGACACGGCCGACCGCACCCGCCAGACGTCGCCGCTGGCGATGGCCGCGGACGCCGTGCACCTCGACACCACGCGCCTGTCGATCGCCGACGCGGTGGCGCAGGTGCTGGCCCTGGTCCAGGCGCGAGCCTGAGCCCGGCGCCCCGCCGCGGCTACTGGGCCTCGTCGGCCTTGGTTGGCGCATCGCCGAAATCGAACGCGAGCGGCTGTTCGGTGGGATTGAGCTCGGCGAGGGCCGGGGGATCGAAGCCGAGGACGTCGGCGAGATCCTCGACCTTCGGCAGATCCGACAGATCGTTGAGGCCGAACTTGTCGAGGAAGTCGCGTGTCGTGCCGTACATGAACGGCCGGCCGACGACCGGCTTGCGGCCGACGACCTTCACCAGCTTGCGGCCGATGAGCGTGTTCAACACGCCAGACGTGTTGACGCCGCGGATTTCGGCGATCTCGGGCGCAGTCACCGGCTGGCGATAGGCGATCACGGCCAGCGTCTCGAGGGCCGGTACCGACAGCTTCTGCGAGGTGCGCTCGTGGAACAGGCGGCGCACGTACTCGTGCAGCTCGGGCCGGGTGACGATCTGGTAGCCGCCCGCCACTTCCACCAGCTGCAGGCCGCCGGCACCTTCGTAGTCGTGCCTGAGGAGCGTCAGCGCCTGCTCGACCTCGGCCTTCGACGCCTCGGCCACGAGCAGCGAGGCCGCCTCTTTGAGGGTCAGCGGATCGGGCGACGCGAAAATCAGCGCCTCGAGGATCGGCTTCAGGTCCCGCGGGTCGGTGGTCGGCTCGAGATCGTCGTCGGCCGGAGCGGCAGCCTCGCCTTCCGCTGGAGCGGCAACGTCGGCGTCCACGGGAGCGGCAGCCTCGGTTTCCGACACGGCGAGCTCGCCCGCCGCTGGTGTGCCCTGGTCGGCGTCGGGCTCGGGGTCGTCGAGTGGTTCGTCAGTCATGAGCGGTCGGAGTGCCTGGCGCGGCGTCGTAATGCGGCGCGTTGTCTGCCGCGACCTGGCGGCGGTAGATGCGGATCTCGCCGAACGGACCGGTCTGGTAGACGCGAATCGCCTTGAGACGGATCATCTCGAGGAGCGCAAGGAAGGTGACGACCAGCTCGGCGCGGCTGGCCACGTCGTCGAACAGCTCGGCGAAGCCGATGGCCTCGGTGGTCGACAGCCGCGCCAGCAGCTGTTCGATGCGTGCCTCGATCGAGAGGTACTCGCCCGGCAGGATCACCTGCGGCCGCTGCTTGACCCGGGCGAGGACGGCCTTGAAGGCCGACATCAGGCTGAAGAGATCGACCTCGAGCTCGGGCTCGGGCGCCTCGCCGGCGATCTCGGCCAGTCGCCCCTCGGCCCGCGTCCATTGCGCGCTGCGAACGGTTTCGCGCTCGTGCAGCATCTCGGCGGCGGCCTTGAACTGCTGGTGGGCGACGAGGCGGCGGACCAGCGCGTCGCGCGGATCCTCCTCGTCCTCGGTCGCCTGTTCGGGCGCCGGCCGCGGCAGCAGCAGCCGCGACTTGATGTGGATCAGCGTCGCGGCCATCACCAGGAAGTCGCCGGCGACGTCGAGGTCCAGCTCCTGCATGACCTCGAGGTAGTCGAGGTACTGCGAGGTGATGAGCGCGATCGGGATGTCGTAGACGTTGACCTGGTGCTGCCGGATCAGGTGCAGCAGCAGGTCGAGCGGCCCCTGAAAGTTCTCGAGCCGGACCGGGTAGGCCTCGAGCGTCGACTCGAACGGTTCGCTGGCCATCAGTACTTCAAGTGCATGGCCTCGCGCACCTGCGCCATCGTCTCGACGGCGATGGCCCGGGCCCGCGTGGCGCCAGCGTTCAGGATCTCACGGACGTGCGCCGGACTGGCCTGCGCGGCCCGCCGCTCGCGGAGCGGTTCGAGGGTGGCGTTGAGCGCCTTGATCAGCTTCTGCTTGACCTCGACGTCGCCGACCGTGCCGGTGCGATAGCGCGCCTTCAGGTCGTCGACCTCGGCGGTGTCCGGGTTGAAGGCGTCGTGGTAGATGAACACCGGATTGCCTTCGACCGTGCCCGGCGTGTCGGCCCGGACCCGGTTCGGGTCGGTGTACATCGACATCACCTTCTTCTTCACCTCGTCGGGGGTGTCGGAGAGGTTGATGGCGTTGCGGTAGCTCTTGCTCATCTTGCGGTTGTCGACGCCGGGCAGGCGCGGGAACCGGGTGAGCATCGGCTGCGGCTCGACGAACACCTCGCCGTACAAGCCGTTGAAGCGGCGCACGATCTCGCGCGACAGCTCGAGATGCGGCACCTGGTCCTCGCCGACCGGCACCGCGTGCGCGTTGTAGATGACGACGTCGGCGGTCTGCAGCAGCGGATAGCCGAGGAAGCCGTAGGTGGCGAGGTCGCGGTCGGTGACCTGCTCCTGCTGTTCCTTGTAGGTCGGCACGCGCTCCAGCCACGGCGTCGGCGCGATCATCGACAGCAGCAGGTGGAGCTCGGCGTGCTCCGGCACCATCGACTGCACGAACAGCGTGCTCTTCTCCGGATCGACGCCGGCGGCGATCCAGTCGGCGGCGTTGTCGATGCCGTTGGCGACGATCTCCCGCGTGTCGGCGTACTCACTGGTCAGCGCATGCCAGTCGGCGACGAAGTAGAAACAGTCGAAGCGATCCTGCAGCTCGACCCAGTTGCGCAGCGCGCCCACCAGGTGGCCGAGATGGAGTTTTCCCGTCGGGCGCATCCCCGACACGACGCGTGTGGTCACCACGACAGCAGCAACACGGCGAGGAAGTTGATGGACGGCCGCATCAGGTAGGACAGCACCCCGGTCAGCATGAGCGCATAGAGGACGATGAAGCCGTACTTGCCGGCCAGTTCGTCGAAGGCCAAGCCTGAGCGCAGCGGCAGGAGGTTCGACAACACCTTGCCGCCGTCGAGCGGCGGAACGGGAATGAGGTTGAAGACGGCCAGAGCAAGGTTGGTGAGGAAGCCGGTCCGGAGGAACTCCCAGAACGGCCCGGTCGGGCTGCCGATGCCGTCCGTCGGAACCCACCCCATCGGCAGGGCGACTCGGATCACGATCGAGATGAGCCCGGCCAGGATCAGGTTGCTGGCCGGACCTGCTAGGGCGATCAGGATGACATCGCGCCGCGGCCGCGACAGGTTGCGGACGAGGAACGGCACCGGCTTGGCCCACCCGATCAGGGGCAGGGAGGCGCCGGCCGCCGTCGCGAGCATACTGATCAGCGGGAACAGGATGGTTCCGATCGGATCGACGTGGACGGCCGGGTTCATCGACACGCGGCCCTCGTTGTAGGCCGTGGGATCGCCGAGCCGGTAGGCGGTCCAGGCGTGCGCCATCTCGTGGAAGCTCAGGGAGAAGGCGAGCACCACGAGGGCGATGAAGATGGCCGCGGGATTCACGTCGGACAAAACGCTACAGCGTACGGCAAAAGGCCTCGAACGCTCAACCCGGCGTTCCGGCGGCTCGGCTCGGGCCGGATTCGGCTCGCCCGGCCGGACTGGCGCGAGGACCGCCTCAGCGCACGTCGCCGCCCAGGGCGAGCAGCCGCCGGCTGGCGTCGGCGACCATCCGGGCGATGTGGGCGACGACTTCCGGGTCCCCAACGATCAACTTCCAACGACCAACGAGCTCAGCAGAGTTGGAGGTTGGAGGTTGGAGGTTGCGCCACCGGCGCGCCTTCAATGCGCGAAGTAATTGAGGATGGCGTCCGCGGCCTTGGCGCCGACCGACGCGGTCAGTTCCTCGCGGGTGGCGCGGCGGACGCCAGCGACGCTGCCGAAGCGCTTCAGCAGCATGTTGCGGCGGCGCGGGCCGATGCCGGCGATGGCGTCGAGCGCGGAGCGCAGATCGCGGCTGCTGCGGGCCTGGCGGTGGTAGGTCACGGCGAAGCGGTGCGCCTCGTCGCGGATCCGCTGCAGCAGCCGGAGCGCCGGGCTGTCCATCGGGAAGGCGATGGCGTCGACCGCATCGCGGGTGAAGACCAGTTCCTCCTGCTTGGCGAGACCGATGGCGACGACGCCACCGAGGCCGACGTCGGTCAGCGCGGCGTAGGCGGCGGCGAGCTGGCCCTTGCCGCCGTCGATGACGATGAGATCGGGCATCGGTCCGCCGCGCTCGGCGACGGCCCGGTAGCGGCGCAGCACCACCTGCCGCATCGACTTGAAGTCGTCGAGGATGCGCGCGGTGCCGGCGGAATCGGGGCCGGCCTCGGCCCGGGCCTGCGCCGTCGCGCCGGCCGGCAGCGACGCCTCGTCGCCGGCGCGGATCCGGAACTTGCGGTACTCGCGCGGCTGCATCCGGCCGTCCTCGCAGACGACCATCGAGGCCACCGTCTCGCTGCCTTGGAACGTCGAGATGTCGAAGCAGTCGATCCGCCGCGGCGTCGCCGGCAGTTGCAGCACGAGGCGCAGCGCCTCGAGCGCGTCGAAGGCACCGGCCGGCGTCTCGCGTCCGCGTGACTCGTAGGCGACGCGGGCATTGCGCGTGGCCAGCTCCAGCAGGCTGCGCTTGTCGCCGCGCTTCGGCACGACGATCCGCACGCGCCGGCCGGCCCGCGACGACAGCCACTCTTCGACGGCCGCGGTGTCCTCGAGCGGCTCCGGCACGTGGACCTCGGCCGGCGGAACGTGGACGGCGTAGAACTGCGACAGCGCCGCCGCGATCACTTCCCGCTCGCGCGACGCCGGCGCGGCGCGGGTCCCGTCGGCGGCCGGGGCTACCGGCGCGCCTTCGCTCCACAGTTCGACGCGATCGACGACGCGACCGCCGCGCATCTGGAACACCACGACGGCGGACCCGCGCGGCCCGAGGCGGACACCGAAGCCGTCGCGGTCGCCGAGCCCGGCCGTCGCCATCTTCTGCTGCCGGTCGCGAATGGCCTCGACCGTGCGGACGGCGTCGCGCCAGTGCGCCGCTTCCTCGTAGCTTTCGCGCTCGGCGGCGGCGTGCATCCGCTGGTCGAGGTCGGCCACCAGCGCGTCGCGCTTGCCTTCGAGCAACAGGCGGGCGCCGGCCACCGCATCGGCGTAGGCGTCTGCAGAGCAAAGGGAGGCGACGCACGGCGCGACGCAGCGCTTGATGTCGTACTCGAGGCAGGGCCGGCCGCGCTGGCCGGTAATCGTCTCGTTACAGGAGCGCAAGCCGAAGAGTCGATGCGTCAGATCGATCGTGCGGCGGGCCAGCCGGGCCGGCAGGAACGGACCGAAGTAGAGGTGCTCGTCCTCCTCCACCCGCCGGGCCACGAGGAGGCGCGGAAACGCCTCGCCGGTGGTCAACTGCAGGTAGGGATAGCTCTTGTCGTCCCGCAGCAGGATGTTGTACTTCGGCGACCGCTGCTTGATCAGGTTGCTCTCGAGCGCGAGCGCCTCCGATACGCTGTCGGTGACGATGAACGAGAGCGCCTGCACTTCGTCGAGCAGGGCGTCGGTCTTGGGGTCGGCCCCACGCGCGCCGAGGTAGTTCCGCACGCGATCGCGGAGCACCCGGGCCTTGCCGACGTAGATGGTCTCGCCGGCGGCGTTGGCGTAGAGGTAGACCCCGGGCTGCTCGGGCAGCCGGGCGATCTGGTCCTTCAGGTCGAGAATGGGCATTGCTGGTCTGGCGGCGCTGCTCTCACGCGCTCCGCGGGCGGCCCCCAAAGCGTGCGGCAGCTGATCGCCGGCGCTCGGCGCGCCGGCGGCGCTGCACGCGGGCCGCGCGGACTCCGCTGACGTCGACTGAGCACGCCCGACGTCGGCTTCGTTTGCGCTCGGGTTGAGCGCACCCGGCCAACCTGCTAGACTCCAGCAGTTAGGCGCAGATTCGGCCCGCGGCTCTCGCCATTATACGGACACGCGGCCCCTTGCATTGTCGGCCAAGATCGGGATGACCTTTACCGGCCTCATCGGCACCATCTGCATGTTCCCGCTGCGCGCGATCATCCGCGTGTGTGTGGTGCTGCGCATCCATCCCAACGTGCTGACCTTCGTCGGCGTGCTCATCAACGTCGTTGCGGCGTGGGCACTGGCGACCGGACGGTTCGTGACCGCGGGCGGGATCATGATCGCCGCCAACATCTTCGACTTCATCGACGGCAAAGTGGCGCGCGAGATGGGGATGGAGTCGGCGTTCGGCGGCTTCTGGGATTCGGTGATGGACCGTTTCTCGGACCTGGCACTGTTCCTCGGTCTCGTCTACCTCTACTCATCCGTGCATCGCACCGACTACGTGGTGATTACCGTGGTCGCGATGATCTTCACGGTGCTGACGAGCTATGCACGGGCCCGCGCCGAGTCGGTCGTCGAGCAGTGCAAGGTCGGCTTCATGGAGCGGCCCGAGCGCATCGTGCTCTTCATGATCGGCGCCTTCACCAACCGCATGGCCGGGGTGCTGTGGGTCATCCTGGTGCTGTCGATCCTCACGGTCGCCGACCGCATCTTCTATACGTGGCGTGAGCTCGAGCGCGCCAAGTCACCGGAGCGCGTGCCGGTATGAGCCAGCCCAACGACGACGCGGTGCGGCTGCACAAGGAAATTGCCGGCGCCGGCACCGGCCTCCCCCAGCCGCTGCGCGCCGTCTGGCGCACGCTCTACTGGACCTACGAGCGCGCCACCTGGCAGTACGACCTGATGGTCATCGCCATCCTGACGTTCGTGTGGCTGACGCCGCCGACGTGGATCGGCGACCCCCACGCCTCGGGCCTGGGCCCCATCGGCTGGCTGACGGCCTGGCTGCGCGGCTGACGGCCGCGGTCTGAAGACAGGCGCGCGGGATCCACGCCGATGGTGGCGAGCCCAGAACAGGTCGTCGCAACCCTCCTCATCGTCCTCGGTGCGGGCTTCCTGCTCGCCAACCTGCGGCTCGCCTTCCAGCTGCTCCGCTTCCTGCGCCTCCGCTCATCCGCGCTCCTCACCTGGTCGGGCCGCCAGCCGACGCATCCCCGCCTGCTCATCGCCATCGGGTCGCTGCTCGGCGTCATCATCGTCGTGAAGATCCTCAAGCAGCACCGGACGGACATCTTCGGCGAGACGATGATGCTGCTCTACTACGTCTACCTCGGCCCGCTGACGCTGCGGATCGGCCGCGGCTTCTATCGCGACGGCGTCTGGCTCGACAGCGGCTTCATGCCCTACGAGTCGATCGGCGGTCTTTCCTGGCGTGAGGAGCCGCAGCCGACCTTGGTCGTGCTGCCGCGGATGAAGCGCCTGGCCAAGCTGCTGACGGTGCCGCCGCAGCACTACGCGGAGGCCCGCCGGCTGCTCAAGGACAAGATCCTCGGCCAGGACATCCACTTCGCCGGCAAGGCGCTGGACCTCGGGGTCCACGACGAGCGCGAAGACGTCTGAACCGGTGCTCGCCGGCCGACCGCACCCTGCGGCCGCGCGACATTGCACGGCTTTGCCCCAACTGACGCGTGCGCCGGCGGCATGACCTTCATGCGGCCTGACCCGACGCCGATTCCTCGTCCACGGCTGACTCAGCGGCCGTCACGATGGTACTTCCGATCCGGCCCCTTGTCCCGGCTCCCCCGCCGCCTGCAGCCCGCCGCCGCACGGCCGCGGCGCTGGTCCTCGCCTTGGTGGGCGTCGGCCTCTCGACGCTGCTCGCGGGCTGCGATCGACACGCCGGCGCCGCCGTTGCCACGCTGAACAGCGCCGCGGCGATCGCGGCGCTTCCGCCAGACCAGGCCGCTGCCGGCCGCCCCGTCCGCGTGACCGGCCGGATCACCTACTTCGACGGCGAATGGCGCCTCCTCGCGCTCGAGGACGCGACCGGGACGATCCTGGCCGACCCCGGCGACAACGGCAACCTGTCCGACGAGGGCGCGGAAGTCGTGTTGCAGGGGACGACCATCGTGCGCGACGGCCAGACGCTGGTCGCCGAGCCCGTGCTGTCGCCGGTGTCGCGCCACCCACGTACCGTCGGTCCGCTGACGACGATCGCCGAGATCGTCGGCGGCCGCCGTGACGGCCGGCGCCTCGAGGTCCGCGGCACGCTGCAGGAGGCCAAGATGGTCCAGGGCCGACTCCGCGGCGTGCTCGACGCGGGCGGCAGTCCGCTCGTCATCTGGGTCCGGACGGGCTCCGTCTCCGACGCCGCCGGCCTGGTCGGCCAGCGGATGCGCGTCCGTGGCGTCGCGCTCCGGGCCACCGCCGCGTCGCGCCAGCGCCAGGAGTCCGAGCTGTTCGTCGACAATCTGGCCGATCTGCTGCTCGATCCGCCGGCGGTCGCGAGCGCGATCATCACCGACGCCGATGCCATTCGCCGGCTGTCCAACTTCGATTCGTCGCTGCGCCATCGCGTCCACCTGCGCGGCGTCGTCACCTATGTCGATCCGGCCTGGCGCCTGGTGTTCGTGCACGACGGCACCGCCGGCGTCTACGTCAATACCGAAGGCCTGCCGCTGCCGGCCACGGCTGGCGACAGCGTCGAGATCCACGGCGTCACCGACAGCGGCGGTTTCGCCCCGTCGGTGATCGCGCAGCAGATGACCGTGCGCGGCCCCCGGCCGGTACCGGCGCCGGCCCGGCCGTCGCTCGACGGGCTGCGAGCCGGCGGCTTCGATTCGCAGTGGGTGACGGTCAGCGGCGTGGTGCGTCGTGTCTCCCTGGACGACCGGAAGCACTTGTTCTTCGAGATGCACACCGCCGGCCTGACGCTGTACGGGCAGGTGCCGAACGTCAGCGGACCGCTGCCGGAGCACCTGGTCGACAGCGTCGTCACCGTCCAGGCCGTCGCCGGCGCGATCCCGAACAGCCGCCGGCAGATGACCGGCGTCCAGCTCTTCGCGCCCACCCTGCAGCACCTCCACATCGACTCGCCGGCACCGCCCGACCCCTTCAGCACCGCGCTGTCGCCGATCGACCGCCTGCTCCGCTTCGGCTCGCCCGAGCTCGCCGGCCGCCGGATGCGCGTCCGCGGCAGCGTGACACTGGTGCGCGGCCGCCGCGTCTACATCAGCGACAGCACCGGCGCGCTCGAAGTCCGGGCCGTCGAGCCGATCGAGTTGAAGGCCGGCGACCTCGTCGACGCGATCGGCTTCCCGGTGACCGGCACCGCCTACAGCCTCGTCCTCGAGGATGCGCGGGTGCGCCGCCTCGGCGCCGGCGCGCCGATCGCCCCGCTGACGCTCAACCCGACGCGGCTGACCAGCGGTGCGGCGGACTCGCAGCTCGTCGAGGTCGAGGCCCGGCTGCTCGAGCGCGTCTCGACGCCGGACGGGCCGTCGCTGCTGCTCGACGCCAACGGCACGGCCTTCAGCGCGCTGCTCGACACGCGCACGTCGGCGGCGGCCCTCGCTCGCCTCGAGCCGGACAGCCGCATCCGGCTGCGCGGCATCTGCCAGGTGCAGTTCGCGACCACCGGGATCGTGCGCCGGGGTCGCTCGTTCCAGGTACTGGTGCCCATCGACGGCGTCGAAGTGCTCGCCGCCCCGTCGTTCTGGAACGCCGCCCGGGCCCTGATGCTGGTCGGCATCCTCGCCGGCGTGATCGTCCTCGGCCTGGCCTGGGTCTTCGTCCTGCGCAAGCGGGTCGCCACGCAGACGCGCGACCTGCGGCTGGCCAAGGAATCCGCCGAGGCGGCCAGCCAGGCCAAGAGCGAGTTCGTCGCCAACATGAGCCATGAGATCCGGACGCCGATGAACGGCGTGCTGGGGATGGCGGAGCTGCTCTCGGCTACCGCGCTCTCGCCCGACCAGCGCCAATACCTCGACACGGTGCGCAGCTCGGCGTCGACGTTGCTGCGCGTGATCAACGACGTCCTCGACTTCTCCAAGATCGAAGCCGGCCACCTCGAGCTGTCACGGAGCCCGTTCGACGTCCGCGGGCTGTTGCGCGAGAGCCTGCCCGGCCTGGCGCTCGCGGCCCATCGCAAGGGCATCGACCTGGCGTGGCGCATCGAGCCGGACGTCCCCGCGGCCATCGTCGGCGACGCCGAGCGGCTGCGCCAGGTCCTCGTCAACCTGGTCGGCAACGCCGTCAAGTTCACCGAGTACGGCGACGTCGTCGTGCGGGTCGCCACCGTCGAGATCGATGGCGCCGCCGGCCACGAGCGGCGTACTCTCGACATCAGCGTGAGCGACACCGGCATCGGCATCGCTGCCGACAAGCACGCGCTGGTCTTCGACGCCTTCACCCAGGCGGATGGATCCACCAGCCGGCGTTACGGCGGCACCGGCCTCGGGCTCTCGATCTCAGCCCGTCTCGTCGCGATGATGGGGGGCGAGCTGTCGGTCCAGAGCGTGCTCGGCGAAGGCAGCACGTTCCGGGCGCGCCTGCCGCTCGAGCCCGTCGCCGACGTGCCGCAGCCGGTGCCGGCCTGGCTGGCCGGCATCCGGGCGCTCGTCGTCGCCCCGCCGGGCGGCAGCCGTGGCGTCACCGCCGCCATGCTCGGCGACTGGGGCGCCGAGGTCCTCACCGCCGCCGATCAAGACGGCGCCCTGACGGCCTCGATGGCCGCGCCGTGCCAGCTGGCCATCCTCGACGCGCGCGTGCTGGCCGATACGCCGGCCGAGGTGTCGAAGATGCTGGCGGTCCAGTGGCCCGGGCTGGCCAGCGTCGTTTTGGTGACGTCCGATCGTCCGCCCGAGGAGCTCGACGCCTTGCGCGCGGCCGGCACGCCGCTCACCGCCAAGCCGCTGCGCTCGGCCGAGTTCGCCGCGGCCATCGCCGAGGCGTTGCCCGATCGGGCCCGGCAGGCGGCACCGCTCATCGAGCACAAGCGAGCCGAGCGCGAGCGGGCGACGGCCATGGCCCGCGTCTCGGGCAACGCCGTCCTTCGCATCCTGCTGGCCGAGGACAACGCCGTCAACCAGCGCGTCGCGGTGGCGATGCTGAGCAAGCGTGGCCACACCGTCCATGTCGTCGACAACGGCCGGCAGGCATGCGAGGCGGTTCGCGACGAGCGCTTCGACCTCGTGCTGATGGACGTCCAGATGCCGGAGATGAACGGCTTCGAGGCCACGGCCGCCATCCGCGCCAGCGCGGGCGCCGGCGCGCGCGTGCCGATCGTGGCGATGACAGCGCACGCGATGGCCGGCGATCGTCAGTTGTGCCTGGCCGCGGGCATGGACGGCTACCTCACCAAGCCGGTCAACCGCGACGTGCTGATCGCCGAAGTCGAGCGCCTGGCGGGTCCGCTGCGCGACGCGATCCCCGCCTAGACGCGCCCCGCGCGCGCGCAACCCGCGCGCCGCACTCAGCCGGCCAGGGTCGGATCGAAACACGCCCGACAGCGGGCTTCGTAGGCGTTCTGCGCGCCGACGAGGACGCGCTCGCGGCTCTGCACCAGGCGCTGGGTGTAGTTGGCTGGCTCGCCGCAGACGACGCAGATGGCGTGCGTCTTGGTGATGTACTCGGCGATGGCGAGCAACTGCGGCATCGGCTCGAACGGCTTGCCGAGGTAGTCCTGATCGAGGCCGGCGACGATCACCCGCTTGCCCTGGTCGGCCAGCGCGTTGCAGATCATCGGCAGCTCGGCGTCGAAGAACTGCCCTTCGTCGATGCCGATCACCTGCGTGTCCGGCAGGACGCGCTCGAGCAACTCGCGCGACGAGGACACGCTCTCGGATGCGATCCGCATGTCGCTGTGCGACGTGACGTGATCGTGGCCATAGCGATCGTCGATGCGCGGCTTGAAGATCTGGACCTTCTGGCGGCCGATCTGGACGCGGCGCAGCCGGCGGATGAGCTCTTCGCTCTTGCCGCTGAACATGCTGCCGGTGATCACCTCGATCCAGCCCGCCTGGGCTCGTCGGATGTCTTCCACGCTCGGTCTCGGGTCGCGGACGGGCGGGGGCGCCTAGGCGCGGCCCTGGTACTCGCCGGTCTCGGTGTTGACCCGGAGCACGTCGCCAGGGTTGATGAACGACGGCACCGTGATGACGACGCCGGTCTCGCAGGTCGCCGGCTTGGTCTGCGCCGACGCGGTCGCGCCCTTGATGCCAGGCGCCGTGTCGGTGACCTTGAGGTCGACCGTCGGCGGCAGCTCGATGCCGACCGGGTTGCCCTCGTAGAACTCGATTTTGATCGTGGACTCCGGCAGCAGATAGTTCATGGAGTCGCCGAGCGACTCCTCGGACATCGTGATCTGCTCGTAGTTCGTGGTGTCCATGAAGCAGAACCCCGAACCGTCCTTGTAGAGGTACTGCATCTCCCGCTCGTCGAGCGAGGCGCGCTCGACCATGTCTTCCGAGCGGAAGCGATGCTCGAACACCGAGTTGTCCTTGACCTTGCGCATCTTGGCCCGGACGAAGCCGCGGAGGTTGCCAGGGGTGACGTGCTGCTGTTCGACGACGCGGCACAGATCGCCGTTGTGCTTGACGAGATTGCCCTTGCGGAGGCGCGTAGCGGGAACGTTTGCCATCGGCTTGATCTTGGAGCGCCGCCCATGTCTGGCCGGCTGGGGACGGTCGAACGACCGAGTCTATCACAGGGGTCCGGCGCGCTATTCTAGGGCCATGACCGCGACAAGACGTTGGTTCGCCACCGGGGCCCTGCTATCGGCCGGGTTCGTCGGCGGCGTCCTGCTCACCGGCCGGCTGCAGTCCCGCGAAGCGGATACCGCGCCCGGCACCACGGCCCCTGCAACGGCGGCCGCCCCCCAGACCTTGGGCCCGATCGCCACGGCGACGCTGCCCGACTTCACCCAGATCGCCGCGCGGACGTCGCCGGCGGTCGTCAACATCTCCGCCGTCGCCGTCTACCGGCAGCGGCGGTTCGCCGACCCCTTCTTCGGCAGCATGTTCGGCGACGAAGAGCAGTTCGCCACGCAGCGCGGCCAGAGTGCCGGATCGGGCGTCATCATCAACAGCGACGGTTACGTGCTGACCAACAACCACGTGCTCGGCCAGGGCGCGCTGCAGCAGGTCACCGTCATCCTGTCCGACCGCCGCGAACGGAAGGCCAAGCTGGTGGGCGTCGACCCGCAGACGGATCTCGCGCTCCTCAAGATCGACGAGAAGAACCTGCCCACCGTCGCCTGGGGCGACTCGGCGAACCTGAAGGTGGCCGAGTGGGTGCTCGCGGTCGGCAACCCGTACCAGCTCGGACAGACGGTGACGCTCGGCGTGGTCAGCGCGCTGAACCGCACCTACGACGACGTCTCCACCCTGGTCGATTACATCCAGACCGACGCCGCCATCAACCGCGGCAACTCCGGCGGCGCGCTCATCAACCGCCGCGGCGAACTGGTCGGCATCAACACGTGGATCGTGTCGGAAGGCGGCGGCAGCGTCGGCCTCGGCTTCGCCATCCCGAGCAACATCGCGCGCCGCGTCGCCGACGAGATCATCCGCACCGGCACGGTGCGCCGCGGCACCATCGGCGACATCCGGCTCGCCTCGGTGACGCCGGAGCTGGCCCGCGACCTCAACCTGCCCGACACCAAGGGCGCCGTCGTGTGGAGCCTGTATCGCACGTCGTCGGCTTACCGCGCCGGGCTGCGCCCCGGCGACACGATCACGTCGGCCGGCGCCAAGGCGGTCGCGACGCCGGCGCAGTTCCAGCGCGCCCTGCTCGACACGCCGATCGGCCAGGCGATCACGCTCGGCATCATCCGCGAAGGCACCAAGCGCGAGGTCAAGGTGCAGGTCGAGGAGACGGTGGCGCGGCCGCGCGGCGCAGCCGAGTAGCGCGCAATACCCGGCCGCCGGCGTTGAGGCGACCCGCGGCGGGGCGGGTCATGCACCGGTCAAGCGCCGGTGATGCGCTACGACTGGTCGTCGAGGCGGCGCGCCAGGAAGATCGTTCCGCTCGGCGCGGTGTCGTAGTACGGCGCAATCGGCTCGAAGCCGGACGCGCGGTACATCGCGATCGCCGCCGTCATCGTCGGCAGGGTGTCGAGCCGGATCTCGCGGTAGCCGAGACGGGCGGCTTCGGCGATGACCGCCTCCATCAGCGCGCGGCCCAGGCCGAGGCCGCGCGCAGCCGGCGCGACGTAGAGCCGCTTCATCTCGCTCGATCCGTCGGCCAGGGGCCGCAGGCCGACGCAGCCGAGCGGCGCGCCTTGGCGATCGCGGGCCACCAGGAGCGCCCCCGCCGGCGGACGGTACTTGCCCGGCAGCGTCGCCAGCTCGGTGGCGAAGTCCTGGTAGCCGAGGTCGATCGGCAACGACGCGGCGTAGGCGCGGAACAGCGTGCGCGCGTCGTCGAGATCGCCTGCCGACACCGGGCGGATCAGGAAGGCGGGTCCAGTCATCGACGCCTCCGTCAGGATCGACGCGTCGCCGGCGCGCGGCGTCCCGAGACCGCCGGGTGCCCGGCCACCGCGCAGCGCCACGGCGTATCGACGCCGACGCTGATCCCGATCCGCGGTCCCCACTCGAGCGGGCCGGGCGCGCCGGGACCTTCTTCGATCCACAGGCGCGACGCGCCGCACAGATCGGCGCCGTTCTCGTGCAGCGTCACGCCCAGTGCGCGCGTCAGGTTGCCCGGACCACGACACAGCCCCTGATCCAGCCGCGGCGAGGCCGCGACGCCGCGCCGGGCGCGCATCACGTCGAGGCCCTCGTCGGCGACGAGCGCGCGGATCAGCACGGCGGCCGGATGCCCGTCCGCCTCAGTCACGGCATTCAGCAGGAAGTGCACGCCGTAGTTCAGATAGACGTAGGCGATGCCGGCCGGGCCGTACATGAAGGAGGTGCGCGCCGTGCGGCCGGCCGCGGCGTGGCAGGCCGGGTCGTCCTCGCCGATGTAGGCCTCGGTCTCGACGATGATGCCGGCGGTGTGGACGCCGTCGATGTCGTGGACCAGCCGCGTCCCAATCAGCTCGCGGGCCACGTCGAGCGTCGGTCGCGCGAAGAAGTCGCGCGGCAGGGCCCGGCGCTGGCGGCGCCGCGTGCTCACCGGGCGGCGAGGCGGATGCGCGCGATGGCGTGCTCGGCCGCCCGCGCCACCACCGGATCGGGATCGCGCGTGGTCGGCTCGAGCGCCTGCAGCGCCTCGGGTCCGCCGACGATGCCGAACACCTGCACCAGGCGCCCGCGCGTCGGCACGTCGGGATCGCCCAGGCGCGGCACCAGCGCCTTGACGTGCGGCCGGCCGAGCTCGACGAGGTAGGCCATCGCCTGCTCGGCGCGGCGATCGTCACCGAGCGCCGCGGTCAGCTCGGGCAGGCCGCGGCCCGCGTCCCGGGCCAGGGCGAAGGCGCGGGCGAGTCGCACGGTGCGATCGCGCTCGCCGCCGCTGCGACCCTCGACGGCGCGGATCGCCGCGACGTCGCCGAGTCGGGCCAGGCCCTCGAACGCAGCGCGACGCAAGTCGGCGTCCTTCGACGCCACCTGCTCGAAGAAGACGGGCTGGCTGGTCGAATCGGCGAGACGGGCCAGGCCGTCGAGCGCGGCTTCGGCACCCGGCCCGCGCTGATCGTGGACGAAGCGCTCGCGCAGCGCCCGGCTGGCGCGCTTCTCGCCGATGTCGCCGAGGGCGCGCATCGCGGCGAGCTGGACCTCGGCGCGCGGATCGTTCATTGCCGCGACCAGCGCGTCACCGAGCGATCCGGCACGGACGGCGCCGGCGACACGGGCCGCCGCGACGCGCACGCTGTCGTCGGGGTCGCGGAGGTTGGCGGCCAGCGACGCCTCGGCAGCGGCCCCGGCCGGCGGCGGCACGAGCGCGCCCAGCGTCCACGTCGCCTCGCGGCGGACGCGGGCCTGATCGTCGCGCATCGCCTTGGCGAGGCCGTTCTTCAAGGAGTCGGGCACGGCGCGCGGCAGCAGCTGATAGGGGCCGATGGCAAAAGCCGCTTCGCCCGGATCCTTGCGGCCGGTCTCGAAGACGCCGGCCACGCGCTTGGTTCCGCTCGGTACGTCGACGATGTAGAAGCGCAGCAGCGTCTCGAGCGCTTCGAGCTGGATCGCCTCGACGGGATCGGCCGCGAGCGTGGCGATCGGTCCGATCGCATCGGCGTGCGCCGTTTGCGCCAGCGTCCGCATCGCCTCGACGCGGAGCTTCGGATCGGGACTGGCCAGATAGCGGACGACGTCCTCGAACGGCCGGCCGACCAGCGACTGGGCCGAGGCCGGCACGGCGATGCCGGCCAACAGGGCTGCGGCGCAGGCGAGCAGGCTGCTCCGCGCCAACGACCACGGCCGCATCACGCGCCCTCCCCCATCGCCGCCTGTCCGGCCGCGCGGAGTACCTCGGCGAGATGGCGTCCCGTGTGCGACGCCTCGACCGTCGCCAGATCCTCGGGCGTCCCGACCGCGACGACGCGGCCGCCGGCATCGCCACCTTCGGGGCCCAGATCGATCAGCCAGTCGGCGCACTTGATCACGTCGAGGTTGTGCTCGATCACCAGCAGGCTGTGGCCGGCGTTCAGCAGGCGGCGGAACGCCGCCAGCAGCTTGGCGATGTCGTCGAAATGCAGGCCGGTGGTCGGCTCGTCGAGGATGTAGAGCATCCGCTCGCCGGTCTCGACGGAGAGATGGGCGGCAATCTTGATGCGCTGCGCCTCGCCGCCCGACAGCGTCGTCGCCGGCTGGCCGAGGCGCAGGTAGCCGAGACCGACCTCGTCGAGCACCTGGAGCCGGCGCAGGACCTTGGGCGAGCCGCCGAAGAAGGTAATCGCCTCGCGCACGGTGAGGTCGAGGACGTCGTCGATGTTGCGGTTCTTGTAGCGGACTTCGAGGACCTGCGGCTTGAAGCGCTTGCCGTGGCACTCGTCGCAGGGCACGAACACGTCGGCCAGGAACTGCATCTCGACGCGAACCTGGCCCTCGCCCTCGCACGCCTCGCAGCGGCCGCCCGGCACGTTGAACGAGAAATGGCTCGGCGTCAGCCCGCGCGTCTTGGCGTCCTTGGTCTGCGCGAACAGGTCGCGGATCGCGTCGAAGGCCTTGAGATACGTGACCGGGTTCGAACGCGGGGTCCGGCCGATCGGCGTCTGATCGACCAGCAGGCAGTCGGTCAGGTGCTCGATGCCCTCGATCCGATCGCACTTGCCGACGCGGCGATCCCAGTCGCCCTTGGCCCGCTTGATGCCGGCATAGAGGACGTCGTGGACCAGCGTCGACTTGCCGGATCCGCTGACGCCGGTGACGACGGCCAGCAGGCCGAGCGGCACGGTGACGTCGATGCCCTTCAGGTTGTGCTCGCGCGCGTTCAGCACCCTGAGCTGGGCCTTGCCCGCCCGTCGCCGCACCGCCGGCACGGCGATCGCCAGATCGTCGCGCAAGTACTTGGCGGTCAGCGAACGCGGCTCGTTGAGCAGGCCCTCGACGCTACCCGAGTAGATGACGCGCCCGCCCGATTCGCCGGCGCCGAGACCCATGTCGACGACCGCGTCGGCGACCCGGATCATGTCGGCATCGTGCTCGACGACGATCACCGTGTTGCCCTGATCGCGCAGCTGCCGCAGGATGGCGATCAGCCGCAGGTTGTCGCGCGGATGGAGGCCGATCGACGGCTCGTCGAGGACGTAGAGGGTGCCGACCAGGGCCGAGCCGAGAGCGGTGGCCAGGCTGATGCGCTGCGCTTCGCCACCCGACAGTGTCGACGAGAGGCGGTCGAGCGTCAGGTAGTCGAGGCCGACGTCGTCGAGGAAGGTCAGGCGCCGCTGAATCTCGCGCAGCACCTTCTCGGCGATCGCCGATTCGCGCGGCGACAGTTCGAGCGACGCGAAGAAGGCCTTGGCCTCACGCACGGTCAGCGCGCAGACCCGGTCGATCGTCCATCCGCCGACCCGGACGTCGCGCGCTTCACGCCGCAGCCGCGTCCCGCCGCACTCCGGGCAGGTCTGATAGCCGCGGTAACGGCTCAGGAAGACGCGGATGTGGACCTTGTATTTCTTCTTCTCGAGCCATTGGAAGAAGCCCTGGACACCGCCGAAGTCGCCCTGGCCGCGCAGGATGACGTCGCGCTCGCGATCGGTCAGCTCGTTCCACGGCACGTCGAGGCGGACGTCGGCCGTCTTGGCCGCTTTCTTCATCGCCGCGAAATGGGCCCGGTAGTGCGGCTTGGTCCACGGCTCGACGGCGCCGCCGGCCAGCGTCTTGGTCTGATCGGGCACGACCAGGCCCATGTCCAGCTCCATCACGTTGCCGAAGCCGTGACAGGTCGGGCAGGCGCCGAAGGGGTTGTTGAACGAGAAGAGCCGCGGCTGCGGCATCTCGTAGACGATGCCGCAGCGCCGGCACTCGAAGCGCTCGCTGAAGACGTGGCGCAGCGGGCCGCCATCCGGCCCGGCGCCGAGCTCGACGGCGAAGGCCTGGCCGCCGCCTTCGAGGTAGGCGTTTTCGATGGCGTCGGTCAGCCGCGGCCGCACCTCGGCGTCGACCTTGATCCGGTCGACGACGACCTCGAGCACGGTGCGATCGGACAGCGACGCGACGTCGACCTCGTCGAAGCCGACCGCCTGGCCGTCGACGAGGAGGCGGGCAAAGCCCTTGCGCCGCAGGGTGTCGATGGCGGCGGCCACGGGGTCGGCCAATGGCGGCGGCTCGAGCAGGTCCAGCTCGGGCGCATCGTCGTCGCGGCCCGGCTCGGAGGAATCCAGGCTCTCGTCGCGTCCAACACGGCTGAGCCGGCCAACGCGGACGATCGGTAGCTCGAAGCCGACCAGCAGGCGCGCCCCCTGGGGCCGAAGCGCCAGCCGCTCGGCGACGGCTTCGGCCGTCTCGCGGGCCACGTCGGCGCCGCAGTTGCGGCAGATCGTGCGGCCGACCCGCGCGAACAGCAGGCGCAGGTAGTCGTGCGTCTCGGTGGTGGTGCCGACCGTCGAGCGCGGGTTGCGGATGCTGTTCTTCTGGCGGATGGCGATCGCCGGCGGCATCCCCTCGACCGAATCGACGTCGGGCCGCTCCATGCGCTCGAGGAACTGGCGGGCATAGGCCGACAGCGACTCGACGTAACGGCGCTGGCCTTCGGCGTAGATCGTATCGAAGGCGAGCGACGACTTGCCGGAGCCGCTGACGCCGGTGACGACGGTCAGACGGCGCGGCGCGATCGTGAGATCGACGGCTTTCAGGTTGTGCGTGCGTGCACCCCTGATCACGATGGGTCGAAGGCGTGGGCCGGGTGAATCGTGCATCGAACCGCCAGCGCATATCCCCACGGCCGGGCCGCCGCGGGGATTCTGAACCCCCGATCGTATCACTTTGGACGCGACCAAGGCGGCAACGGCGGCCGGCGAGCGTACAATTGGGTCATCGTGGTCCGGCAGTTCCTCGTCTACGACGCGCTCGACACCTGTCCGTACCTTCCGGACCGGCTGGCGCGCTTCCCGCTTCGCGTGTCCGAGCGCAAGTTGCGGCGCGACGAGATGGACACGGCCCTGGCCGAAGGCGACCGCCGCCAGGGCGTCTTCCTCTATCGCCCCAGCTGCCCGACCTGCAGCGCCTGCCAGGCGATCCGCATCGACATCGCCTCGTTCACGCTGACGGCCTCGCTGCGCCGGGTCCTCGCCAAGGGCGATGCCCGACTGACCGTCCGCGTCGGTCCGGCCGTCGCCGACGAGGAGCGCGCCGCCCTCTATGTGCGCCACAAGTTCGAGCGCGGCCTCACGGCCGACGGCGAGACGCGTGACGTCGATGTCGCCGCCTACCGGGCGTTCCTGGTCGAAACCTGCTGCGAGACCGTCGAGTTCGCCTGCCGCTCCAAAGGGGAACTGGTGGCGGTGGCCGTGGCCGACCGGGGCGGCGAATCCCTGTCCGCCGTCTACTGCGCGTTCGCTCCCGATTTCGACGACGTCAGCCTCGGCACCTACTGCATCCTCAAGCAGATCGAGGCCTGCCGGGCCTGGGGCCTCCGTTATCTCTACCTGGGTCTGTACGTGGCCGATTGCCGGCATCTCGCCTACAAGGCGCGGTTCCTGCCGCACGAGCGGCTGATTCAGGGTGAGTGGCGGCGGTTCGCCCGCCCAGCCCCTGCCGCGCCGTAGGGGCTCAGGGTTTCCGCCCAACGATCCGTAAGCGTCCTAGGACACAGCGAGCCGGAAGACTGTCGGCTTTCACGTCGGCCCGGGTGTCGGCACGCACAGGGTTGCGCAGCGTGTGTCGCCGCTAAGCCCAACAGTGTCGGCATTCCGACGAGATGTCGGCTTCCTGTCGAAGGCCCGGATTGGGCTGTCGGATCGCCGACATCGCGACGTACCGAACCTTACGGCGCTGCCCTCGCAAGTCCCTGATTTCATTGATCGCGCCGCGCCGGCACGGGTGGGTTCACCCTGGATGCAGTCGCGGCAGCCGCCTTGCTGTAGTGGGCACCGACGTGCGGTCCATTTAGGGCCGCCTCGGAGGCCGACCCAAATGCAGCTCGCCGACGCCGCCTATCAGGAACGTGATCGTCTCGTCATCAACCACCTCTCGCTCGTGAAGAAGGTGGCTGTCGGCCTCGTGCGCCGGCTCCCGGCGCAAGTCGAGATGAACGAGCTGATCGGCGAGGGCGTGGTGGGGCTCCTGGACGCTGCCCGCCGCTACAAGCCGGCCTCCGGCGTGCCCTTCGAGGCGTTCGCCGCCCGCCGTGTCCGCGGCTCGATGCTCGATGCCCTGCGCGCCGTCGACACCGCGTCGCGCCGCACCCGCCGCATGGAGCGCAACCTGAAGGCCACCTGCAGCGGCCTGCGCCAGACCCTCGGCCGCGACCCCAACGACGTCGAGATCGCCGACGCGATGGGCCTGACCAAGGCCGCCTACACCCGCGCCTGCCGCACCGTCGAGCGCGCCGAGAACAGCGGTTTCGTGGCCTTCGAGGAAGCCTTCGGCGACGACCAGCGCGCCCTGGCCAAGGCCATCGGCTACGTCGAGGACGGCCCGGACGTCGAACTCGAGCGCGCCGAAGTGCGCACGCAGCTCGGAGCCGCCATGAGCAAGCTGCACGAGCGCGAGCGCAAGGTGCTGGCGCTCTACTACGAAGAAGAGATGACGATGGCGGAGATCGCCCGCGTCCTCGGCCTCTCCGAATCGCGGATCTCGCAGCTGCGCTCGCTGGCGCTGTCGCGCCTGCGCACCTGGATGCGCGCCGCCCGCAACCCGCAGGGTCCGGCGCCCGTCGCCACCCGCAAGCCGGCGGTCCGCCGCACGGTCAACGTCCGCCCGGCCGCTCGCCCGGCCATCGGCATCACGGTCCACGAGGCGCAGGCCGCCTAGTTGGTTGGCGCCGCGCGCCCTCGGCGCGCGGCGCGGGCCGCCCTCCTGGCGTGCCGGCTACCTATTCGCCGCGCGCCATCGCCGTCACGTGGCGGCCGTTCACGGAAGACGCTGGGAGCACTCCAATGGCGCGCATCGTCTGGCTCCTCGTCGTCGCCCTCGTCGTCTACGTCTTCGGCTCCGCGGCGTGGAAGGCCACGCAGCAGGCCGTGAAGCCGCAAGCCGTCGCCCACCCCGAACTCTGATTGTTGGCGGTCGCGCTCTCACGCGCGACTGCGGCGCCCCGTGAGGCGAGCCGCGGGCCCCATCCATTCCGCTTGTCGCACCTGCACTGGGCGCGTTATGCTTTCCCGGTTGCACGGTCGACTCCGGTCGACTCCCGCCTCGACGCCGACATAGCTCAGTTGGTAGAGCAGCTGATTCGTAATCAGCAGGTCATCAGTTCAAGTCTGATTGTCGGCTCCACTTTTCCTCATCATTCTTCGTTGATCGCCGTCTGTGCTGCGCCTCAAGGCAGCAGATAGGTAGCGACAAACGGTCCCCAAGAGAGGGATTTCAGGGCGTTCCTCCGCGTCCTTGACGGTGGCGATCTTCCCCCTTAAGCTGTGCCGACGATTCGATGGCTCTTCGCCATCTACGGCCGAGACGAGGCAATGGAACACCCCTGGGGAGTCGGACGCGAAACAGTCTGCGACGGACCGGTCACGGCCATCGGTATAGATTTCGACCGGCGCATGCCGTTCCCCTCGTCGGAGGCACGGTAGATGCCGGACGCACCCTCCAACGTCCTCCCGCTTATCCCCGCCGGCAAGTTGCGCTGCTATGTCACGGCGCAGCTCCGTCCGGACAAGCCTGAAGAGCACGTTCGACAGCGATGGGCTCGCAGCCTAATCGACGAATACCGCTACGTCCGAGCGGACGTGATGGTCGAATTCAAGGTGAAGATGGGCTCGGCCTCGAAACGTGCCGATCTCGTCATCTTCAAGCCTGGTGCGCCACACAAGCAGGACACGCTCTTCATCATCGTCGAAGCGAAACGAAGCGACGTCCTGCCGAAGGACAAGGCGGAGGGCGTCGAGCAACTCAAGAGCTACATGAACGCGTCGACGGCGCGATATGGGCTCTGGGTTGGTTCGGAGAAGATCGCATACGAGAAGCTCGACACGGGCGAGATCGTCGAGACAACCGATATCCCCCGTCACGGCGATCTCGAACCGCAGCCGCCCGATTTCACGAGCCTGACACCGGCTGTGGATCTGAAGGCAGCGCTTCGCCGTTGCCACAACTACATCTACGCGAACCAGGGACTCCAAAAGGCGGAAGCCTTTCACGAGCTGCAGAAGCTGATTTTCTGCAAGGTGCTAGATGAATACGAGACCGCCGGCTCTC
>JBDSLU010000073.1:0-2818 GCA_039916225.1 Vicinamibacteraceae bacterium
CCGATCTCGATCTTCGGGACCTTCGCGCTGCTCTACTTCGGCGGCTACACGCTGAACACGATGACCTTCGGCGGCCTGGCCCTCGGCGTCGGCATGATCGTCGACGCCGCCATCGTCGTGCTCGAGAACACCGAGCGGCACATGCACATGGGCAAGCCGCCGCGGCAGGCCGCCCTCGACGGCAGCGAGGAGATCTGGTCGGCGATCCTGGCCTCGACGCTGACCCACGTCGCGGTCTTCGTGCCCCTCTTCTTCCTCGCCGGCTTCTCGAGCGTGCTGTTCCGCCAGCTGTCGGTGGTCGTCATCTTCTCGCTGATGATGTCGCTGTTCGTGGCCGTGACGATCGTCCCGGTGCTGTGCGCGCTGGTGCTGACGCCGCCGGTGCCGGTGGACCAGCGCAAGGGCCTCAGCGGCCGGTTGTTCACGTGGAGCGAGCGGGTGCTCGACAGGCTCGACGACGGCTACCGCAAGATCCTGCACATCGCGCTGGCGCATCGCCCCACCGTCGTCGGCGTCAGCGTGCTGTTGTTCGTCGCCTCGATCTTCGTGTTCCGCACCCTCTCCTACGAGCTGATGCCCCAGACCGACGAAGGCGAGGTCACGGTCGAGGCCGAGAACGCCGTCGGCACGCGCATCGAACGGATGGAGGCGACGCTGACGCAGCTCGAAGGGCGCATCCGGCAGGTCGTGCCCGAAGCGCGGACGCTGGTCAGCGCCGTCGGCGGCCAGGGCTTCCAGGGCTCCGGCGGCCAGCACCGCGGCACCGTCACCGTCATCCTCGCCCCGCGCGCCGAGCGCGAGCGCTCGAGCGCCGAGATCGCCACGGCGCTGCGCAAGCAGCTGGCCGGGCTGGCGGGCACGGTGGTCCGCGCCCGACCGTCCGGCGGCAACTTCCAGCTTCAGCGCATCCTCGGCGGCGGCACCGACGCCCGCCTCGCCCTCGAGATCCGCGGCTATGACCTCGACGACGCGCGGCGACTGTCGAACGACGCCAAGCTGCTGATGGAGCGCACCAAGGGACTCGCCGACGTTCGCTTGGCCAAGGACGACGCGCGGCCCGAGTTGGCGCTCCGCGTCGACCGCGACAAGGCGGCGCTCCTCGGCCTGACCGTCAGTCAGGTCGCCACCACCGTCCGCACCAACATCGCCGGCACCCAGGCCGCCTTCTACCGCGAGCGGGGCCGCGAGTACCCGATCATCGTGCGCCTGCGGCCCGAGGATCGGCAGCGCGTCGACAACGTCAACGACGTGCTGATCAGCACCCCGACCGGCGCGCTGGTCCAGGCCAAGTCGCTGATGCGGGTCGACAACGAACGCGGTCCGGTCGAGATCGAGCGCAAGAACCTGGAGCGCGTCACCCGCGTGAACGCCGAGCTCGACGGCCCCCTGGGCGACGCCGTCGACGCCGTCAACGCGCAGCTGCCGCAGTTGCGCGTCCCGTCCGACTTCACGGTTGCCTTCGGCGCCGAAGTCGAGGAACAGGCCAAGGCCTTCGACCAGCTGCGCTGGCTGCTGCTGCTCGCCGTGATCCTGGTCTACGCGGTGATGGCGTCGCAGTACGAGTCGCTGCGCGACCCGTTCATCATCATGTTCTCGATCCCGCTGGCCTCGATCGGCGTGGTGCTGGCCCTCAAGCTGACCGGGACCGCCTTCAGCCTGCAGGCTTACATCGGCGTCATCATGCTGGCCGGCATCGTCGTCAGCAACGCCATCCTGCTGGTCGACTACACGACGACGCTGCGGACGCGCGACAAGATGCCGCTGCGGGTCGCCGTCGAAACCGCCGGGCGCACGCGCCTGCGGCCGATCGTGATGACCACACTCACGACCATCCTCGGCCTGGTGCCGATGTCGCTGGGTATCGGCGAAGGCGCCGAGCTGCAGGCACCGCTGGCCCGGGTCGTCATCGGCGGTCTGGCCGCGTCGACGCTGATCACGCTGGTGTTCGTGCCGACCCTCTACACCATCTTCGAGGAAGGCCTGTCGGCGTTCGGTCGGGCCAAGCAGCCGGAGGCGGCCGTCGCCGAAGGCGAGGCGCCGGCAACCGGGCACTAGTCCAAGCCTGGGCTCCCGCCGCCTCGCCCCAAGCCGCGTGGGTGCGCTTCACAAGCCCAGACGTCGGGCAGGCGAGACGCCGGCTGGGCGGTCTGGGTATTCCCTCCGCGCGCCGAAGACGGCCTGCGCCGGCAACCGCGCACTTCCGGCCGCTGATTATCCCGCCAATCAACGCCGCACCTCCGTGCGGCGTCGTGTCCGTGAGCCTCCCGTGCGCGGTTGCGCCTCGCAACCTCGCGCCGAGTGCGACGCTCGACCACTCGACGAGTCGGCTTGCCTCACGGCGCGCGGAAGGAACACCCAGACCGCAGGTCCGTCGGCGTCCTGAGCTGCGAAGCCAGACCGAGCCGCGAACGTCGGACGCGAACCGGTCTCGCTTGCGCCGTAGCCTCGGTCCTACCGGACGCTCCGGCCGGAAGGTCGCATGGCCAGCCCCCGTCTCCGAACGCATCTGGGAACGCCACGGACCGCGACTTTGCGTCCCGAGCCTGGCGGCGCGTTGTCTTGGTTGCCGCAACGGGTCAAGCGCCGTTGGAGCAGCGGTGCGGGTGTTCCTGAAGCGATCCGTGAGGTCAGCCGAGTCGACGAGTGGGCGAGACGGCGTCAGATGCGAGGCGGCGAGCGACACGCGCGCGGGAGGCACACATCGTCACGGTCGACGGAAGTCGACCGTTGCTCTTCGCGCAGACAGCGGCCGGGAGCGCGCGTGACCGGCACAAGCCGTCCCGGATCGCGAAAGGAATACCCGCACCGGTTCAGCCGC
>JBDSLU010000074.1:0-2987 GCA_039916225.1 Vicinamibacteraceae bacterium
CGGACCACCGCGGCCGCGACCGACGCGTCTTGCGGCGTGGATCCCGCTACTTCGGCAGCGGGACGAAGGCGAGGCCGTTGTTCGCGTTCATCGGGATGACGAGCTGCTTGGCGCCCGCGTCGTAGCACATCGACGCCGCACTCGGGATGTTCGAGGCGATCAGCTCGGCCGGCTTGCCCGGGCGGATCCGCGACACACCGCCGTTCTGCACGCTGCTGATGTACTTGGTCCCGTCCGGCATGATCACGATGCCGTCGCTGCCGGCCTGCGCCGCCTTCTCGGTCTTGAGGAGCTGCGCCGACGGCGAGAACGTCAGGATCTCGTCGGTGCCCATGTTGAGCACGACGACGTTGCCCTGCCCGTCGATGCCGACGCCGTTCGGCTGCCGGAGCGGAGCGCCCTGGACGAACATCGAGGGCGTGCCGTCCGGCGCGACCTTCCACACCTGCCAGCTGGCCGGGTCCGGCGTCTGGCCGCCCACCCCGGTGACGGTCCCGTAGACCGTACCGTCGTCGGCGACTTCGATGTCGTTGAACCACGCCACCTTGTCGATCTTGACCTCACCGGCCGGCGCGCCCGTCTTCAGGTCGAACTTGCGGATGACGGCGACGCTCGGATCGTTGGGGTTGGTGCCGCCGTCCCGATCGGCGAGATACAGCAGGCCCTTGGCGATGTCGCTGCCGTAGGGCTCGTTCAGCACCAGCGCCGGCGTCAAGTTGGCGCGGTCAGGCGGGTTCTGCACGCCGATCCAACGCGGGGTGTGCACCGAACCGTCGTGGTTGATGAACGAGACCCAGGCGTTGTTGGTTTGCGCGGTCTGCGGCACGCCGCGGTTGGGCACCACGATGACGCCACGCTCGGCGTCATACGAGCAGCTCTCGGCGGAATAGATCGCGCCGAACATCTTGACGCCGGCCGACGCGGGATCGAACGTGCCGTCGGCGGCGGGGTTGACCGGCAGGCCGACGCGGTTGCCGACGAAGTACGGCTGCGGCGCCGGCGCCGCCTGCTGGGCCAGCAGCACGCCAGCCGTCGCGCCGATGACGAGGGTGGCCGCACTCGCGGCGAGGAGGTGTCGTTGCATCCGGCGAGCATAGTCGCGGCCCGCGAGGCCGTCCAGCACGGCGGCGACGGCGGCCGTAGAATGCCGTGGATGGCCGGCCCGACCGCGCGTTTCGCGATCATCGAGGCGCCATCGATCCTGGGGCTGAGACCGACCGGCGTCGATCAACTGCCGGCCGCGCTGCGCCGACACCGCCTGGTCGAGCGGCTGGACGCCCGGATCGCGGCGACCCTCGCGCCGCCGTCGTACGACGCCGCGCGTCCGCCCGGCAGCGGCACCCTCAACGCCGACGGGATCGCGCGGTTCTCGGTCGCACTCGCCGACGCCGCCGGCGGCGTCCTGGCCACCGGCGAGCGTCCGCTCGTGCTCGGCGGTGACTGCTCGATCCTGTTGGGCAGCCTGCTCGCCTTCCGGCGGCGCGGCCGCTACGGCCTGCTGTTCGTGGACGGCCACGCCGACTTCTACCAACCCGAAGCGAACCCGAACGGCGAAGCGGCGTCGATGGACCTGGCGTTCGCCACCGGCCGCGGGCCGGCCGCACTCGCCGACCTGGAGGGGTTGCGCCCGCTGGTTCGCGACGAGGACGTCGTGGCCTTCGGCTTCCGCGACCACGACGAACAGCGGGTCTACGGCAGCCAGCCCCTCGCCGCAAAGATCCTGTCGATCGATTTGCCCGCCGTCCGACGGGTCGGGATCGAGGCGGCCGTGGCGCAAGCGATGCAGCACCTCGCCAGCCCCGATCTCGACGGCGTGTTCGTCCACGTCGACGCCGACGTTCTCGACGACGCCATCATGCCGGCCGTCGACTATCGGCAGCCCGGCGGCCTGGCGGCCGCCGAGCTGATCCACCTGCTGCGCGCTGCAAACGACAGCGGGCGGCTGGCCGGCCTAGAGGTGACGATCTACAACCCGGCGCTGGACGCCGACGAGGCCGCCGGCCGTCTGCTCGCCGAAGCGCTCGTTGCGGGGCTCACGCCGCGCCCGCGCTCCTGACGGCGTTGCCCACGCGAGCGGGTGCCACTGCCAAGGGCCATGATTCTCAGGCGCCGACCAGCGTGTGCAGGCGGTGCAGTTCGGCCGGCTGCGAGTCGTTCGGGACCGAGCAGCCGGGCGTGAGGATGAATCGGGCGCCGGCCTTGCCGCGCGCGGCGTCGGCCTGGAGCTTCAGCGCCGCCGCGTCGAGCGTGCGGTACTGCGTTTCGTCGATGCCGCCGGCGATCACGCCAGCGTAGCGCGCCCGCACGGCCTCGATGCCGACCTTGGTGCCGTGCGCCGAGTAGTTGATGACCGCCGCCGGCCAACCGGCGTAGAACGCGTCCAGATAGACGGCGTCGCCGTGCAGGTGCAAGACGTTGAGCGGCGCGTCCTTCACCGCGTCGAGCACGATCCGGTCGAATGGCTCGCTGAATCTCGTGTAGTCCTCGCGACTGAGGATTTGCGGCTGTGCGTTGGCGATGGCCAGGAACACGCCAGAGGCGCCGGCGTTCATGGCCCGCCGGGCATGGGCCGCTTCCGACGTCGCGATGGCCTCGAGCGCGTCGAGCAGCTTGTGCGGCTGCTCGGCTTTCAACTGCTTCACCGCGTCCGGCGACGACAACTTCTCGGCGACGTTCCAGGGATTGAAGATCGTCTCGACGAAGTGAGCCGAGCGCTGCAGCCCACCGCGGACCGCCGTGAGCGCCTGGATCTGCAGCGGGAACGGATCGTCGGTGACCCGGACCTCGTGCCAGGCGCCCGACGGTTTGGGGAACGGGAAATCGCTCATCACCTTGACCAGATCGGTCCGGTAGTCGCGATGGAAGGCCAGCGTCGCCTGGGCGTGGCGGGCCGGCCCGTCCTTCTCGAGGCCGAAGTGATGCCACAGCGAGATGGGCAGCCGGTCGACGTCGCGACCGGCGAGCGCGCGGTTGACGCGCTCGCGGGC
>JBDSLU010000075.1:0-16150 GCA_039916225.1 Vicinamibacteraceae bacterium
AGCGACGAGCAACGCCGCCGGACGGGATGCCCCGCCCGAGAGGCACTACCGAAACGACTGATACGGGCCACTATTGGCGACCGGAGGCGCGCGACGGACCGCCGTCTCGATCGTCGATTTGCCGACACCCCGCCCGGACTAGCGTCGTTTCTTGCCCATCGGTGACGAAAAACGTCACGCGGCATCGTGCAGCCGCCGCCGTGGCTCCGGGAGGCGGTGCACGGTGCCACACAGCCCGTCGCGTGCCTGCAGGGCACCCGGCCTCCCGATGGCTCCCGCCAGGACGTGGCAAAGAGCTTGCGACCAGATTGGCCGCGCGAGAAGTGTGAGCGCCCGAAACCTGGGGACGGAGAACAGACGCGTGTATTGCGACCACTGCCAGACCACCGTTGTCGACAACGCCAACTTCTGCCCGTTCTGTGGCGGCAAGCTGACCGAGGCGCCGAGCGCGGAGGCCATCGATCCGTCGCAGGCGCCGACCGTCGCGCTCACCATCGGCCCGTGCGAGAGCTGCGGCGCGCCGTCTCTGCCCGGTTCGACGCTCTGCATGCCCTGCACGCGGGCGTTCGAGAGCATCCTCAGCACCCAGCCGATGGCTCCGATGCCGGTGCCGGCGCCCGTCGTCCCCATGCCCGTCGAGGCCGCCGAGGCCGCGACCCTGCTTCAGCCGCGGGCGCCCGGGCTCCCCAGCGCGCCTGCGTCTGCCTCCCTTGACGCCGCAACCGTGATGGTCGAGGCAGCCCCTCATCAGCACGACGGGCCGCTCGCCGACGACGAAGAGTACGTGGAAGACGACGCCGCAGACGATCTGATGGCCGAGGAATCGGCCACCGAACTGGCCATCGAGACCGCCCCGGCGCCGCCCGCGCCTGCGTTCACCGCCGACAGCATGGACTGGTCGACGCCGTCGACGTCGTCGGGTGAACACAAGGCCATCGTGGCGTTGCCGCCGTGGGCCCGGAAAGGCGCCGAGGCCGACGTCGACGCGGCGGCCGAGGCCGCGCCGGCCAACGACGCGGCTGGCGAGCCGGTGCCGTGGTGGGAGCGCAACGGTCAACCGTCGCCCACCGCGCCGGCCAAGCCCGAGGTCGCCCGCTACGTCCCGCCGCCGTCCGTGACCGCGCCCGCGCCCGCGTCGGCCTCACTCGAATCGACGCTCGCCCGTCAGGCGATGCGTCCGAAGGCGCCGACGATGCCGCTGGCCGTGCCGGCGGTCGTCGTGACGCGCCCCGCAGGGAATCGCAGCCGCTCGATGGTCATCGTCGCCGCCCTCGCCGGCGTCGCGGCGATCGGCACGCCGGTGATGTGGAAGCTGGCCTTCGCCAGCAAGCCGACCACGGTCAGCGCGCTGCAGTACGAATCGGCCGCCGCCCCCGAACCCGTTTCGACACGGCCCGACCGCGTGCACGGTGCCCCGGCCCCGGCCCCAGCGCCGCGCGTCTATCAGGATTTGCAGCCGGTCGCTGCGGAGCCCACCGCGCCGCTGGCTCCCATCGCCGCGCCCATCGCGGCTGTGGCGACGCCGGCCACGCATGCAGCGCCGCGGCCCAGCCCGAAAAAAGCGGCCCCCGCACCGGTGACGCCGGAGCCGATCGCCGCGCCAGTGGTCGCGCCCGAACCGGCGCCGCTGCTCGTCTCGACGCCGCCGCCGGTCGCCGCTGCTCCCACGGCGGCCGCGGCGCCGCCGACGTCGGTGCACGCCGAGGCCGTGCCGCTCGGTCAGATCTTCGAGGTGTCGCAGGTCGAAGCGCGCCCGTCGGTGACCAGCCGGTTCAATCCGGTCCTGCCGGCTCGTATCGGCACCGCAACGCCGGTCGTCGTCATCGTGCGCGTCCTCGTCTCGCCGAGCGGCCGCGCGGTCGAATCGTCGGCGGTCAAGAACCCGACCAGCGACGCCGGCGTCGCCGCGGCCGCCGCCGCGACGGTGCGTCAGTGGAGCTTCTCGCCGGCCAGGAAGAAGGGCCAGGCGGTCAGCTGCTGGTTCAACGTCGGCGTGGTGTTCCAGGCCGCGTCCGGCAACTGACGGTCGGCCCGCGAGAAGAACCAACTTCCAATCACCAAGCTCCAAGGCCCAACTTCCAGGGAGCCAATCTCCACGCCCAACTGCCAAGACGCCGACGAGGCTCCTTGGGAGTTGGCGGTTGGCGGTTGCCGTTTGACGGTTGGCGGTTGGCGGTTGGCGGTTGGCGGTTGGACGTTGGCGGTTGGACGTTCGCCGCGCCCTACGCGGCGCGACGCGAGTAGAGCGCGACCAGGGCCGCGCCGATCGCCTGCGAGAGGTCGCCGAGCGCCGCCTGCACGACGGTGAGGCGCTGCTTCTGGGCCGACCACAGATACGGCGCCGCGGCGTCGCGCAGCACCTGGATGTAGCGGGCGCGGAAAGCGTCCGTCGTCGCATCCGGATCCATCAGCCCGCCGCCGATCACCACGAACTCCGGGTCGAGGGCCATCGCCAGCATCGCCACGAACAGGCCCATCGCCTTGGCCTGGACGTCGAAGATTCCGGTCGCCAGCGCGTCGCCATTCTGCGCCAGGCCACGGAGCGCGAAGGCCCGCTCCTTCATCGAGAGCGCTGACGTGGCCAGCTCGTGATCGGGCTGGGCCTGCAGTGCGCGCTCGAGCAGCCGCGGCAGCCCGGCGAGGCTGGTGTACATCTCGACGCAGCCCCAGGTGCGTCCGCAACCGCACGGCCAGGCATCGAGGCCGAGCAGGTGCAGCGGCGCGGGCATGTGCGATGCCTCCATGCCAGCCAGCGTGTCGCCTTCGAGCGGCAGGCCGTGCTTGTCGACGAACGCGCAGCCCAGCCCCGAGCCCGGCGCCAGCATCACGACCGTCGACGAGCCGGTGCCGCCGCGGACGCGCTGCGCCTCGGCCACGCCGCCCATGTTGCCGTCGTTGCCGACGACCAGCGGGACCGGCCGGCCGGCGCGCGTCGTCAGCGCGTCGCCGTAGTGCTGCAGCACGTCGTAGCCAACGAAGCTGGCCGGAAAGTTCGGGCCCTTGTCCATGACGCCATACCGCTGCTGCGGTCCGGCGATGGCGACGCCGACGCCCTGGACCTGCGACCAGGTCAGCCCGTTGTCGGCGAGATAGATGGCGACCGACTCCACCCATCCGGCGACGACCACGTCGGGGCCGAGATCGGCGTTGGTGGGACGTTGCAGCAGGCGTGTGGACACCGTCGAGCCGTCGGACCAGACGCCGCCGACTTTGGACGTCGTCGCTCCGCCGTCGGTGCCGATGTAGACGTGGCGTGCTTCAGTCATGGTGTGTGGCCGAACATACTCCACGCGCGGGCGCCGCGTCAGCCGCCGATCCGATAGAGACGCGTGCGCGAGCGCAGGAATAGCGCGCCGTCGGCCGCCGCCGGGGACGCCATGAAGCCGTCGCCGAGCTGGTTCTCGGCCAGCACCTTGAACGCCGGCCCGGCCGCGATCACCGTCGTCTTGCCGTCCTCGCTGAAGAAATAGACGCGGTCGCCCGAGACGAGTGGCGACGCCGAGAACGTGCCACCGAGCCGCGACGTCCAGACAACCGTTCCGTTGGTCGCATCGACGGCCTGCGCGACCCCGGCATCGGTCACCATGAACAGCAGGTTGCCGACCATCGCCAGCGAGGGCTTGTTGGGGATGCCGCGATCGAGCCGCCAGGCGATATGCGTGGCGGTCGCGTCACCCTTGCCGTCCGGACGGATAGCGATCAGGCCGCCCTTCGGGAAGCCGGTCGGGATGAAGACGAGGCCGTGCCCGACCACCGGCCGGGTGCTGCCTGAGTGCGCGTTGCGATCCTCGATGCGCCAGAGTTCCTTGCCGGTCATCGGATCGTAGCCGTAGGTCGCTTTCGATCCGGTGCTGATGATCACCGGCGCGCCGGCCACGTCGATCACGTGCGGCGTAGCGAAGGCCTTCCGCATGTCGCCCTCGGCCTCGATGCTGCCATCAGGCTTCAGATCCTTGAAGTCGATCGACCGCTCGGTACGCCACAGCGTCTTGCCGGTCTTGGTGTCGAGCGCGACCACGAACTGATGATCGCTGCCATCGAAGTGCATGATCAGCCGATCGCGGAACACGATCGGCGACGAGCCGGCGCCGCGGAAGTGGTTGCACTCGAAATCGCGGCGCGTCCACAGCACCTTGCCGGTCTTGGCGTCGAGCGCAGCCGTGCCGGGCGAGCCGAACGTGACGTAGATGCGCCCGCCGTCCGCGACGGGCGTCGGCGAGCCGTAGGTGTTGAACGGGTGCGCGTACTGTGGCGTCGTCACCTCGAACAGCGTGGTATCCAGGACGACCGCACCGGACTGGCGATCGACGGCGACGACACCGAGCGTCTTGCCGTCAGGCGTCGCGGTCGTGACCCAGACACGGGTGCCGACGACGATCGGCGACGACCAGGCGCGGCCATGAATCGGCGTCTGCCAGGCGATGTGCTCGGTCTCGGACCAGGTGAGCGGCAGGCCCGGCGGTGCGATGCCCTGCCCGTCCGGGCCACGAAACTGCGGCCAGTCCTCGACGGCCAGGCCGCGCACCGACGCTCCCGACAGACAGATCGCGGCCAGGAGAGTGGTCAACCACGTGATGCGCATGGCCGCCAGTATAGGGACCACCGCGCGATTCCGAGCCTGAACATGACCTCGGATCGGCGGATCGATCGCATCCTATATGGTATATGGTGCCTCTACTCCGAATGCTCGTCGATCGTCGAACGCTCCTGACGCGTGGGCCTTCCCTGCCACGGACGCGGTCCGCGCCGGCCGACGTATGGTTGCGCGTTCATCGCGTGGCGATGGCGTGCCGCTTCGAGGTGCTCCTCTCCGGCGAGGATCAGCGGCACACTGCGGCGGCGCACGAAGCCCTGGCCGAGGCGGATCGTCTCGATGCAGCGTGGTCGATCTTCCAGGACGACAGCGCGGTCGCCATGCTGAACCGCCGCGCTGCGGAGGCACCGGCACGGGTCGACGCCGAACTGTTCGCGCTGCTCGCGCGCGCCCAGGAGCTGTGGCGGCGGACCGACGGCGCCTTCGACGTGACCACGACGCCGCTGTCGCGCTGCTGGGGCTTCGTCGCGCGGGAGGCCCGCGTCCCCGACGCGGCGGCGATCGACGCGGCCCGGGCGATCGTCGGCCTCCATCGCGTGACGCTCGACGCCGCGGCGGGCACGGTGCGCTTCGACGCTGCCGGCGTCGAGATCAACCTCGGGGCCATCGGCAAGGGCGCCGCCGTCGACGCGATTGCGACGCGGCTGGCCCGGCGCGGTGTGCGCCACGCGCTCGTCTCGGCGGCCGGCAGCAGCGTCCACGCCATCGGCGGGCGCGACGGCGGGTTCGCCATCGACGTCACCTCGCCGCTGGTCGATCGGCCACTGGCGCGCCTGCGCCTGCGCCGCGGCGCCCTCGGCACCAGCGGGATCGGCGTGCAGGCGCTCGTACGGGACGGTCGACGCTTCGGCCACGTGATCGATCCGCGCACCGGCTGGCCGGCTGGCCAGGATGGACTGCCGCAGGTCGTCAGCGCCACCGTGGTGGCGACCGACGCCGCCACCGCGGACGCGCTCTCGACCGCGATGCTGATCGGCGGCGCCGCGCTGGCCGATCGTTACTGCTCGACGCATCCCGACACGCTCGTGCTGCTCACTACCGACGACCTGCGCACCGTGCGATTCGGCGCCTCGGACGCCGCGCTCGTGGAGGATCTGTGCACCTGACCCCCGAAGAACAAGCCACCGGCCGGCGCAACTTCCTGCGCGCCGTCGCCGGCGTCCCCGTCCTCGCCGGCCTCGGCGCGGCATCGCTGGCTCGCGGCCCGATCGCCGGCGGCCCGGTCCGCGTCGGCTACATCGGCGTCGGCGGCGAGGGCCGCGTGCTGCTGGGCGCCACCGACAAGGCCTACGCCCACGTCGTGGCGATGGCCGACATCAACCCCGCGCAGTTGGCGCAGGCCGATGCGGTGCTCGAGAAGGGCGGCCACGCCAAAGCCACCCACTACGCCGAGTGGCGCGAGATGATCCAGAAGGAAGCGCTCGAAGGCGTGGTCATCGCGGCGCCGCTCTGGATGCACACCGAGATCACCGTCGGGTGCCTCGAGGCCGGCTTGCACGTCCTCTGCGAGAAGATGATGGCGTGGGACGTCGAGGGCTGCGAGCGCATGCGGGCCACCGCGCGGCGCACCGGTAAGCTCCTCGAGATCGGCTACCAGCGCAACTACAACACGGTCTACCAGGCGGCCCACGAAGGCATCGTCAAGGCCGGCGTCCTTGGCGACGTGTTCATGGCGCGCCTCGCCTGGCATCGCAACGGCAACTGGCGGCGGGCCGGCGATCCGCCCGCCGCCAACTACGATCCGTCGAAGTGGGGTTACCCGTCGTGGGAGCACCTGCTCAACTGGCGCCTTTACAAGAAGTACTCGCGCGGCCTGCTCGCCGAGCTCGCCAGCCACCAGGTGAACATCAGCAACTGGTTCTTCGGCGCCGAGCCCGAAGCCGTCATCGGCACCGGCGGGATCTATCGCTTCAAGGACGGCCGCGAGGTCGACGACCACGTGTACGCGACGTTCGAGTATCCGGGCGGGCGCTCCGCGGTCTTCTCGACGATCGAATCGAACGCCTTCGAGCGCAACTACGAAGTCTTCTACGGCACGAAGGCGACGCTGCTGATGCAAGGCGAGTCGGAGGCCTACCTGTTCGAGGAAGGTGCGGCGACGCCAGCCGCAGCGCGCCCCACCGGCATCGACGTGCAGCCGAAGGCCGCCGGCCCGGCGCTCTCGGCATCGGAGAGCCGCGTCGCCGACGCGGCCGGGCGGCCCGCGACCGGCGGCGCCGCCGGCACCAACGCCGATCGGCTCGCCGCCTATCGCGCCGAGGTGTCGGGGTTCTGTTCTGCGGTCCGCACCGGCTCGCCGCTCCTCTGCGGTCCCGATCGCGCGATCGGATCCGCGGTCGCCTGCATCACCGCGGTCGAGGCCGTGGCCGGCAAGACGCGCCTGCCGATTCGCCTCGGGGCGGCCACGCAATCATGATGGCCACGCCCTGGCAAGGTGTCGCGCTCGTCGTGCTGCGCACGCTCATCGGGTGGCACTTCCTCTACGAGGGCTACTACAAGCTGGTGCAGCCAGCCTGGTCGTCGGCGGGCACGCCCCTGGCGGTCTGGAGCGCCGGCGGCTACCTGCGCGCCGCGACCGGTCCGCTGGCGCCGGCCTTCCACGCCCTCGCCGCCTCGAGCCTCGCCGGTTGGATCGACATGGCCGTGCCGATCGTGCTGGTGCTGGTCGGCCTGTCGCTGGTGCTGGGCCTGTTCACAACCCGCGGCTGCCAGGGCGCGGTGCTGCTGCTGGCGCTGTTCTACCTCGCCGCGATCCCGTTCGACGGCGTGCCGCGGCCCGGTGCCGAAGGCACCTACCTGCTGGTGAACAAGACGCTCGTCGAGCTCGCGGCGGCGCTCGTCCTGCTGACGAGCCGCACCGGCAACATCTCCGGCCTCGATCTGCTGCGGCCGCGGCCGGCACCCGCGGCTCAGCGGAACGTCAGCGCCTGAAAGGCGGCCGGCACGTGGAAGCTCGGCGTCCCGGTCGGTGACCACGCCTCAAGGATGGCGCCGTCCTTCGGCCGCATCGGGCCGTTCGGACGCTTGATGCGAAACACGTTGAACCGCCAGACGTCGCCGGCCGCCGGCGGGATCGCGATCGCGTCCGGCACCGGTAGCGATCGCAGACCGGCGAACGGCACGGCCGCCGTCGCGATCCACCCGGGCGCCCGTCCTTGGCCTTCGCCGTGCAGCCGCACCGCCGACTCCAGGCCGTCGAGATCGAAACTGGTCTCCGAGTGCAGGGTCGGATATGGCCGCCGCACGCGCAGATCGCAAACGACGTTGGCCGGGCTGATCTCGAGCTCGAAGTAGTCGACGCCCTGCCCGGCCGGGTCGAGGAAGATCTCGACGACTTCCTCTTCCCAGATCGACGCGTCGCGCTGCCCCATCGTGAACCAGGGCGACGTGTCGTCGGCGTCGAACCGGACGTAGAGAGTCGACGCCGTCCACTGGGCGCGGAAGCGCGTCGCGAACGGCGCCCGCCCCCATGCGATCGCCGGGGCCGTCGCCCAGGCTTCGTCGTCGTCGCCCAGCAGGCGCGCGTGATCGACGAGCGCGCGCGCGACGGTGTAGCCGGACGGCGCGAGCGTCATGGCGGGGTCGGGCATCGGCAACTCCGAGAATCGACCGCGTCGGCGGTTGATCAGTCGCGGCGATCAGTCGCGAGCGATCGTCACGGTGACGCGATAGTCGCCGGCAGGAATCGGCGTGGTGGTTTCCGGGTACGGCTGGAGGCCGACAATCGCCAGCTCGTACCCACCGACCGACGCCGTCAGGCTCTCGCCGGTGGTGCCGCCGCGGGTCCGCAACAGGACTTCGGCGCCGGCGCGATCGCCGACCGACACGTTGAAGACGACGAGCGCGTCACCGGACTGGATGCACAGCGCCGTCGACGGGCATCGTGAGTCTGCGGCGACGCGGGTGAAGCCGACGCGCAGCGGGGTGGAGGCAACAGCCGTGACCTCGCCGGGGCGGAGCGTCACGTCCGTGCGGAAGGTCCCGCCCGGTTCGTTCGGCGATGAACAGGCCGCGGTGGCGGCGACGAGCGCGCCGACGAGCCAATGGAATCCCGATCGAGTGAACATGACGAGCTGATCCTCACGCAGACAGGCAGCCTCGCCATTGTACCGCTGCCCCGTCGGTCCGGCGCGACTTCGAGCGCGGCCGTGTAGTCGCCGGGCGGCCGCGGATTGGCCGGGTTCCAGGCCGGCTCCAGGCGGACAAGCCGGATCGAGAACAGCCATGGTGCGACGATCAGGAGCCTTCGACCAGCACTTGGATTCGGGCGGGATTCCAGAGGAAGCCGATGAAGGACACCGTGTAGCGGCCGACCCGCCGCTGAACGGGGTGACCGTCGAGCCGAACCTCGAGCTCGACCGGCGGCGCACCATCAACGCGCGCGATCAGCCGCGTGCCGTACCACGCGAGACAAGAATCGGCGGCGCCGCAGCGGCTGGGCGGTACGTCGACCGTGATCTGGAGATTGGTCCCGTCGACCCTCACGGTCTGATTGCCCGTCATCTCCAGTGTCGCCGGCAACTGCGGCGAGGGACGCGTCGGCGAGTCGCCGCACGCGACCGTGAACATCAGCGCCATCAAGCCGCCCAGTGCGGCACCTCGGGTCATCGTCGTCATCCAGTCCTCCATCTTGCACGGCGCCGGCATCGCGCCCAGGACACACCGCGACTGGATCGGGCACCGGGCCCGTCGAGTCTCCAGTCACGTGTCGTTTGGCGGGCGGGAACGAGCAAGGGCCGTTCCAGCGGGATCGCGCCCCGCAGACCGCGATGCGCCGGAACAGTGGACGTTGCGGGAGACGGTCTCCGACGCCCGCCCAGGACACACGCGGGCGGGGCGTCACCGATCAGGGACGAGGTGGCAGCGGGCCACCGTCGCCGTTGTCATCGGCGTCGCGATGGACGATCGCCTCGCGGGTCACGGTGGCGACATGACGGGCGGCGGGACGAAAGAGGCCGTCGATCCCGATGAGCATCGATCCGGCGGCGCGCCGCATCTCGTGGCGCGGCCGCGGCGTCAGGCGGTAGAGGATCCAACCGCGCAGTTCGCAGGCGATCAGGATCCGGTCGAGTACCCAGCCGGCGGCTCCAAGGCCAGCGATCCAGGCGATGACGGTCGGCCAGAAGCCCATGCGCGAGCGTAGCACCGCGGCCAGGACTGCGACCACCAGGACTGCGACCGGCCTTGACGGGTCCACCGCCTCGCCCATAGGCTTAACGCTGTTAACCATGGGATCGAGTGAACGACGGGCCCGGGCCAAGGTCGCGCTGCGGCAGCAGATCCTCGATGCTGCACGGGAGCTGTTCGTGCGCGAGGGCTACGACGCCGTCTCCATGCGCCGCATCGCCGCCCGCATCGAATACTCCCCCACCGCCATCTACCTGCACTTCCCCGACAAGCAGTCGATCCTCACCGCGCTCTGCGACGAGACCTTCGAGAAGCTGTCGATGCGGCTGGGGGCGCTGTTCGCCCGCACCACCGATCCGCTGGCCCGGCTGAAGGACGGCCTGCGCCTCTACGTCGAGTTCGGCCTGGCGCACCCGCACCACTACACGGTGTCGTTCCTGGTCAAGCCGCGCGACCAGCGGACCAGCGAGCCGACGGCCGGACATCGGGCCTTCGCCTTCCTGCAGGCGGCCGTCGCCGAGGCCATGGCCAGCGGTGCGATCCGCGCCGGGGAAGTCGAAACCACGTCGCAGACGCTGTGGGCGGCGTGTCACGGCCTGGTCGCGCTGCTCATCACGGTGCCCGAGGATCGCTTCGCGTTCGTGCCGGCCGATCGCCTGACCCGGCACCTGATCGACACGCTCGTCGCTGGGCTGCAGGTGTCCGGGGCGTGGCCGGCGCGCACGCCCGCGGAGACGGTCGCCGCGAGCGCCGTCAAGCCGGCGGCCCGCCGGCGCCCTGTCGCCTCCCGTCCTCGCAAGGCCCGCTGAGGAACCGGCGCCCCATTTCTGCGTAGACAGACATGCCTGTGGCTTAACACTGTTATGTCGATGTTCACCGTCAACCGCCTCGTCCCCCTCGCCTGGCGCAACCTGCGGCACGATCGCGTCCGCTTCGCCGTGACGCTGACCGGCATCGTCTTCTCGGTGCTGCTGTCGGCGATTCAGCTCGGCCTCTTCGTCGGCTTCACGCGCGCCACCTCCGAGGTCATCAGCCACTCCGGCGCCGACATCTGGGTCCGCTCGCGCGGCGTCACCCACCTCGAGACCGCGGCGCCGTTCCTCGAGCGGCGTCGACACCAGGTGCTGCAGGTGCCAGGCGTCGTCTCGGCCGATCCCCACATCGTCCGCTTCGGCAACTGGACCCGGCCGGATGGCGCACTCGAAGGCATCCTCGTCGTCGGCATCGATCTCGAGAGCGGCCTCGGCCGGCCGTGGAACGTCGTGCGCGGCCGGGTGGCCGATCTCGATCAGGACGACGCGGTCATCGTCGACGAGCTCTACGCGACCAAGCTGGGCATCGCCGCCATCGGCGACACCGCCGAGATCAACGGCGTCCGCGCCCGCATCGTCGGCTTCACGCGCGGCATCCGCTCGTTCACCACGGCGCCGCCCGTCTTCACGCGGCACGCCCAGGCCCAGCGCTATCTCGGCATGGCCACCGCTCAGACGCTCTACCTGCTCGTGCGCGCCGCGCCCGGGGTCGAGGCGGCGGAACTGGCCCACCGCATCGAGCTTGCGGTGCCGGGAATCACCGCGCAGACCACCGACGACTGGCGCGGCGCGCAGCAGTACTACTGGATGTTCGGCACCGGCGCCGGCGTCACCGTGCTGATTGCCGCCGGGCTCGGCCTCCTCGTCGGCGTGGTCGTCGTGGCGCAGACGATCTACGCCGCGACCGTCGACCACATCCGCGAGTTCGGCACGCTCAAGGCGATGGGCGCGACCAACGGCTACATCTACCGCGTGATCATCGAACAGGCGGTCATCAGCGCGGTCGGCGGCTACGCCATCGGCATGGCGATGGCCCACACCGCGTCGGCGCTCAGCCAGCGTGGCACCACCGCCATCCTGCTCCCGTGGCCGCTCACCGTGGCGTTGTTCGGCATCACCGTCGGGATGTGCGTGCTGGCCTCGATCGTCTCGATCCACAAGGTCACCCGCCTCGATCCCGCCATCGTGTTCAAAGGATGATCGACATGCCACCCGCTATCGCCGTCAGCCGCGTCAGCAAGACCTACGGCACCGGGCCGACCGCCGTCCGCGCCCTCATCGACGTCTCGCTCGACGTCGAGGGCGGCGAGGTGCTGCTGATGATGGGCCCATCGGGCAGCGGCAAGACGACGCTGCTGTCGATCATGGGCGGCATCCTCGACGCCTCGAGCGGCAGCGTCCGGGTGCGCGGCGAGGAGCTGGTCGGCTTGCCCGAGCGCGAGCGGCCGCGCATCCGCCGCCTGCACATCGGCTTCGTCTTCCAGGGCTTCAACTTGTTCCCGGCACTGACCGCGCTCGAGAACGTCGCGCTGCCTCTCGACGTCCGCGGCGAGCGCGGCCCGCAGGCGCGGGAGCGGGCCCGCGTCGCACTGGAGCGAGTCGGGCTCGGGGACAAGATCGCTTCGCATCCCGCCGACCTGAGCGGCGGACAGAAACAACGCGTCGCCATCGCCCGCGCGCTGGTCGGCGATCCGTCGATCGTGCTCGCCGACGAGCCGACGGCGGCGCTGGACTCGGTGTCCGGCCGCGCGGTGCTCGAGCTGTTGCGCGACCTGGCGCGCAGTGCGGGGCGGGCCATCGTCCTGGTCACGCACGACGCTCGCGCCATCGCCTATGCCGATCGTGTCGTGTCGATCGAGGACGGCCGTCTCCGTGAGGGCGCCCACGAGGCCGCACCGCTGCTCGCCGGCGCCACCCACTAGGAGATCGCATCGCCATGCAGAGACGCACCCTCGGCCTGATGCTCGGATTCCTCGCCGTCGTCGCGACCACGCTGCTGATCGTGGCGCGGCCGGACACCCGCCTGCGTGCGGCGGATCGCGAGGCCGCCGACGCCGCGGCGACAACCGCGCACGACGTCGCGCTCATCGTCGGCCCTGGGCGCGTCGAGCCGATCTCGGAGGAGATTGCCGTCAGCGGCGAATTGCCGGGCCGCCTGCGCGCGGTCCGCGTCGACGAAGGCGATCGCGTCACCAAAGGCCAGGTGCTGGCGGAGGTCGAGCCGGCCGAGTATCGGGCGCGGCTGGCGGCGGCGCGCGCCGCCCTCGCGATGGCGCGAGCCGACGAGGAGCGCCTCGTCAACGGCTCTCGTCTCGAAGAGCGCGCGGAGGCTCGCGCCGCGGCGGTGCAGGCCGAGGAGGTCGCGCAGCAGGCCGGCGCCGAGCGCCGTCGGCGCGAGACGCTGTTCGCGGAAGGCGTCATCGCGCGCGAGGAGCTCGAACGCGCGGTTCGCGACGAGCGCGTCGCCGCGGCGCGGCACGTCGAGCGCCGCGAGCATGCGCGCGTGGTGGATGCCGAGGCTCGCGGCGACGAACGGGCCCGCGCGCGGGCTGCGGTCAGCCTGGCCGCCGCCCAGGTCGACGAAGCCGCGGTCCTCCTCGAGAAGACGCTCGTGCGCTCGCCGGTCGACGGCCTCGTGCTCCGACGCCACCTCCGCCCCGGCGAGAGCCTCGCCGTCCTGCCCGTGCCCTCGGCGATCGTGACGCTCGCCGACGTCAGCGCGCTGCGCGTCCGGGTCGACGTCGACGAGTCGGACATCGGCGGCCTGCGCGTCGGCCAGCCGGCCTGGGTCACCGCCGACGCCTACGGATCGCGCCGTTTTCCCGGGCGGGTCGTCCGCGTCGGCGAGATGCTCGGCCGGGCCCGGATCCGCACCGACGACCCCGCCGAGCGCATCGATCACAAGGTGCTCGAGACACTCGTCGAGCTCGAGCCGTCGGCCCGTCTCCCGATTGGCCTCCGCGTCGACGCCTTCATCAGCCGCGTCAGATAATCCGCCTGGGAACTTCTTGACTACAGTTGTCGTCAGGGCTATCGTGACGACAGTTGTAGTCACGAGGGCCCGACGATGCGAACGATAGGCGATCAGGAACTGGCGCTGCTCCACGACGTGGCGGCGCACGGCGCGACCACGGTAGCGGAAGTGGTCGAGCGTTTCGGGCTGCCACGCGGCCTGGCCCGCTCGACCGTGCTGACGATGATGGAGCGGCTCCGCAAGAAGGGCCACCTGTCGCGCCAGCAGGTCGACGGCATCTACCGCTACGCCACGCGGACCGCGCCCGGCGATGCCGTGCAGCACGCGGTCGCCTCCTTCGTCGATCGCACGCTCGGCGGATCGGTGACGCCGTTCGTCACGTTCCTGGCCGAGGCGCACCAGGTGTCGGACGCGGAACTGGCCGAACTGGAAGAGCTGGTGGCGCGCCTCCAGGACGAGCGGCGGAGGTCGTCATGAGCCCCGCCGCCTCGCCGATCGCCGCCATCGTCGATCACCTGGCCTGGGCGTCGATCGCCATCGCGCTGATGGTCGCCGTCGTCTGGATCGTCTGCCGCCTGCGGCCATCGCTGGCGCCGTCGACACGCAGCACCATCTGGTGGCTGGTGGCCGCCGCGGCGCTGCTCCGGCTCGCTCCAATCCCCGGCCTGACGCTCGAGGTCTCACCGGCGTCGCGCCTGGCCGCGCTGCTGCCCAGCGCCCCTGCCGCCGCCCGTGCCCCGGTCGCCGCTCCCGCGTCCCGAGCCTCCGCGCAGCCCACGATTCCCTTCGGGACGCCCACGCGGATCGACGCCATCGCGGCGTCATCGCAGCCGCTTGCTCCAGCGACGGCGCGCACCTCGGCGGCGACGGGCACGGTCCTGCGTCAGTCGGAGGGCGCGACACCGGGGACGCCCATCGACTGGCGCGCACCGCTGGTGTCGATCTGGGCGGCGATTGCCGCGGCGCTGCTCATCCGTCTCGCGATCGCCACCCGCCGCCTGCAGGCGCTCGCCCGCGATGCGGAGCCAGCGCCGGCCGACATCGCAGCGGAAGCGGATCGGCTGGCCGCCGGGCTCGGCCTGCGCGACACGCCGCCCGTTCGCGTCTCCACCGCCATCGACACGCCGCAGGTGTTTGGCCTGCTGCGCCCGACGGTGCTGTTGCCGGCCGCCGCGTTGACCGGCCTGACCCCGCGCGAGCGGGCGATGACGCTGTGTCACGAGCTGGCCCACGTCCGACGCCTCGATCTGGCCTTCGCCTGGGCGCCCGCCGTCATGGAGCGCCTCTTGTTCTTCCACCCAGGAGCCCGGCTGGCGGCGCGCGAATATGCGTTCGCGCGCGAAGCCGCCTGCGATGCCGACGTGCTGCAGCACCTCGGTGAAGCGCCGCGCGACTACGGTCGGCTCCTCCTCCGCCTCGGGGTCACCCGGCGGCCGGCCGCGCTCGCCGCGGCGCAGTCGTCACCCTCGACGCGATTGCTCCGAAGGAGACTCGCGATGTTGAACGATCACGAACCCTCGCCGCGCGCTGGTCGCGGCATCTGGCTGGCCGGAACCTTGCTCCTGCCGCTGGCGCTCCCGCTCTCGCTGGTCGCGCGTCAGGCGGACCCACCGCCGCCACCGGCAGTCCCGGCGCCGCCGGTCGCCGGCTCGATCGAGATGCCACCGCCACCACCGCCACCACCGCCAACGGTGGCCTACCGCGGTTCGATCCGCGGGCCGGGTGACGGTCCGGTCGGCGGCATCGCTGGCGGCATCGGCCATGGCGTCGGCTCGGGCGTCGGCTCTGGCATCGGCTCCGGGATCGGGGCCGGCGTCGGTAGTGGCGTCGGCGGCGGTGTCGGCAGCGGCGTCGGGAGTGGAGTCGGCAGCGGGGAGGGCGGCGGGATTGGCGCCGGCATCGGCGTCGGCGTCGGCGTCTCGGGCGAAATCGCGGCCGACGATCAGGCTCCCCCGCCTCCGCCACCACCACCGCCGGCTCCGGCTCGCGCCGTGATGCCGCCCCCGCCGCCGCCCCCACCCGCTGACGGCGACGGCTATTGGGTGAACAGCAGCGGCGGGAACACGATCATGCTGTTCGATGGCGGCAGCACGATCACATTCTCCGGCTCGAGCCAGGACGCGAAGGAAGCCCGGCGCCTCCGCGGAGACAGCGGCGGGCCATTCCTCTTCTTCCGGTCGAACGGCACGGCCTACGTCTCGCGGGACCGCGCCCTGATCGACCGCGTGCGGAAGGAGTTCCGGGAACAGCACGAGGTCGGACAGATGCAGGGCGAGCTCGGTCGGCAGCAGGGCGAGCTCGGGGCCCGTCAGGCGGCGCTCGGGACCCATCAGGCGTCGATGGCGGCGCGTCACGCCGCCGCGGCACACGCCATGGCCGACGCCGGTCGCCACGGCCGGCTCGAGGCGCTGCACGCGGCCCTTGCGGTGCTCGACACCGAGCACGGCGAGCAGCGCGCCCAGATCGATGCCGCGCGGAAGGCACTCCGCGAAGCCATCGCGGCGCTCGAAGCGTCGGGACGCTCGGATGGCGCGGCCCATGCGCGCGCCGACGCGGCGACCATGCAGACCGAGATCGCGGCGGAACATCGGGCGCGGGGTGAGCGGCAGGCCGATCTCGGTCGCCAGCAGGCGGAGCTCGGCC
>JBDSLU010000076.1:0-5803 GCA_039916225.1 Vicinamibacteraceae bacterium
CGTAGATCGTGATCAGCTGTCCGGCGGCGTTGCGGTAGTCCGAGAAGTCGCCGTTGCGCCACGCCGGAAGCGGCACTGTGAAGGTCTGGACGCTGGCGTTCTCCTGTCGCAGGCCTTCGTAGTTGACGAAGAAGAAGGTCTTGTCCCGGTTGATCGGGCCGCCGAGGTTGCCGCCGAACTGGTTGCGCTTGAAGGCGCCCTTCTTGCCGCCAGCGCGGTTGGTGAAGAAGTTGGTGGCGTCGAGCTTGGCGTTGCGCGCGAACTCCCACGCCGTGGCGCGCAGCGAGTTGCTGCCGCTCTTGGTGATCAGGTTGAGGACGCCGCCACCGAGGCGGCCGAACTCGGCGCTGACCGCGTTGGTCTGGACGCTGAACTCCTGCACGGCGTCGACCGACGGCGTGTAGTTCAGGTCGAGGATCGAGACGTTGTTCTCGGCGTTGACGTTGGAGACGCCGTCGATGGCGACCTCGGACGTGGCGTTGCGGCCGCCGCTGATCGACGGCGACGACCCGCCGTTGTTCGACGTCGGCGTGACGCCGGGCGCGAGGGTGGCGAGCGCGAACGGGTTGCGGCCGTTCAGCGGCAGGTCGACCATGCGCTTGTTTTCGATTGTCTGGCTCATCGTCGAGCTCGTGACTTCGACGGAGGCGGCGGTGCCGCTGACCGTGACCGTCTCGGCGGCGGCGCCGACCTCGAGCTTGATCTCGACGTCGCGGATCCCCTGGACGTCCAGCTTCACGTTGTCGAGCGCGGCGGTCTTGAAGCCGTCCATCGAGACGATGATCCGGTAGGTGCCGGGCTTGAGGTTGGGCAACACCCAGCTGCCGCGGGCGTCTGACGTCAGGCTGCGGGTGTCGTTGGTGCTGACTTCGACGACCGAGACTCCGGCGCCGGGCAGGACGCCGCCGGTCGAGTCCTGGACGACCCCGCGCAGAGTGCCGTTGAATTGTTGCGCCTGGGCCGGCGCAACCAGCGCGGCCAGCAGGACGACGAGGCTGCCGGAGAGCAGCCTCAGGGCGTTACACGTCTTTGACACTGTAGTCCTCCACACACCTCCCCACGATCGACACCGCGCACGGGCGCACTGCGGTGCTCGGCGCGATCGATGAGGCCTGTTTGATGGCGCGCAGAGTAGATGAGGTCAGACCAATCTGTCAACATTGTTTCGTCAGGCTGCGAATCGCTGCCTCGCCGCCGGCCTCAGAAGTTCCGCCGCGTTGTAGCGCGTAAATACTAGAGAACATGGCGTCGTAAGGCTGAGTCCGATGCTCGAACCAACGCTGGGCTACGGGCTCTTGGATCCGATCCTTGAAACCGTAGTGGTCCGCTAGCTCAACACATATGTAGTAAAGAGGCTTGTCCACATGGCCTCGGACGTCGGTGCTATCCGGTGTAGCCGCGCTCAGTCCGGGCCCGGCTTCGCGTCCAGCCCGCGGAGCGCCGTAGCCTGGTTGCCGTTATTTGACACGGCAGGGTTTTGGTGTTTCACTGTTGCTGTTTTGATTAGTCAAAAAATACTCTTTGCGTGGACGAGTGCCGCCGGGGTTGCCTTGGCTGCGGCGCTCACCGCCTCGACCGCGCAGGCCCAGGGCCAGAAGGCCGCCGACGACGACCATCAGCCGTCGACGCGGCTGTCCGGCTACATGGACTTCCACTACAACAAGTCGGAGCGGGCCGACGGCCGGCTCGACTTCCATCGCTTCGTCCTGCTCGTGACGCACGAGTTTTCGCCGCGCATCCGGTTCGTCGGTGAGCTGGAGCTCGAGCACGCTTTCGTCGAGGGGCTCGAGGAGGGCGGCGAACTCGAGCTGGAACAGGCGTACGTCGACTTCCTGCTCTCCCGGAGCTTCAACGTCCGGGCCGGCATGCTGCTGATGCCGGTCGGCATCCTCAACGAACGCCACGAGCCGCCGGTCTACTACGGCGTCGAGCGCACGTTCGTCGACACCCTGATCGTGCCGTCGACGTGGTTCGAGGTCGGCGCCGGCATCCACGGCGAGGTCGGCCGCGGCTGGCGCTACCGCCTGTTCGTGACGTCGCCGTTGAACGCCCTCGAGTTCAGCGCCGACGAGGGCATCCGTGGCGGACGCCAGAGGGGCAGCGAGACCAACATCGGCCGGGCGGCGCCTTGCCGATCCCGGCCTTCGATCGCGACGCCTGGGTGGTCGGCGCGACCTATTGGCCGGAGCCCGACATCGCGGTCAAGGTCGACTACATCGTCGCGCGCAATCGCAGTGGGGTGGTGCAGGCGCCGAACGCCTTCAACCTCGGTCTCGGATGGTGGTTCTGATGCGCACGACTCGCGCGATGGTGATGATGGCGGTGGTGCTCGCGACCGCTGTGGCGACCGCCACCCGGGCCCAGGACGCCGCGCCGGCGCAGCAGGCCCCGGCCGCGGCCGCGTCCCCGGCCACGGAGCAGACCGTCGAGGTCACGGCTGAACGCTTCGCGTTCCAGCCGTCCGAGATCACGGTTCCGCTCGGCACCACCCTCAACGTCGTGCTCAAGAGCGACGACACGACGCACGGCTTCCGCATCAAGGGCGAAGGCGTCAACGTGCAGGTGCCGAAGCGCGGCCGCGGCACGGTCACCGCCACCTTCACCCCGGCCAAGGCCGGCAAGTACACCTTCGAGTGTTCGCGCATCTGCGGCGCCGGCCACGGCTTCATGCGCGGCACGATCGTCGTCGTCGATCGCACGAGCGAGTCGAAATGACCGCCTCGCCTCGCGGCATCATCCTGCTCGCGGCCGCGGTCCTGGCCGCCACCGGTGTCGTCGTGGCTCAGGCGCGACCCAGCCAGCCCGGCGATCCGCTGCCCGGCGTCAGCGCGGCCGAGTTCGAGGAGTTCCGCCTCGGCCTCGACGATTTCCTCGAGGTCGAGACCGCCGAGGAAGGTCTGGGCCCGGCCTTCAACGGCACCAGCTGCGCGGCCTGCCACTCGGTTCCAGCCGTCGGCGGGATGAGCGCGATCGCCGAGGTCCGGGCCGGACGCTACACCGCCGACGGCCAGTATTTCGGCCTCGACGCGTCTGGCGAAACGCTGGTGCACCTGTTCTCGCTGCCCGGCCACGGGTGTCAGCCGATCATCCCGCCCGACGCCAACATCATCGTCCGGCGGATCCCGATCCCGGTGTTCGGCGCCGGCCTGGTCGAGGCCATCGCCGACGAGACGATCCTCGCCCTCGCCGATCCCGACGATCGCGATCGGGACGGGGTCAGCGGCCGCGCCGCCATCGTCGTCGACCGCGGGACCGGCGACCGCCGCGTCGGCCGCTTCGGCTGGAAGGCGCAGCATGCGACGCTGCTGGCGTTCTCGGCCGACGCCTATCGCAACGAGATGGGGATCACCAACGACCTGTTCCGCGACGAGCTGGCTGTCGGCGTCGACGCGGCCCGGATGCGCGTCTGTGATCCGATCCCGGACACCGAGGACATCCCCGATCCGTTGACACGCCGGCGCGGCATCGACAACTTCGCCAGCTTCATGCGCTTTCTGGCGCCGGTCGATCCGGCGCCGAGCGACGCCGTCACGGGCGAAGGAGCCCGCGTCTTCGCGGCGGTCGGCTGCGCCTCGTGCCACGTGGCCTCGCTGACGACGGCCGAGAGCCGGCATCCGCTGTTCGACCGGCGGCGCGTCGCGCTGTTCTCCGATCTGCTGCTGCACGACGTGGCGACCGGCGACGGTATCCGCCAGGCGTCGGCCGAGCCGGACGAGATGCGCACCCCGGCGCTGTGGGGGCTGCGGCATCGGCGTCCGCTCTTGCACGACGGATCGGCGGCGACCATCGCCGACGCTATCCTCAGGCACGGCAAAGAAGCCGCCCGGGCCCGCGCCGGCTACGATCGTCTCGGCGACGACGAGCGGGCCGCGCTGCTGCGCTTCCTCGGGTCGCTGTAGCATCGGGGCGTGGGACCCCCGCTCGCGCTTTTCCTGCTGCTCGCGCAGACGCCACCCCCGACGCCGGCTTCGCCCGCAGCGCCCGTGCCGGCGCAGACGCCAACGCCCACGCCGGCGCCGGTTGAGCCAGCCGGGATCCCCGAGGTCAAGGAAGAGATCACCGTCGGCGCGACGCGCACCGACCGCCGGCTGCAGGACCTTCCGCTGCGGGTCGAGGTGATCGATCGCGAGGAGATCGAAGAGAAGGCCCTGATGACGCCGGGGTCGGTCGCCATGCTGCTCGGCGAGACGACCGGCCTGCGCGTGCAGACGGTGGCGCCGTCGCTCGGCGCCGCCAACGTGCGCATCCAGGGCCTGCGCGGCCGCTACGCGCAGCTCCTCGCCGACGGCCTGCCGCTCTACGGGGCGGGCGGCGACTCGCTCAATTTGCTGCAGGTGCCGCCGCTCGACCTCGGCCAGGTCGAGGTGATCAAGGGCGCGGCGTCCGCGCTCTACGGGCCGGCCGCGCTCGGCGGGATCATCAACCTCGTCTCGCGACGGCCGCAGGAGGCCGAGACCGAAGCCCTGGTCAACATCACCTCGCAGCAGGGACTCGACGGCACCCTGTGGATGGCCTCGGCGCCGGTCGACGGCCGCAGCTGGACGCTGCTCACCGGGTTCCACGGCCAGCGCCGTCGCGATCTCGACGGCGACGGCTGGTCCGACCTGCCGGCGTTCGCCCGCGGCGTCGTGCGGCCCCGGGTCCGCCTCGAATCGGACACCGGCGCCGCGCTGTTCGTCACCGGCGGGCTCATCGCCGAGCGCCGCGAGGGCGGCACCGAGCCGGGTGCCGTGGCGCCCGATGGCGGCCCGTTCGAGCAGAATCTCGACACCCTGCGGGCCGACGTCGGCGCGGTCGGACGCTGGGTCGCCGGCCGGCGTCTGTTCGCCGTCCGCGCCGCCTACGCGCGCAACGGCCAGCGGCATCGATTCGGTGACGTCGAGGAGCGCGGTACCCGGCACACCGCATTCGGCGAGGGCACGCTGACCATGCCGGCCGGACGGCACACGATCGTGCTCGGCGCAGCGCTCCAGCAGGACCGGTTCGCATCGTCGGCGCTGCCGCGCTTCGACTACGTCTTCACGGTGCCGGCGGTCTTCGTGCAGGACGACCTGACCCTCGGCTCTCGGGCGGCGATCTCGGCCAGCGCGCGCGTCGACGTGCACAGCGAGTACGGCACCCTGGTCAGTCCGCGAATCTCGGCGCTCCTCAAGCCGAGCGCGGCGTGGACGGCGCGTCTCTCCTTCGGCGGCGGCGCCTTCGCGCCGACACCCTTCACCGAGGAGACGGACGACAGCGGGCTCTCCCGGCTGGCGCCACTCACGGGGCTGAAGGCCGAGCGGGCTCGAACGGCGTCGGCCGACGTCAGCTGGACGCGGGGCCCCGTCGAGATCTCGGCGACCGTCTTCGGATCGATCGTCGACGACGCGATCCAGCTCGCGACCCTGGCACAGCTCGCCGTCATCGGCGCGCCGCCCTATCAGGCCGGCCTGCTGAATGCCCACGAACCGGTTCGGACCTACGGCACGGAGTTCCTGGTTCGCTACCGGCGCGGCCGGTTGGGGCTGATGGCGACGCACGCCTTCACGCGTGCGACCGAGCTCGATCTCGACACGGGCAGCCGCCACGAGGTGCCGCTGACGCCGCGCCACGCCGCCTCGTTGAACGCCGCCTGGGAAGCGGCCTGGGGGCGGGCGGGCGTCGAGGCCTACTACACCGGCCGTCAGGCCCTCGACGACGATCCCTACCTCGACGTCGGTCGCCGCTACGTCCTGTTCGGCGGCCTCGTCGAGCGGCGCATCGGACGCCTCCGGCTGTTTCTCAACGTCGAGAACCTGGCCGACGTCCGCCAGACGAAGACCGC
>JBDSLU010000077.1:0-8384 GCA_039916225.1 Vicinamibacteraceae bacterium
GACTGCTAGTCGCGACGCTGGGCGCGGCGCGGCGCCGGCACGCGGGCGGCATCTACTAGATTGCACAGCACGGCGTTTCACGGCGGGGTCCCGGGCTCAGGCCCGGGGCCCCGTCGTCGTTTTGGGACCCAATTAGCTTGCTGCCGTCCCGGGGGTTGCCCATAATGCGACCGGCTCGTCTGCCCCTGGAAGGAGCTTGGTCGTGACCTTTTTCGACGCCCGCGCCGTGCGGGGCGCCTGCCTCGCCGTCGCTTTCTTCGCCAGCCCGACCGTAGACGCCGCCTCGACCGCCGAGACGGTCGAGTATCGGGTTCTCGCCACCAACAAGACCTCCACGATGGAGAAGGAAATGCGGGACGCCGCTGCCGCCGGCTTCCGGTTCGGCGGCACGATGGGCGGCGAAACGTCTTTCGGCGGCAACGAAGTGGTCGTCGTGATGACCCGCGTCGGCACCGCCGCCCCGCGCTACGAGTACCGCCTCCTCGCCACCACCAAGACCTCGACCATGCAGCGCGAGTTGCAGGAAGCCGCCGCCGGGGGCTTCGAATACCGCGGGCAGAGCGTCTTCTCGTCGATGTTCGGGGGGAAGGAAGTGGTCGTTATTCTGGAACGGGACCGCGACGCGAGCAGCAAGGACCGTTGGGAGTATCGACTGCTGGCGACCAGCAAGACGTCGACCATGCAGCGCGAGCTGTCGGACACCGGCGCCCAGGGCTTCGAGTACGTCGGCATGACCGTCGCCTCGACGGCGATGGGCGGCAACGAGCTCGTGACCATCACCCGCCGCAAGGTGCAGTAGCAACCCGGAGTTCCGGCCAGGCCCCGATCATGTCGCAGCAGGACGATCGTCCGGAGGACGCGGCAACCGAGTGGTTGTCACCCGCCCTGTACCGCCAGCTCTGTGACGCGGTCGACGCGGCGCTCTTCGCCCCGCCGGATGCCCGCGAGGCCCTGCTCGCGGCACGGCTGGGCAGCGATCAGCGGCTCCTCGCCGAGGCCCGCGCCCTGCTCGCCTCGCACGAGGAAAGCCCGCGCACGTTCATCTCGCCGGCCCCGAACGTCGGCGGCGACGAGACCTTCGTCGGACGCCGTTCGTCCCCGAACGCTGGCGGCGACGAGACCTTCGTCGGACGCCCTTCCCCGGGCGGCGGCGGAGACGAAACCTTCGTCGGACGCCCGTCCCCGAGCGGCGGCGGAGACGAAACCTTCGTCGGACGCCGCGACAGTGCGACGGTGATCGTGCCTGGCTCGGGCAGCCATCGCACCTATCCGCACGAACCCGTGGAGTCCGACGGCACGCAGGAAATGCGCGCGCTGTCCGGCCCCCCCGGCTCGGGCACGCGCCCAGGCGCGGACTCGGGCTCGCGGTCCGGCTCGGGCACCGTGACGCTGCGGTCGCCGATGGCCGACCCCAGCCCCACCGCGGACACGTCGCCGCGGGTGCCGATCGCCCAGGAATCGCCGGCCTCCTCCGGGACACGGCCGGCCTGGGGCCCGCCGGTGCCCATCAATCAGCCGCCGCCCCCGATGCCGGCGGCCCCGCCGCCCATGCCGCCCATGCCGGCCGCCGCGGCGCCGCCTGCGCCGCCGCCGATCGCGAGGCCGGTGCAGGCTGCCCCCGTACCGCCGTCGGCGCCTGAACCGCCGCCAGCACCGGTGCCGTCACCCGCGCCGGCAGCCAAGCCGGTCCGCGGCAGCGACGTCGGCGCCCCGATCCCGACGCGGCGCAGCGGGGGTTCGGCCGCGGGCGTCATCGGACTCGTCACCGCCGGCCTGCTCCTGCTCGTCGCCGGTGGCGCGCTGTGGATGTGGCGCCAGGCCAACGTCGCCCAGCAGGCGGCCGAGGCGCGGCTGGCCAAGGCCGAGAAGCGCTTCACCGAAGTGCGTCAGCTCGGCCAGCGCCTGGCCGAAGTCGATCACCTGCTGGCAGTGACCTCGGACACCGGCGCGCAGGCGGCCCGCGCGGTGCTGCTGCGCACCTGGATGCAGTACCTCACCGACCTGCAGCGCGCCTCGGGATCGACCGAGCGCGAACTGCTGACCGAAGTGGCCAAGGGCTACCGGCAGCTGGCGGCGTCGCTGGGCGGCGTCTCCGGGCGCACCCTCGGCGACCGGGCCGGCGCGACCCGCACGCTGCAGATCGCCGAGAACCTGTGGAGCTATCTCGATCGCAACAGCCCGCAGCCCGACGCGATGGTCCGGCAGGAGCTGATCGCGACCCACGTCGATCTGGGCGATCTGTACGCGGTCGGCAAGGACGCCGGCAAGGCCAGTGCGCAGTACCAGAAGGCGCTGGCTGCGGCCGGCACGCTGAGCACGGCGGGCCTCGGCGCCACCGACGTCAAGCGCATCACCGACATGGTGCGGCAGCGCATCCAGTCCGGGCCGCCGACGTCGGCACCGCCGGTCGTCGACGCGACGCCGGTGACTGCGTCGCAAGAGCCCTGAATCGACAGACAACGAAGCGAGGAGACCGCTGATGTGGGGATGTAGCGCACGACGATTGGGACTGACGCTGGCCGCGATGGCCTTTGCGATCGGCTGTAACAAGACCGCCGACAAGCCCGCCGAGCCGCCACCGCCCCCCGAGCCCGAGGTTGCCAAGGCTCCCGACGCGCAGGTCACGTCGCTGTCCGAGATGGCCGTCGCCTACGAAAAGCTCGAGCAGCAGCAGGCCACGACCAACCAGCAGATGGGCCAGCTGATCAACAAGTATCAGCAGCGCGGCGGCTCGCTGCCGCCCGGCTTCGGCGCCGAGCTGACCGACGAACAGCGCACCCTGCTCGCCGATCGGATCAAGACCGAGAAGGCCGGGCTGCGCACGCTGCTGCAGGACCTGATCGATCGCGACAAGGAAGCGCAGCAGATGAAGACGCGCCTCGACGCGCTCGAGACGCAACTGCCCGCCAGCGTGGTGTCGAAGGGAGGCGATCGGCACGACCGCATCGCCATGAACTTCCTGGTCAAGCAGGGTGTGCCGGCCAAGAAGGCCTACGAGATCGTCTCGCAGATCAACCTGCAGGACGCGCTGGTGCCCGGCTTCCGCGTCTGGACCTACTACCAGAAGGGCCAGTTCGGCACGTGGGTCACCCGCGGCAAGGCCAGCATCACGCCGCAGGAGCACGCCAAGAAGGTGCTGGCGCTGCTCGAGGAATCGCGCGACAAGGCGCTCAAGGACCTCGCCGACACGTCGTCGGAGCGTGACGCGCTCAAGACCGCGACCGTCGAAAAGGACTCCGCGCTGACGCGCTCGGCCGAAGAGCTGAAGGCGATGACCGAGACCGCCGAGCAGCAGCGCGCCGAAGTGCAGCGCCGCGAGGTCGAGGCCAACACCCTGAAGTTCATCGTCGGCTCGAAGAAGTCGCTGGTGAAGAGCAAGCTGCTCGAGAAGAACATGCGCAAGTGGAACCCGGCGACCGATCAGATGTCGTCGCTGAACCTGCTCGAGTCGCAGGAGATTCCCATCGACGCCGCCTCGCTCGGGCTGAAGAAGGTGAAGAAGGTGACGCTGGTCCCCGAGATCTTCCACGCCGGCGTCGACTACGCGGTCGAGGTCGGTGGGCCGACGGCGACCCTGCGCATCACGGCGCCGGACAAGTTCAAGGCGAACCGCTTCATCATCGTCGTCGAATGAACCGACGCCACGTGATCGCCGCCGCCGGCCTGGTGGTGGTGCTCGCCAGCGGCGTCGGCGGATGGCTGATCTGGATGGGCCGCTCGCCGTTCGCGGCGGCGGCCCCAGGCACGCCCGGCCAGACGGCCTCGACCACGGCTTCCGATACCAGCGCGGGGGCGCGACTGCTGTGGACCCTCGCCGGCCACACCGCGTCCCCGGTCAGCCTCGCGGTTTCCCGCGACGGCACCCGCGCCCTCTCCGGTGGAGGTCATGGCGACGGCGCCGTCCGCGTCTGGGACATCGCCCACGGCCAGCCGATCACGCGCTTCACCGGACACGGCGAGAAGAGCGACATCCTCACGGTCGCCTTCACACCTGACGGCACCGCCGCGATCTCGGCGGCCGGGCCCGAGGACGATTCGCTGCGGGTCTGGGACATCGCCAGCGGCGCCGAGCGGACCCAGCTCTCCGGCGACATCGGGCTCGTCTTCCGCGCCGTCGCCATCGACGGCACCCTGGCGCTGGCCCAGGAAACCACCGCCGACGGCCGCAGCAAAGGCTTCTCGGTCTGGCGGCTGGACGAAGGGCGACGGATCGTCCGGGTCGAGGCGCCGGACCACGCCTCGGCCCTGGCCATCTCGCCGGACGGCCAGACGGTGCTGTCGGGCGGCGGCGACGGCACCCTCACCTTGTGGAAGGCGAACGGCGAGAAACTCCGCACGTTCGTGGCGCACGGCCCGGGCTCGTCCGTCCGCGCCGTGGCCTTCGCCCGCACCGGACGCCTGCTGGTGACCAGCGGCGACGGGGCCGGCGCGACCGGCACGTCCCCGAACCGGGCCGTCATGCTCTGGGATCCCGAGACCGGCGTGGCCTTCCGCACCATCCGCAACGCCACCCATTTCGCGCTCGCCGATGACGGCCGCACCCTCGCGGTCGCCGGCGACGCCACGTCGATCCGCGTCATCGACGTGATCACCGCCCGCGAGCTGGCACGGCTCGAGGGCCACGAAGGCGGCGTGACCGCGCTGGCCTTCGCCCCCGGCGGCACGCGCCTCGTGTCGGCCGGCGCCGATCGTACCGTCCGCGTGTGGGACCTCTCGCCCCGCCAGGAGCCAGCACACCCATGACCGTTCGCAGTGACGCAGGACCGGGGCGCGACCGCGCCGCGGCGCCGATGCCCTGGGCCCGAGCCCTCTCGGACCAGATCGCACGCCAGGTCGTCGGACAGCAACAGCTGGTGCATCGCCTCATCGTGGCGCTGCTGGCCGGCGGGCACGTACTGCTCGAGGGCCTGCCCGGCCTGGCCAAGACGCTGATCGTAAAGACCCTCTCCCAGGCGTGCCATCTCAAGTTTCAGCGCCTGCAGTTCACGCCGGATCTGCTGCCGGCCGACCTGATCGGCACCATGGTCTACAACCCCAGGACCCTGGAATTCGCGGTCCACAAGGGCCCGATCTTCGCCAACATCGTGCTGGCCGACGAGATCAACCGCGCCCCGGCCAAGGTCCAGAGCGCGCTGCTCGAGGCGATGCAGGAACGCTCGGTCACTATCGGCCACGAATCGCACCGCCTCGACGAGCCGTTCCTGGTGCTGGCGACGCAGAATCCGGTCGAGCACGAAGGCACGTTCCCACTGCCCGAGGCGCAGCTCGATCGCTTCCTGTTCCAGGTCCGCGTCACCTACCCGTCGCGCGACGAGGAGCTCGAGATCCTGACGCGCCAGGTGAACGCCGAAACGGCCTCGCCGCGGATCGACGCCGTGGTCACCGCGGCGGAACTGCTCGCCTCGCGCGCGGCGCTCGCCGACGTGTTCGCCGATCAGCGCGTCCTCTCCTACGTCCTCGACCTGGTGCGGGCGACGCGCGATCCGGCCGCCTTCAAGCTGAAAGACGTGGCGCCGCTGGTTCGCTTCGGCGCCTCGCCGCGCGCCGCGGTCCACTTCAGCCAGGCCGCCCGCGCCACCGCCGCCCTCGCCGGCCGCGCCTACGTGCTGCCGGAAGACGTCAAGGAGGTGGCGATGGACGTGCTGCGCCACCGCCTGATCCTCAGCTATGACGCCGAGGCCGACAACGTCTCGGCGGACGAGGTCGTGGCCAAGATTTTGGCTGCGGTTCCGGTGCCGTGACCGCGCCGTCAACTCCCAACCCCAACTTCCAATCTCCAATCTCCAACTTCCAACTTCCAACTTCCAAGGCACTCCCAACTCCCAATTCTCAATGAGCCTCGATAATCGCAGCGCCGCCGTGCTAGTTGGAGGTTGGAGGTTGGGAGTGCCTTGGCAGTTGGAAGTTGGTTATTGGAAGTTGATCGCAAGGACGCCGTAATGGACGTCGGCCGCTTACGCGCTTCCGCCCATCGTGTGGCCTTCCGCTTCATGCGGCCAGGCTCGGTGCCGACGCCAGGCGTCCATCGCTCGCTCTTCCGCGGGCACGGCTTGAACTTCGCCGGCTACCGCGAGTACCAGCACGGCGACGACATCCGCATGGTCGATTGGAACGTCACCGCGCGGCAGAACCGGCCGATGCTCAAGCTGTTCGAGCAGGAGCACGCGACGGCGCTGATGCTGGTGCTCGACGCCAGCCCGTCGATGACCGGGCCACACCCCGACAAGTGGGAAGCGGCCGCCGCCCTGGCCGTGCTGTTCGCGTTCGTCGGCGCCCGCGACGGCGAGCGCATGGGACTGGCCGTCACCGGCGAGAAGGGCCTGGCGTTCCCGCCGCGCCGCGGCTTCGCCCACGCCACCCGCATCGCCCATCGATTGGAACGGCCCTTCGCGGGCGCGACACCTTCGAGCGCTGCCGCGACAGGCGGTCCCGCCGCGGCACGGACGACGGCGCTCGATGAAGGCGTCCATCGGGCTTTGCGCAGCCTGCGTACGCCCGGCGTCCTCGTCATCGTCTCGGACTTTCTCGGCACGCGCTGGGACGCGGCGATCCGCGAGGCGGTGCGCCGCCACACCGTCGTCGGCCTGACCATCTCCAGTGCCTTCGAGCACGAGCTGCCGGCCGCTGGCCTGGTGCGGATCCAAGACGCCGAATCCGGGGCGACGCGCTGGATCGACAGCGGCTCGGCCCGGGTCCGCGCCGCCTACGCACAGCGGTCGATCGCGCTCCGCAGCGAGATCCGCGCCCGGCTCGTCGACGCCGGTGCGGTACCGGTCTCGGTCCGCACCGATCGTCCGCTCGTCGGCCAGCTGGCCAGCATCTGCCGCGTCCGAGGCGCCGCATGATCGGCGTCGCCGCGGCCTCGCTGATCCTCGCCCTCCAGGCCGGGTCGGGCCCGTCGGCCGGTTCACCCGCGCCGCCGCGCGCTCAACCGCGGGCTCAGCGCCAAGCCGAGCCCCGGGCTCTGCCTACGCCTCTGCCCGCGACTCTGCCCGCGACTCTGCCCGTGACTGTGCCCGTGACTGTGCCCGTGACTCGACCCGCGGCGCGGGCCCTGGCGCCCTTCGTCACGCAATTCCGGCTCGAGCCGGCCCGCGCCCGCATCGGCGATCGTCTGACACTGACCATCGACATCGACGCGACGGCGACGATCGAATCGATCCAGCCGCGCGTCGAGGAGCGGCTCGGCGAGTTCGACGTGCTGTCGATCGACTCGACGCCGATCGTGAAGGGCGACGGCACGTGGCACCAGACCTGGCGGGTCACGCTCGCCGCCTTCGACAAGGGCGACGTGCGGCTGCCGCGCTTCGCCATCGACTACACCGCGGCCGGCGGCCAGACGCTCGCCTACTGGGCCGAGACCGGCCTGAACGCCACGATCACGTCCCCGACCGTCACCGCCGACATGCCGCTGCGGCCGACCGTCGGCCGCCAGGATCCGCCGCCGCAGTCGCCGTGGCCACGCATCGCGCTGATCGGCGGCATCCTGTCGCTGGTCATCGGCATCGCCTCGGTTCCGCTCGTCGTGTGGTGGCTGCGCGCGATGCGCCGGCGCCGACAGCTGGCCTTCTTCCGCCAGCTGCAGCGCGAGCTGGCCCGGATCGGCGAGGCGCCGACGGGGACACCCGAGGAAGCCCGCGCCGCCTACACGCGAGCCGCCGAGATCCTGCGGCTCGGCGTCGGCCGTGTCGCCCCGGGCCAGACGGCGTCGCTGCCGTCGCCCGAGCTCGCCAGCCACCTGGCGCGCATCGGCGCCGAAGGCCTGCGCCTCGCCGCCAAGCTGCGGCTATCGCTGTCCGCGGTGGACGCCGTCCGCTTCGGCAACACCGCCCCGACGCCGCATCGCCACACCGCCACCATCGGCGAAGCCGGCGGCGTCGTGCAGTCGATGGGCGCCACCGCAGCGAACCAGCGCCCCCCGAAGGCGAGGGCCTCGTGACGCTGCCCACGTGGCTCGTCGATGTCGTCCAGTTCGCGCATCCCGCCTGGCTGGTGCTGCTGGCCGCGCCGCCGGTGCTCTGGCTGCTCCGCCGCCTGCGGCGCGCGCCGCTGCCGACAGTGTCGTCTCTCAGCTGGTTCGATTCGGTCCCGACGACCTGGCGCGTCCGCCTGCGCTGGCTGCCCGGCGTCTTCCGGACGCTGGCCTTCGTGCTGATCGTCGTCGCGCTGGCCGGGCCCGAGCGCATCACCCCGGCCCGGGAAGGCGTCCGCCCCGGCCTCGACGTGCTGCTGCTGATGGACGTGTCGCAGTCGATGCGGGCCCGCGACGGCACCCCGGATCGGCTGGGCTCGGCGATCGCGCTGGCCCGGGCCGTGGTCGGGATCCGGCCGCGCGACCGCATCGGCGTCCTGCTGTTCGCCGGCGACCACGCGATTGCGTGTCC
>JBDSLU010000078.1:0-7403 GCA_039916225.1 Vicinamibacteraceae bacterium
GCGGCGGACCCGATCAAGGAGCATCGAGCATGCGGCAACACATCGTGAACCTGGCCATCGTCTCGCTGGCGCTGACGGGCGGCAGTGTTCTGGGCGCGGCGGCGAAGCCGGAACGCCCGGGATGGCAGGCGCTGTTCGACGGCGCGACGATGAACGGCTGGAAGGCGTCTGAGCATCCGGAGTCGTGGAGCGTCAAGGACGGCATGCTCTCGTGCCGTGGCGACCGGGCACACCTGTTCTACATGGGCCCGATCCAGCAGGCCCAGTTCACCGATTTCGAAGCCGAGTTCGAGGTGCTGACGCAGACCGGGGCCAACTCCGGCGTCTACTTCCACACCGCGTGGCAGGACAGCGGCTGGCCGGTGCAGGGCTTCGAGATGCAGGTGAACAACCACCAGCCGCATTTTCCCGGCGACAGCGGCGACACCTACATCGAGAACAAGAAGACCGGCAGCCTCTACGGCGTCCGCAACGCCTACAAGGCGCTGGCCCGCGACAACGAGTGGTTCACGCTGAAGCTGCGCGTGCAGGGGCCGCGCGTCCGCATCCACGTCAACGACACGCTGGTGGTCGACTACCTCGAGCCCGAGGGCGAGGTCGCCGGGCTGCCGACACCGCTGCAGAAGATCGGGAAGGGCACGTTCGCGCTGCAGTGTCACGACGGCAAGAGCCAGGTGCAGTATCGCCGGATCGCGGTGCACCCGCTGCCGCCGGCGCCGGCGCCGGCGACCCGCGCCCCGAATCCGGATCCGGCCTTTGCCACGCGCTATCGCCTGGCCCGCGACAATTTCCCGCTGGTCGACCTGCGCGCGCTCGACGTCAAGGACGCCGGCACGCTCGAGGCGGCCCTCGCCGCGGCACGCGGCGGTGCGCTCTTCGTCGGCGTCACGGCCTCGGCCGGCAAGACACGCACCGTCAAGGACGACGCCGGTGTCGACGCCTTGGTGAAGCGCTATGGCGGCAAGCCGCTCTTTCTCGGCCTGCGCGCCGACGAGCGCGGCTGGGCGCACGCGATCACGCCGAAGGCGCTGGCGCGCCTCGACTTCGTGCTGCTCGACGGCGAAACGCTGATCGCCCGGCTGCCCAAGACGACCGCGTCCACCGATCCGCAGGCCTACGGCGACGCCGTCCTCGCCGCGACCATCTCCGCGATCACGCGGGAGCCGATCGATATCTACGGTGCGCCGCTGTTCCTGCCCGCCACGTTCGTCGGGCAGCGCGACGCGATCTGGAACGAAGCGCGACAGCAGCAGCTGATCGACGCGCTGGTCACGCATCGCGTCGCCATCGAGATCAACGGGGCGCTGCAACTGCCCGGCGAGGCCTTCGTGCGCAAGGCCAAGGCCGCCGGCGCGAAGTTCACCCTGGGCCGTTGTGCGGTCGATACTTCCGCCGGAGAGTACTGCTTCGGCCTGCGCGAAAAGGTCGGCCTGTCGTGGCGCGACATGTACGAGCCTGGCCACGCGCCGCCGCGCGGCGCCAACGCCCGGCCCAGCGCGGGCGTCCTGCCGTAGTCTCGGCCGTGCGTAGGGCGCCCGATGCGGTGCCGGTATTCCTGCGGCGCTCGCACATCAGCGCGAACGCCGGCGACGGTCGCGTTCGCCCCCATGCGTTCCGCAAGCCGGCAAGCCGCGCTCCGGCCGCAGTCAGCGTCAGATCAAGGTCGCGCCCCCGCGCGACCTCGTGATTGACTGCCTCCGCGCGTCTTGCGAGACGCGGCTGGCGCCGCGCTGCGACGGCCTGCTCCATACGAGGGCCGCAGGAACACCCGCACCGCTGTCCCAGCACGTCCCTGCCGGCAGCAGTGCGTCTCCAAGCAACCAGCGACCAGCGCCAGGCTTCTCCAGCCGTCCTCAGAGAGGTGCCGACAGGGCGACTAGGCGGAATCGGCCGAGCGCCTCTGTGCTTCCAGAAGCCCCCGAAGTGCTTCTCGCAGCGATTCGAATCGCCTTCCCTACTCGGGAAGGTTGCCGACAAAACCACCGACGAGGTCGGTCGTGTCGGGTATATCTTTCATCGCAGGACACATTCAGCGCGGTCACGACGCTCTGGAACGGCGAGGGTAACGGATGAACTTGCTTGGGCCTCGCGCCACGGCAATCGTTCTGGCGACGGCCGTAGTGCTGATAGCCCCGAGCGCTGGCTTGGCCCAGCCGTCGGGTCGCCCGGCTGTCGCGACGACGACCCGCTTCGCGTTCTACAGCGATTTCGCCACCAACCTCAGTGACGGTCTCATTGCCGCTGGCAGGGCGCGGCGTTCGAAAACGGCGGAGCTCTTTCGCTCGGGGGCTGAAAAGGCCTGTTTCGACGAACTCTCGGTAGCCGAGCGCGCGGCATGGAATCGTGCGGTCGACTACTACGCCGAGGTCGTCTCGCCCGGCCAATTCACCGATCGCGAGCAATCTCTCCCCCGGCTTGAACTTGCGGGGGTCGTGAAGAAGGAGGCGTTGACAAACGCCACGGACCAGCGGTTCCTCGAGATCATCGGCGGCTTTCGTGGCGCGGCAGCGCCGGCCTACGAACGCTGTCGATGGTCCGCTCAGGACGCCGCCAATCGCCACTGGATCGGCAACGTCCTTCCCCTGCTTGCGCGTCACGAGAAGACGCTTGGACAGCGACTATCGGAACTCTACGGGACGCAGTGGGCCGGCTTGCCCTTTCGAGTGGACGTGGTAGAAACCGTCTCTCATGCCGGTGCAGATTCACTCAACCTGCGTCCTCCGGGACTCCACATATTGGTGTCGAGCGCGAATCCCGGCAATCAGGACCGAGCGGCCCTGGAGGTCGTGTTTCATGAGGCCTCTCATTTCCTGACGGGCCGCGACACACCGCTGCGCGAAGCGCTCGAGGCGGCGGCACGCAACGTCGGCGGCCGCGCTCCCGGCGACCTCGCTCACCCTGTGCACTTTTTCATGACGGGTGAAGCCGTGCGTCGGGTCCTCGAGAACGCTGGCGAGCCGCCCTACACGCCATATCTGTATGCGCTGAGCCTCTTCAGCGGTGAACTTCGCGATGCGCTCAAGAAGACCTGGCCCGCCTATATGGATGGCAAGCGCACGCTCCAGGACACTGCCGAGGACTTGATCCGCGCGCTCGGCAAATAGCGATACCGCGTAGCCTGCGTGCGTGGCAGACCGCGCGCGATGAAACCTGGGGCGCAACAGTGCGGCGCAATCGGCGCCCTCGCTTGTGGGCGCGGACCGGTCTCTCCGCTCAGGACGCCGCCAGGGTCCGCGGTGCGGGTGTTCCTGGAGCGCGACTAGAGCCAGCCGACGCAGCGAGGCGCAATTCAGCGAGTCACGCAAGACGCGCGAAGGCTCGCTAGTACGACGGCGCACGGGGGTGCGCCGTTGCTCTGACGCTTCCGGAAGCCGTAGCGCGGCTTGCCGGCGCCAGCGACCCGGAGCGCGCAAGGAATACCCGCACCGCGTCAGCGGCGTCTACGCCGAAGGACGATCGGGGAGTCGGTCAGTCGTCGCCGGACGGACGGCGCTGGCGCGTCGCCTTGACCTCGGACCGCACGCGCTTCTCGCCGAGGCGCTGCTCGCGCTGACCCTTGCCCGGCTTGGTGGCGCGGCGCGACTTCGGGCGGTGCGTGGCCTGCTCGACGAGCGCGATGAGGCGGGTGCGCGCCGCCTCGCGGTTCATCGCCTGGGTGCGGTGCTCGCGGCTGTCGATGACCAGCACGCCTTCGAGAGTCACGCGCTTGCCGGCGAGCGCCACGAGGCGGGTCTTGATCTCGAAGGGCAGCGTCGACGCGTGCACGTCGAAGCGCAGCTGGACGGCGGTCGAGACCTTGTTGACGTTCTGGCCGCCCGGGCCGGAAGCGCGGACGAAGCGCTCCTCGATCTCACGCTCGTCGAGCGACAAGGTCGGCGTGATCTCGAGCATGGCGCGCGCTCAGCGGACGATGGGGCAGCGATCGTCGACGACCCGGATCGACGTCGCGTCCATGACGGCGATGCCTTCCGAGATCGGCGCCCGCGCCGACTGCATGGGATCGCCCGAGCGGGGCGCGCCGATGACGACGCGGGTGTTGCCGATGCGCGCGCCGGGTGCGTTGTCGCGGAGGTCGTTCTTGCGCACCAGGCCGATGATCTCGACGAGGTCGCCGTCGTGCGTCTTGACCACGTCGATCACCGCTCGCGGCCCGTTCAGGCGGAAGCTGCGGCCGGTGACATTGGGGCCGCGGCGCATGAAGTCCTCGCGCGGCTGGGTCGCGGTGAACACCCGGCCCTTCAGGCAGCCCGTGGTGGCGATCTCGACCGAATCGGTGGGGATCTTCTTGCCCTCCGGCTCCGGCGTCTGGTCCTGCGCCGAGGCGAGGCCCGGCAGCAGCAGGATACCGGCGAACACGAGGCGGGTCAGGGTCTTCATGAGTGGCTCGATGGCGGGACCGGCTGGCGCGGCGCCCCCGCCCAATCTACCACTCTCAGACGCGTCGCCCGGCGCGCCGGCCGGCCGGCGGCCGATCCGCTCCGCCCGGCCGCGCCCGCTCGTGCTCGAGCAGCGCGGTCTTGCGGTCGGCGCCCCAGCGGTAACCGCCCGACGTGCCGTCGGCGCGCACGACGCGATGGCACGGCACGACCAGCGCGACCGGGTTGGCCGCGCACGCTCGCGCCACGGCCCGGACGGCGGTCGGTCGCCCGATCGCCTGGGCGACCTGCTGATAGGAGCGGACTTGCCCATAGGGAATCGCCCGGAGCGCCCGCCAGACCTGCTGCTCGAACGGCGTGCCGCCGACGTCGACCGGCGGCGCATCGCCCTCCGCGGTGGCGAGCTGCCGGCGGATGGCCGCGACGTGGCCGCGCAACACGGCATCCGCTGGAGCCAGATCGGCGTGCGGGAACTCGGCGGCGAGGTCGGCCTGGAGCGTCTCCGGGTCGTCGCCGAGCATCACCCGGCACACGCCGCGGGCGGTGGCGGCGACGAGGAGCTGGCCGAACGGCGTCGGCGTCACGACGGCGCGGATGCGCTCGCCGGCGCCGCCGCGGCGATAGGCGCCGGGCGTCATCCCGAGATGCCGGCCGGCTTGTTCGTAGACGGCACGGCTCGATCCATAGCCTACGTCGTAGGTGGCGGTGGTCACGGGCACTCCTTCCTTCAGGCGGGATCGCAGGCGCGCCGCCCGCCGCTCGTCGGCGTAGGCCTTCGGCGAGGCGCCGAAGGTCCGCTGGAACGCGCGCTGCAAGTGGAACGGGCTGATGCCGCAGGCGGCGCCAAGGGCGGCCAGCGTCAGCCGCCCGTCGCGATCGGCGTCGACGTGCGCGTCGATCAGCCGGCGGGCGCGCTCGACCGCACGCGCCGTGGCCGACGGGGCCGGCGTTCCGATCGGCTGACAACGCCGGCAGGCGCGGAAGCCGGCGGCCTCGGCGTCGACGCTGGTTCGGAACAGCCGCACCCGATCGCGGCGCGGCCGGCGCGACGGGCACGATGGGCGGCAGAAAATCTTCGTGCTGCTGACGCCGTAGAGGAACTGTCCGTCGGCGCGCGCATCCCGCCCTTCGATGGCTCGCCAGGTGGCGTCCGGGATGGTGGCTGCGCGCGGCATGACGTCAGCGTAGCCGACGGCCTCGTCGCGCCGCATTCCGTTTCTTGCGCGGGTATCTCGAGCCCGGAAGCCGGCCGGGTGTCGAGGCGGCCGGCCCCGGTCGCTATGACATGATGCCGCATGCGTCCGAGCGCCTCCGTGCTCGCTGCCGCGCTCGCTCTGGCCGCGGCGGTGCCGCTCCACGCCGACGAGTGGAAGCTGATCGACGTCAAGACGAAGCTCGCCAACGACGGGCGCGCCACCGTCGTCGAGACCCACGACATCGTCTTCGAGACGACCGGCCGGAGCGTGTTCCACGACTTCGGTCGCGGAGCCGATCAGGATGTCCGCCTCACCGCCGTGACCCGGATCGGGCCGGACCACGAGCCGCACCGGCTGAAGCTGGTCGAGACCGTGACCGGACCCGACGAGTACGCCTACTACCCCCGCGGCCATGCCTACGTCTCGATTCCGCCGCTCGGTGAGCGCGTCGCCCTGCAGTACCGCTTCGAGTACGAACTGCTCGGGGCGGTGACGCCGTCGTGGGCGATCGCCGCCGGTCCCGGCTCGCGCGCCCCCGCCGAGCAGGAGCTGTTCTTTCCGTGGGAGCGGGCCGGCCACATCGTCGCCGACTGGCGGCGGGCGTGGCCGTCGCTGGCGACGCGCTACCGCTTCGACCACGATGTCCTGCTGCCCGATCGCGAAGGACCGGGTCACACGTTCCGCCAGATCGACTACCGCCTCGAGTACGACACGGCGTGGCGGGACATCGCGCCGAAGACCGACATCGGCGAGCCGAGCCATGGCGCCTTTCGGACCGCCCGGATCTTCGACTATCTCGGCCCGGGGTTCCCGGCCCAGGCCACGACCGGACCGGCGGCGATGCGCCTCGCGTCGATGCTGGCCCTGCCGGTCATCGGAGTCCTCGGGTGGGGGCTCGTCGTCGTCGCGGCTCGAAGCCGCCGTGGTCCGCCGATCGATCGCACCTTCGTCGAGACGCGTTTCCTGGCCCGGTCGCCGGAAGAGATCGCCTACTTTCTCGACGACACGCCCCCGGCCGTCGCCGACATCCTGGCCCGCCTCGCCGGCGAAGCGGCGATCGGCATCCGCGTCGATCGGCCGGCCGGACACACCTTCGACGGGGCGAACGACGAGGCGCCGATGCGGCTGCACATGCGCCGCGTCGCGGCGGACGCCAGCCTCACCGCGTTCGAGCGCGACGTCCTCGACGACATCTTCGGCAGCGCCCGCGAGCTGACCACCGAGTCGCATCGGCAGCGCCACGCCGGCCGCGATTACCGGCCCGGCGACATCGTCGACCGGCGGGTCCACGACGCCAAGACGCTCAAGGCCGGCCGTTCGCTGGACTCGATGTCGCCCGGCTCGCGGTGGTCTCCGCCGCGAATCGGCCTGATGCTGCTGTTCGTCGGCGGGCTGATTGGCGTGTTCAAGAACATCGGCCCGCTGTTCGACGTCGCCCCGATCCTGGGCATCTGGGCGTTCTTCACCGTCGCCCTGGTCAACGCCTGGCCGACCGGCTGGTGGTATCCGGGCCGCCCGGTGCGCGGGCTGCTGGTCACGCTGGTGCTGCTCTACGCCATGCAGTTGACCGCGCTGCTGATCCCGAACCGGCCGCTGCCGGCCGAGGGCTGGGTGGCGTCGGCGATCGCCGTCGTGGCGGCCTACTTCCTCACCCTCGTGCGGGCGCGGATGCCCGGCGGCCACGACGGGGTCATCACCAACCTGCTGCGGATGCGGGCCTACGCCTACGACGAGCTGCAGCGGCCGCGGCCGCAGCTCGACGATCGCTGGATCCCGCGTTTGCGCGCGCTCGGCCTCGGCCGCGCCATCGAGACGTGGCGGGCCCGCCACC
>JBDSLU010000079.1:0-5659 GCA_039916225.1 Vicinamibacteraceae bacterium
ACGAGGAACGCCTCGGTCGCCTGCTGATTGAGCATGATCTCGACGCTGAGCCGATCGTCGGACTCCGCCGGCAGCCGTGCCGGCGGGGCCTCGATCCGGAGCAGCGGAGCCGGGACGTCGATCTCCCATCCGATCCACACCATCGTGTAGCCGTCGCGCATCAGCAAGCCATCGCCGACATCACCGTCGGTGGTCGGATCGCCGCTCGGTGCGGCCCGATTGAATCGTCCCAGCAAGCTGCGACGACCACGGTTCGAGACTTCGAACAGCAGCACGCCGTTGCCCTTCGACGGGTCCGTCGGGCGAAGCACGTAGAGGTCGGACGAGAAGTGCACACGGCCGTCGGGATCACGTGGCGCGCGCCCCAGATCGACGATGCCCGCGTTGTGAGGATCGTCAGGATCCAGCGCGAACGCGATACGGCCGACCAGCCTTTCGTAAGCCCCCGTGGCCCCGAAGGCCTGCCCACCTGCCACCGTCGTTCGAGACGTCACGGTGACGCTCGTCACGTCGGCGGACGTCGAGCGCGGCTGCACCAGCAGGCACAGAACGACGAAGATGAACCCTCGCATCGCAGAACCTCCCGAGGGCATCGACGCGGTCGACCGACCGCTCAACGACGTGGGTCGCCAAGCCCTCAGTACCTTCAGCGAGAAATGGGTGCCGAAACGACAACAGCCTGGTGCCGGCGGCGCTATTTGAAGAGCAGCGGCGCAAGGTCTCGCAAGTAGCGGCGCCACACACGCCAATGGTGGGCGCCCTCCGTCTCGAGAAACGTGTGCTCGACCCCAGCTTTCTGAAGAGCATCGTGCAGCGTTCTGGCTCCCTTCATCGCCGCGTCGTCCTTGCCGCACGCGATCCAGAGCAGGTCGAGCCGCTTATTGGCGGAGGCCGGGTCAGCGGCCAGCGCGGCGATCGGATCGCCCCCCGGCGCCGCGGCGTTTCCGCCGCCCCCCAGTCCGGCGCTCATGATGCCGACGGTGCTGAAGGTCTCGAGATGGCGCAGGCCGTAGCGCCCGGCCTGCCCGCCGCCCATCGAGAAACCCACGATCGCCCGGTGCGTGCGATCGGCAATCGTCCGGTACTTGGAGTCAATCATCGGGATGATGTCCTCGAGGAGATCGCGCTCGTAGAGCGCTGGGTCGCCGCGAGTGCCTGAGGTGTCGGGCGCGATGCCGGTTCCGTCGCCGTTGACGTGGGCGCCACCGTAGCCGAGCGGCATCACGACGAGGAACGGCGCGATCGAACCCTTGGCCAGCAGGTTGTCGAGGATGTCGTTGGCGCGCCCGTAGCGGTGCCACGAGTGGTGATCGTTGGCGAAGCCGTGCAGGAGGTAGAGCACGGGGTATCGGCGCCTGCGCGCCTGATCGTAGCCCGGCGGCACGTATACGTTCAGCTCGCGGGTCACGCCGTTGGACCTGGACCGGTAGAGGAGCGTTCGAATCTCGCCGTGGGACACGTCCTGGACGTCGTAGAACGCGGGTTGCGGACCCGGGACCGTCAGCAGGCTGGTCGTGGTCGTGGTGACGTACCCCACCTTCACCTGCGGGTTGTTCGGATCCGTCAGCCGGACGCCGTCGGCGGTGAAGTAGTAAACGTACATCTCGGGATCGAGGGGCCCGATGGTCGCGCTCCACACGCCGTCATCGCCCTTGCGCAGCTCGGTGTCGGCCCCGAAATCTCCAGAGACGGTCACGGCCTTCGCATCGCGCGCCGCCAGGCGGAACGTGACGCGGCGGTCGGCCGCGACGTCGGGTGAGACGACGGCGGCCGTGGTTGGGCGCGCGCCGACCTCCTGGGCCGCCGCAGTCGTCTCACCCGACAACATGGCTGCGAGCACTGCGATTCCTATCCGGACTGACGTGCGTCGTGTCACTGAGCCCTCCTGTCCTCGCGCTGGACCTGGGTAAGGTGCAGCGGCCAACCACCGCGCCGTCGAGGGCCGCGGAAGCACGTTGTATGGAAACGCATACATCATCGCAGAGTCCGTGCCATTATGCGCTCTGTGCTGGCTGTAGAAAGTCGGCTGAAAGCGTATACGCGGCCCCGTTGGGGCTGCGCCTTTCGAGGTGCACATGAAGAGAACGATCGGGATGGCTCTGGCGCTGCTCGCGATGGCAGCAGTGGCGTCGGCGCAACCGCAAGGTGAGTTCAAGCCGGCAGAGACCAACGTCTGGGGTGCGGAGTATCCGCGCGTCGACGCGACCGGACGCGTCGAGGTCCGCATCAAGGCGCCCGACGCCGCCAAGGCCAGACTCAACTTCTGGAGTGGGCCCAAGGTCGACATGGAGAAGCAGGCCGACGGGTTCTGGACGGTGATCACGCCGCCGCTCGTGCCCGGCCTGCACTACTACACGATCATCGTGGACGGGGCGGAGTTCGCCGATCCTGGCAGCCACGCGTTCTTCGGCGGCAGCAAGCACGCCAGTGCCGTCGAAGTGCCGGAGGCCGGGGCTGACTACTACGCGATCAAGGACGTCCCGCACGGACAGGTCCGCGAGGTCTGGTACTCATCGAAACCGACAGGCACCTGGCGGCACGCGGTCGTCTACCTGCCGCCCGGCTACGACACGCAGGGGAAGACGCGCTATCCGGTCCTCTACCTGCAGCACGGCGGCGGCGAGGACGAGACCGGCTGGATCCGTCAGGGGCGGGCCAACTTCATCCTCGACAACCTGCTCGCCGAGAGCAAGGTCAAGCCGATGATCGTGGTGATGGCCTACGGCTACGCACGCCGGGCCGGCCAGGCCGTCGTCAACCCGCCGGGCGGACCGGCCCCGGCGACGCAGGAGGCGCGCCAGCGGACGATGCAGGAGATGGCCTCGACCTTCCAGGCCGACGTCACCGATGCTCTCATCCCGTTCGTCGACTCCACCTTCAGAACGATCGCCACCCGCGAGCACCGGGCCATGGCCGGCCTCTCGATGGGCGGCTTCCAGACCTTCCAGATCACGTTGAACCGTCTGGACCTGTTCTCGCACATCGGCGGCTTCAGCGGCGCCGGCGGCCTCAACGGCCGGCCCCTCGATCCGAAGGCGGACTTCAACGGCGCCTTCGCCGATCCGAAAGCGTTCGCCAAGAAGGTGAAACTGCTCTGGCTGGGCATCGGAACGGCGGAGCCGGAGCGGATGCGCGAGGGCATCCGCGGCTTCCACAAGGCACTCACGGATGCCGGGATCGAGCACGTGTATTACGAGTCGCCTGACACGGACCACGAGTGGCAGACCTGGCGCCGTGACCTGCGCGACTTCGCGCCGCGGCTCTTCCGCTGAGGCGAATCAGCCCGCCACCGCAGCGGCCGCTTCCGTCAATTCGTGGGGAAGCGCCGCTGCGCGGGCGATGTCCAGGCGCTGGAGCATGAGGTTCAAATTGCTGCTCATGACGACGTACGGCGCGAGGATCTGCCGGCACGGCGTCGGCAGCTGCCGCGTCTGCAGGTAGCGATGCAGCAGCTGGACCGCAGTCTGCCCCTGGGTGAGGGGCCGCTGATAGATGGTGGCGGCGACCTTGCCGCTGCGGATCCAGGGGAAGAGCTCTGGCGCGAGGTCGGTGGCGACCACGACGAGGTCCACCAGGCGGCCTTCGTGCCCGGCGGCCCGGAGCACGGGCACGGCGTCGTTGGTGCTGATGTACAGGCCCTTCAGTCGTGGGTGCGCATGCAGCAGTTCGCGGACGCGCCGATGTGTCTCCCGCTCGTCGACGTGTGAGTCGACGACGGCCGCGAGCGTGAGGCGCGAGCTCAGCCTCGAGAGGCTCGCCATGAAACCGCGCACATGCTCGGCGTGCGTCCGGCTGACCGTCGGCGAGCCGATGATGGCGACCTGGCCGCGGCCCGGTACGAAGCGCGCCATCAACTCGCCAGCGAGGGCCCCGACGCTGAGAGGGTCGGCAAAGACCGACAGCAGCCGGGGGCGACCGGGTACGGCGTCGACGACCGTGGCGATCGGCAGGGTGGGCCCGGCGACATCCTCGAGCCGCGCGGCGATCGCCTTCGAGCTACCCGGGACCACGATCAGTCCGGCACTGCCGCTCAACGCGCGCGGCGATAGCAGCAGGGCCTGCTCTTCAGCGGAGGCGTAGGTGCGGAACTCGAGCGCCAAGGATGGGGCGAACGGCGCGGCGCCTTCCCGAATGCCGTCGCGCAGCGTCTGCATGAAGAGCGAGTCGCCCGCTGGCAGATGAACGGCGATCTGCTGTGACCGACGGGACCGCAGGTAGCTCGCTGCGAGATTGGGCCGGTAGCTGAGAGCCTGGGCGGCGGCGAGGACGCGCGCGCGGGTGTCGGGATTGACGCCCGGCTTGTCGTGGAGCGCGCGATCCACGGTGCCGACGGACACGCCAAGGCGCTGCGCGATGTCTCTGATTCCGACTGCCGACCGAGGCTGGCGGGCAACGACATCGCGTGAGGCCGGCGTACCGTCTACGGGCGGGAGGGAGGGGCCGCCGCGCTCGCCGAGCATCGGCAAACTGTATGCGTTTTCATGTTGTGGCGTCAATTGATGACAATACACCCATAAAAACGGTGAAAATACCTCTCGCGAACGTTTACATCAATCACCCTGCGTCGATGCGCCACGATGTTGGCGAGCGAGTGTCACCCTCACCACGCGGCCTTGGGGCTGGTCGAGACGCCCGCTGACCGCGTGAGAAGATGACGGCATGACCCTGCGAGAGGTGGCGCGCCGCGCGGGCGTGTCGACGGCCACCGCCTCGCGCGTCCTCAACGACACCGCGGGTGCCAAGAGCTCGACCCGCAACCGCGTCCTCAAGGCCGCCGAGGAGCTGAAGTACAGCCCCAACCTGCATGCGCGCGTCCTGGCCGGCGCCCGCAGCCGCAGCATCGGCGTCATCGTCTCGAACATCGAGAATCCGTTCTTTCTCGATGTCTACAAGGCGGTCGAGGCGACTGCTCGCGCTGGCGGCTACGACGTGATCCTGGCCAATACGGACTACAGCTCGGAGCGCCTGATCTCGAGCATCCGGCTGATGGCCGGACATCGGCTGGCGGGCTTGGCCGCGATCGTGTCGGAGATGGACGCCGAGCTGATCGAGGAACTGAGCGGCCAGGCGGTCCCGGTCGTCTTCTACGGCATCGGCACCGCGCACCACAACGTCACCAATATCCGCGTCGACTACCGCAGCGGCATGGAGAAACTGGCGTCCTACCTCTACAGCCTCGGACATCGCCGGATCGTCTGCGTCGGCCACCACGCCAGCCTCGGGCCGATTCGTGAGCGCCTGCAGGCCGTCAGCAGCGCCGTCAGCCGCTACCCCGATCTCGAGGTCGCGACGGTCGCTGACGCCGACACGCTCGAGGGAGGCCGACGCGCGGCCCGTCTCGCGCTCGATCGCCATCCGGCCTCGACGGCGCTGGTGTGCGTGAACGACGTGATGGCTGTCGGAGTCCTCCGCGAGCTTCGCGGCCGCGGCCGCCGCGTCCCCGAGGACGTCTCAGTGACCGGCTTCGACAACGTGGCGCTGTCGCAGTTCGCGGTGCCGGCGCTCACCACGATGCACGTCCCCCGTGACGAGATCGGGCGCACGATCTGCGAGTGCCTCATGTCGGACGACGTGCCGCCGACGCGGGAGTTCATCATCGAGCCGGAGCTGGTGGTCAGGGATTCCACCGGTCCTCCCCCCGCCTGAGCGCGTCAGGCGC
>JBDSLU010000080.1:0-12055 GCA_039916225.1 Vicinamibacteraceae bacterium
CGAAGATGACGGCTTCGTCCACCGGGACGTCGAGGAGCCAGGCTGGCTGCCGCGCGTACTCAATCGCCAGTTGTCGGGCTTCCGCTCTCGAGAGGCCGCCAGCGCGGAAGGCGATTTCGGCGAATCGCTCGAGCGGGAACGCCGCCGGCATCTCCAAACGAATCGGCACCGTCTGCAGCACCTCGACATCGCCCGGATAGCTGGCCGCGATCAGCGGCCCGATGACCGCCCGCAGCGTCGTGCCGTCCCACTCGGCCGGCACGTCGACGTCGGTGGCACCTTCGCGCCGGAGGGCGTCCGTGAGCGCCCGGGTGTGGATCCGCTGCGTCATGTCGATGCGGCCGACGATGCTCAGGACCGGCGCGCCGCCGGCGACGTCGGGTGGCGGCAGCGCGGGGGTGAAGCCGGCCTTCGCCGCGGCCTCCGCGAGCGACGAGACGGTCTGCTGCAGTCCGTCGGTCCGGATGCTCGTGTCGAGGGGGACCTTCGAGAGATCGACGCGCACGACGGCGACCCGGGTCACGAACCAGCGGTACCAGAGGTCCTGCGCCAGCGCGCGCCCGGAGGGGCTGACGAACGCCACGATCAGCGCCGCGGTTGCTGCCGCGACCGCATAGAGCCCGCGTCGCGGTGTCGTGCTCGACCGCGGGCGGGCCGTCGGACGCGGGCGAACCAGCGTTCGCGCGCGGATCGCATCGGGTTCCCAGGTCGGCGCCACCGCGGCGAGTCGATCGGTGGTCCACTGAGCGGTATCAGGATGGCTGTCCATAACGGGCCTCGTATTCCTTCCGGAACGCATCCTGGGCACGACGGAGCAGGCTGCCGACCGACGTGGCCTGCACGCCGACCGCCGACGCCATGTCGGCGTAGCTCACTTCTTCGGTCCACAACAGCAGGAGTGTGGCGTCACGCCGCTTCAGCGCGGCGAGCACCGCGCGGACCTGCCGGCGCTCCTCGGCGCCGGCGTGCAGATCCGCGGGTGTCCGCGGCGCCACGCCGAGGTGGGCGAGCACGCGCTCGACCCGCGTCCAGCGCTGGGCCCGCCGCCACGTGTCGAGGGCCTGGCGTACCGCCGTGCGATAGAGCCAGCCTTCGGCGCCTTGGCCGTGCGCGGACGGATAGCGCTGCCATCGGAGAAAGACGTCGGCAGCGATTTCCTCCGCGCGGGCCTGGTCCTGCACGATCCGGCCGACGACGCGCGCCAGCCGGCTGTAGTGGCCGCGGAACAGCTCGTCGAGGCGATCGCCCGTGATGGTCGCGGCGGCGGGCAGCCCGGTCGTGTCCAGTGCGTTCACGATCCAAGAACGCGCGAGCCAGTCGGTTTGTGGCAAGGCATCGATGATCGCACGGCGGGCGTGCCCCCGAGTCGCTGTCACCCGTGCGAGTCCGGGCCCCGCGCCAGCGTCAGGTGACTAGCGCGGGTCGGACAATGCGGCGGCGTAGGCGTCCGGCGAGAAGCCGACCAGGATGCGTGCGTCGCGGCCGCTACCAATGGTGAGAACCGGCCGCTTGATCATCGACGGTTTGGCGACCATGAGGTCGAGCGCCTTCGCTTCGTTCAGGTCGCGCGTTTCGGCCTCGGGCAGCTTGCGGAACGTCGTGCCGGCGCGGTTGCACAGCCGCTCCCAGCCGACGTCCCGCGCCCACTGTTCGAGCTGCGCGCGTTCAACGCCCGACACCGCGTAGTCGTGGAACGCGTAGGACACACCGCGGGCATCGAGCCAGGCCCGCGCCTTCTTCATCGTGTCGCAGTTGCGGATGCCGTAGATGGTCACGCTGCGCGAACTTCCAACTTCCAACTCCCAACTCCCAAGCGGGGCTTCCTCGCCTACCAGCGAACCGTCACGCCCGGATACTGGCGTATCCGTTCGTCGGACGTGAGGATGGTCGCGTCTCGTGCGCGGGCCACGATCACGCGGTCGAACGGGTCCCGGTGGATCTCCGGCAGCTGCCGCCGGCGGAGAGAGTCCCGGCCGCCAGCGCCAGGAGGGCGCAGGTATCGAGAACGACGTTCACTGTTCCGGCCACTCTTCGTCAGTGAGTGGCTCGGCCGGGTCGTACCCCGGCGCGAACGTCACAAGGAACCGGGGATCTGGAGCGAGATCACGCAGCCGCCGGCGAGCCGGACGGCGGCGAATCTCGGCCACCGCGACTCCATCCCGGCAGAGGACCACGGTCTCGTTGCGCTCCTCGACGGCTCGCACGAGTTCCGAGAGGCGCGACTTGGCCTCGTGCATGTTGACCCGCACCACGTTAGCTAGTTTAGCTAATTCGGTGGCCGCAACGGCCCGGCCTGGTGAGCGGTAGCGGAGAATGACGCATGGGGTGTTCGTTGATCGTGAGCGGTGACGACTTCGACGTCGACCGATTCCTGGCGCGATTCGAGATCGAGCCGGAGGGGATGTTCCGCCGCGGCGAGCCGATTCCGCGGCGTGCCGAGGTATACACGCAATCCAGGTTCTGGCTCCCAGTGAGCGATCGTGACTTCGAGGATTTCAAGGGACAGATCCAGGACGCCATCGCGTTCCTTTCACTGGCCCGGTGGCAGCCCGTGCTGGAGGCGATCGCGCAGACACCTGGCGTGGAGCACTGGCTGTGCTTCGGCATCTCCCGGCTGGACGTCGAGGAGTTTCCGCTGCAATGCGACTACTTGCCTCCGGATCTCGTGGCGCTGGCGGGCCGCTATCGTGTCGGCATCGCCATCGACCACTATCCGTGAGCGCTACAGCCGCTCTGCCAGGCTCTGGGCGGTCGAGCGCGGCGCGCGCGCGCCGAGGATGCCTTCATCGACGATCAGCTGACCACACGCGGCACGGATGTCGCGGCCGCGGCTCTTGCGCACCGACACGGTGAGGCCCTTGTCGGCGAGGATTTTCGCGAAGGCGTCGACGCGGTCGTCCTCGGGGCGCTCGAAGGGAATGCCGGGGGCCGCGTTCAGCGGCAACAGGTTGATCTTGCCCTTGATGCCGTCGAGCAGCTTGACCAGCCGGCGGGCGTCCTCCGGCGTGTCGTTGACGCCCTTCAGCAGCACGTACTCGAAGGTGATGCGGCTGCGGCGCGTGACCGGGAAGCGCTTGCACGCGTCGATCAGGGCCTCGAGGTCGTATTTGCGGTTGATCGGCACGAGGGCGTCACGCTGATCCTCGTGCGACGCGTGGAGCGAGATCGCGAGGTTGGGCATGAACGGCTCGCGCCCCAGCTTGTCGATGCCCGGTACGACGCCGACGGTGGACAGCGTGATGCGGCGGGCCGGCACGGCCAGTCCGGCCTTGTCGCCGACGATGCGCAGGGCGGCCATCGTGGCGTCGTAGTTGTGCAGCGGTTCGCCCATCCCCATCACGACGACGTTGAAGGCGGTGTCGGGGCCGGCGAGGCCCAGATCGTGGGCGAGCACCCGCACCTGGGCGGCGATTTCGCCGGCGGTCAGGTGGCGGGTCAGCCCCATCTTGCCGGTCAGGCAGAAGGCGCAGGCCATCGCGCAGCCGACCTGGGTCGAGATGCAGAACGTCTGCGCCGGCGTGTCCGGAATGAACACGCTCTCGATGCGGGCTCCGTCCGCCAGCTCGAAGAGATATTTGATGGTTCCGTCGGTCGAGACGTCCTTGCGGACGAGGGTCGGGGTCTCGACCGTCCAGGCCTCGGCCACCTGCGCCCGCAGCGCCTTGGGCAGGTCCGACATCGCGGCGAAGTCGGTGACGCCGCGGCGATGGACCCAGGCGAAGATCTGTCGCGCGTGATAGCGCGGCGCGCCCAGCTCGACGAGACGCGCTTCGAGCTCCGGCAACTCGAGGCCGGCGATGTCCAGGCGGGCGGATGGCTGGGATGCGGAGGTCACGACCTAAGTCTCAAGCGCTCAAGTGCTTAGACAATCTCCCATGCTATCACGCCGAGCCCCGATCGGCGCACCCGGCCAGCTCATGGGACGAGGCTGCGACGGCGGGTATAGAATTCCGAATTCATGATTCGCCGCGAGCTCCACCCTACCGGCCTCCGCCTCGTCACCGAGGCGATGCCGCACGTGCGGAGCGTGTCGATCGGCGTCTGGCTGACGCGCGGTTCCCGCCACGAAAGCGACGCCCGCAGCGGCATCGCCCACTTCGTCGAGCACATGCTCTTCAAGGGGACGGAGAACCGGTCGGCCGAAGACATCGCCCAGGAGATCGACTCCATCGGCGGGCACCTCGACGCGTTCACCTCCAAGGAATACGCCGGCTACTACATCAAGGTGCTCGATGAGCACCTGCCGAAGGCCGTCGACCTCCTCTCCGACATCGTCCGGCGGCCGCGCTTCGCGCCCGACGACATCGAGAAGGAGAAGAAGGTGATTCTCGAAGAGATCAAGATGGTCGAGGACACCCCCGACGATCTGGTCCACGAGATCCTCACCGAGCAGTACTGGCGAGGGCACCCGCTCGGGCGGCCCATCCTGGGGATCCCGGCGACGGTGGAGGCGCTCTCCGAGAAGGCGCTGACCGGCTACTTCGACGAGACCTACGTCGCCTCGAACTTCATCGTCGCGGCGGCCGGCAACCTCGAGCACGATCGGCTGTCGGCGCTCCTGTCCGAGGCCTTCGGCGGCGTTCGCACGACCGGGCCGTCGGTCAACGGCGCCGGGCCGTCCGACAGCGGCGGCGTGACGATCCGGGAGAAGGATCTCGAGCAGAGCCACATCGCCATCGCGTCGCCGGCCTTTCCGCAGTGCCACGACGACCGGTTCGCCGCCTACGTCCTGAACACCGTCTTCGGCGGCTCGATGAGCTCGCGGCTGTTCCAGAACATCCGCGAGAAGCGTGGCCTGGCCTACGCCGTCTTCAGCGGCCTCAGCGCCTATAGTGACGCCGGCATGCTCACCGTCTATGCCGGCTGCGCCGCCGAGTCCGTCGGTGAGGTGATCGACCTGGTGGTCGAAGAGATGCGCGGCATGAAGCGCGAGTCGATCAGCGGCGCCGAGCTGCGTCGATCGAAGGATCATCTGAAGGGCAGCCTGATGCTCAGCCTGGAGAGCACCTCCAGCCGCATGACGCACCTGGCCCGCCAGGACATCTACTTCGATCGCCACGACACGCTCGACGAGACCCTGGCCCGCATCGAGGCGGTGACCGCGGAGGACGTGCAGCGCGTCGCCGCGCGCCTCTTCCCCAACGGCTCGCTCGGTGTCACCGTGCTCGGGCCGGACACCGACGGGTTGTCGCTGCCCCCTGACCGACTGGATCTCGCGTGATCGCCCGCTACACCTCGCCCGAAATGGGTCGCATCTGGAGCGACCGCCGCCGCTTCGAGACCTGGCTCGCCGTCGAGACCGTCGCCGCCGAGGTCATGGCCGAGGCCGGGCTGGTGCCGCGCGACGCGGCCCGCGACATCCGCGCCAAGGGCAACTTCGACGTCGCCCGCATCGACGAGATCGAGAAGACGACCCAGCACGACCTGATCGCCTTCACCACCAACGTCGCCGAGTACGTCGGGCCGAGCGCCCGCTGGCTGCATTTCGGCCTGACGTCGTCGGACGTGGTCGACACCGCGCTGGCGCTGCAGATGGTCGAGGCGACGGATCAGATCCTGAGCCGCATCGAGACCCTGCTGCCGATCGTCCGCCGTCGCGCCGAGGAACACCGGCACACGGTGATGATGGGCCGGACGCACGGCGTCCACGCCGAGCCGATGACGTTCGGTCTCAAGCTGGCGACCTGGTACTCGCAGCTCCAGCGCGACGTCGCGCGGCTGCGCCGGGCGCGGTCGACGGTCGCGGTGGGGCTGGTTTCCGGCGCCGTCGGCACCTTCGCCCACCTGGACCCCTCGATCGAAGCGGCGGTCTGCGCCCGCCTCGGCCTCGAGCCGGCGCCGGTGTCGTCGCAGGTCATCGCCCGCGATCGCCACGCCGAGCTGATGACCACGCTGGCGATTGCCGCCGCCTCGCTCGAAACGTTCGCCCTCGAGATCCGTGGCCTGCAGAAGACCGAGATCGGCGAGGTCGAGGAGCCGTTCGCCAAGGGCCAGAAGGGCTCGTCGGCGATGCCGCACAAGCGCAACCCGGTCGGCTGCGAGCAGATCGTCGGCCTCGCCCGCCTGGTCCGCAGCAACGCGATGGCCGCGCTCGAGAACGTGGCGCTGTGGCACGAGCGTGACATCTCGCACTCGTCGGTCGAGCGCGTCATCCTCCCGGACAGCTTCGCGGCCCTCGATCACATGCTGCGCCGCTTCACGACGATCGCCGACGGCATGGTCGTCTACCCGGACCGCATGCGCGAGAACCTGAACCGGTCGCACGGCGTCGTCTTCTCGGGCACGATCCTGCTCGAGCTCGCCAAGGGCGGCCTGTCGCGCGAGCGCGCCTACGAACTGGTGCAGCGCAACGCCATGCGCGCCTTCCACGAGCAGACCGACTTCCAGTCGCTGTTGCTCGCTGACGGCGACGTCACCACGGTGTTGAACCCGGCCCGGATCGGCACCGCTTTCGACCTCGGCGTCCAGCTTCGCAACGTCAGCGCCATCATGGATCGCGTGTTCGCCGAGGCCGCCGAGCCGGCCGCCGTCTAGCCATTTTCGAGTCGTTGGAACGATCGTCGATGCCACAGACCTACAAAGCCCGAGTCTTCGTGACCCTCAAGCCGTCCGTGTTCGACCCGCAGGGACACGTCATCGTCGAATCGCTGCACAGCATGGGCTACGCCGGCGTCGCCGACGTGCGGCAAGGCAAGTACTTCGAGCTCGACGTGGAAGCCGAATCGGCCGACGCTGCTCGCGCGATGGTCAGCGACGTTTCGAACCGGCTCCTCGCCAACCCGGTCATCGAAAGCTACAGAGTCGACGTCGCATGAAATTCGCCATCGTCGTCTTCCCGGGCTCGAACTGCGATCACGACGCCTATCACGCGACCACCGCGGTGATCGGCCAGCAGGCCGAGATGATCTGGCACAAGGAGACGGACCTCCGCGGCGCCGACGCGATCATCCTGCCGGGGGGCTTCGCGCACGGTGACTACCTGCGCACCGGCGCCATCGCCCGCTTCTCGCCGGTCATGCAGAGCGTCCAGGCCTTCGCCGACGCCGGCGGGCCGGTCGTCGGCTTCTGCAACGGCTTCCAGATCCTGCTCGAGGCCGGCATGCTCGAAGGCGCGATGCTGCGCAACCGCTCGCTGCAGTACCGCTGCGAGCACGTCCACGTCCGCGTCGAGCGGAACGACACGCCGTGGACGGGGCTGTGTCAGCCGGGGCAGGTGATGCGCATCCCGATCGCTCACGGCGAGGGCAACTACTACGCCGCGCCAGAGGTCATCGATCGGCTCGAGAAGAACGGCCAGGTAATCTTTCGCTACGCCACCGCGGACGGCGAGACCACCGATGCCGCCAACCCCAATGGGTCGCTGCACAACATCGCCGGCATCTGCAACGAGCGACGCAACGTGGTGGCGCTGATGCCGCACCCCGAGCGCGCGTGCGAAGCGGCGCTCGGCAGCGCCGACGGCAAGGTCGTGCTCGATTCGGTCGTCGCCTCGCTGCGCGCCGGAGTGCCGGTGGTGGCCGGCCGATGATCGTGCCTCGCCGGGCGGCACCTTCGGCCTCGGTCGGCCGGATCCTGGTGGCCTCGGCGATCGTCATGTTCGCGCTGTCGATCCTGGTGTGGAGCGACGCGCTGCCGTTTCTGGGGCTGAGCGCCTCCGCCCAGCCTCTCATCGCCGGCGCCCTGCTCTTCGCCGGATTTCTCGACCTGGGCATGGCCATCGTGATGATGCGCCGCGCTCGCTGACGCTCACCCGTCCGTACGACTGACACGATGGCTTTCGACGCCGCTACCCTCGACCGACACGGCCTCAAACCCGACGAGTACGATCGCATCCGCGTCTTGCTCGGCCGCGAGCCGAACCTGACCGAGCTGGGCATGTTCTCGGTGATGTGGTCGGAGCATTGCAGCTACAAGAGCTCGCGGGTGCACCTGAAGACGTTGCCCACGACCGGGCCGCGCGTCGTCCAGGGCCCCGGCGAGAACGCCGGCGCGGTCGACATCGGCGACGGGCTGGCCGCGGTCTTCAAGATCGAGTCGCACAACCACCCGTCGTTCATCGAGCCCTATCAGGGCGCGGCGACCGGTGTCGGCGGCATCATCCGCGACATCTTCACGATGGGGGCGCGGCCGATCGCGCTGCTGAACGCGCTGCGCTTCGGCCCGATCGACAACCCGCAGACGAAGCGCATCGTCGCCGGCATCGTCTCGGGGATCGGCGGCTACGGCAACGCCATCGGCATCCCGACCATCGGCGGCGAGGTCTTCTTCGACGAGTCCTACGCGCTCAATCCGCTGGTCAACGCGCTCTGCCTCGGCATCGCCCGCATCGACGACATCATCAAGGGCCGCGCCGAGGGTGTCGGCAACCCCGTCTACTACGTCGGCGCCAAGACCGGCCGCGACGGCATCCACGGCGCGACGATGGCCTCGGCGGAGTTCGACGAGGCCTCGGCCGAGAAGCGGCCGGCGGTGCAGGTCGGTGATCCGTTCATGGAGAAGCTCCTCCTCGAGGCCTGCCTCGAGGTGATGAAGAGCGACGCGCTGGTCGGCATCCAGGACATGGGCGCGGCCGGGTTGACCTGCTCGACCTGCGAGATGGCCGCCCGCGCCGGCACCGGCATCGATTTCGACGTGACGCTGGTGCCGCGCCGCGAGACCGGCATGACGCCGTACGAGACGCTGCTGTCCGAGTCGCAGGAGCGCATGCTGCTGGTCGTGAAGCTGGGCCGCGAGGCCGAGGTCGAGCGCGTGTTCGAGCGCTACGACCTGCATGCGGTGAAGATCGGCACGGTGACCGGCGACGGTCTGGTTCGCGTCCGCGACGCCGGCGTGGTCGTCGCCGAGATCCCCGGTCCGGCCCTGACCGACGAGGCACCGCTCTACCACCGGCCGATGAAGCGGCCGGCCGATCTCGACACCCTGCGGACCGTCGACGCGGCGGCGCTGAAGCCGCGCCCGTCGCTGCGCGATGCCGCGCTGGCGCTGCTGGGCTCGCCGACCATCGCCAGCAAGCGGTGGATCTACCGGCAGTACGACTCGATGGTGCGCACCAACACGCTGGTACCGGCCGGGTACGGCACGCCAGTGGTGCGGGTGAAGGAGTCGGGCAAGGCGCTCGCCATCTCGACCGACGCCAACGGTCGCTTCGTGCTGCTCGATCCGAAGCAGGGCGCGATGATGGCCGTCGCCGAAGCCGCCCGCAACGTGGCGTGCGCCGGCGCGATCCCCATCGGCGTGACCAACAACCTGAACTTCGGCAACCCCGAGCGGCCCGAGATCATGTGGCAGCTCGGCCAGGCCGTCGAAGGCATCGGTGAGGCGTGCCGCGCCTTCGATATTCCGGTCACCGGCGGCAACGTCAGCCTGTACAATGAAACCGATGGGCGCGCGATTCTGCCGACGCCCGTGATCGGTGTCGTCGGTCTCCTCGACGATGCCTCAGCCGTCGTGGATCGCCGCTTCCGCGGCGAAGGGCGCACCGTGATTCTGATGGGTGAGCAGCGCGGCGAGCTCGGCGGCGGGGAATACCTCAAGACCGTGCACGGCCAGGTGCGCGGCGTCCCGCCGCGTGTCGACCTGACCCGCGAACTGGCCGTCCAACAGCTCTTTCCCGCCCTCGTCGCCGAACGCCTGATCGAATCCGCGCACGACGTCTCGGACGGCGGCCTCGCCGTCGCCCTCGCCGAGTGCTGCTTCGACACCAACGGCATCGGTCTCAGTGTCGACCTGGCGGCGGCGATCGGCGATCCATGGGCCGGCGCGCCCGCCGATGCGGTCACCGACGAGCAGACCCTGTTCGGCGAGTCGGCACCGCTGATCGTCGTCTCGACCGCTGCAGCGCAGGCCGACGTCGTCGTCGCGCGCGCCGTCGCGGCCGGCATCCCCGCCCGCGTCATCGGGCGCACCGGCGGCTCGCAGATCCGCATCACCATCGACGGGCGCGACGCGCTCGCCCTCACCGTCGCCGAGGCCGAGACCACCTGGGGCACCGCGATCGAGGCGCGGATGACGTCGCGTCGGGCCGGAGCGGCGTAGCCACCGCGCATCGGGCCGCATCGAATCGGGGTCGGCAGCAGCACACGAACACATGGACAAATTCCGCGACGAGTGTGGCGTCTTCGGCATCTTCGGACATCCCGAGGCGGCCAATCTCACCTATCTCGGCCTCTACGCGCTGCAACATCGCGGACAGGAGAGCGCGGGCATTGCGTGCTCGGACGGCAACCGGGTGCAACTGTCGCGGGCCATGGGCGAGGTCAACGACTGCTTCGACCAGGCCAAGCTGGCCGCGCTCGTCGGCGACATCGCCATCGGGCATGTCCGCTACTCGACCGCCGGCTCGAGCCGGATCGAGAACGCCCAGCCGATGCTCATCGAATGCGCGCACGGCCAGTTCGGCATCGGACACAACGGCAACCTGGTCAACGCCAGCGAGTTACGCGACGAGCTGGTGCGCCAGGGCGCGATCTTCCAGTCGACCTCGGACACCGAGGTCATCGTCCACCTCTACGCGCGGTCGAAGGCCCCGACCGTCGAGGGCGCGGTGATCGAGGCGCTGTCGGACGTGCGCGGCGCCTATTCGCTGGCGATGATCACGAAGGATCAGCTCGTCGCCGCCCGCGACCCGCACGGCTTCCGGCCGCTCGTCCTCGGCCGTCTCGGCGACGCCGTCATCGTCTGCTCGGAAACCTGCGCCCTCGACCTGATCGGCGCGACCTATGTCCGCGACGTCGAACCGGGCGAGGTCGTGATGATTTCGAAGCAGGGCGTGAAATCGATCAAGCCGTTCCCGCCGCAGCCGCTGGCGCACTGCGTCTTCGAGCACGTCTACTTCGCCCGCCCCGATAGCTACGTCTTCGGCCGCAGCGTCAACGACGTGCGCACCGAGTTCGGCCGCCAGCTGGCGCGCGAGGCGCCGGTCGACGCGGACGTGGTCGTGCCGATCCCGGACTCCGGCGTCTGCGCCGCGGTCGGCTTCTCGGAGGAGTCCGACACGCCGATGCGCTTCGGCCTGATCCGGAACCACTACATCGGTCGCACGTTCATCGAGCCGCAGCAGTCGATCCGGCATTTCGGCGTCAAGATCAAGCTGAACGCCGTGCGCAGCATCCTCGAGGGCAAGCGCGTCATCCTGGTCGACGACTCGATCGTCCGGGGCACCACCAGCCGCAAGATCGTCAAGTTGATCAAGGCGGCCGGGGCCAAGGAAGTGCACATGCGCATCAGCTGTCCGCCGACGATCTCGCCCTGCTTCTACGGTGTCGATACGCCGCGGCGCTCCGAGCTGATCGCGGCGACGCACACGATCGAGGAGATCCAGACCTATCTGGGCGCCGACAGCCTGGCGTATCTGAGCCTGCCCGGGATGCTCAGTGCGGTGGCACCGAGCCAGCGCTCCTATTGCACCTCCTGCTACACCGGCAACTACCCGGTCGAATTCCCACGCGACAAGCATTCGTATCTCCAGCTCGCGCTGAAGTTGGACCAGGTCGGCTAGTCGGATGCGCCCGCGTCCGTTCGAGAAGCTGAGGATCGTCCTTCGCGCCGCCGGCCTGGCGATGGCGGCCAGTTCGGTCGCGTTCGGCCAGGCCGCGCCCGTTCGGCCGCCGGCACCGGCGGGCGCCAGCGCGCCGCCGACCGTCGCACCTGGCCCGACCCCGCCGCCTCCGACTGCACCTGGTCGAGCCGCGCCCGGTCAGGCGGCCCCGGCCGCAAAGACGCTGGCTGCGGCCATCGACGAACTCGGCAAGCTCGATTACGCCGTCCGGACGGCGGCCTCGGCGGCAGTCCGCCGCGCCCCGGCCGAGCAGGCCGTGCCGGCGCTGATGACCGCCGTCACCAGCCACGGCGACGGCTACGTGCGGTTCCGGGCCTTGGTGCTGCTCGCCGGCATCGGCGATCCGCGGACCCGCGACGTGATGATTCCGGCCGTCGACGACGTCAACGACCGGCTGCGCGAGGTCGCCTACGCCTGGCTCGAGTGGAACCCCGAGCCGTCGCTGGCGCCGAAGCTGATCGCCAAGCTCGAGACCGAGGTGTCGGAGTTCGTGCGGCC
>JBDSLU010000081.1:0-11573 GCA_039916225.1 Vicinamibacteraceae bacterium
AAAGCTACGGCCTGGCCAACGTCGCGCTCGAGGCCTGGGGCCCGTTCGGGCGCGGCTGGGTCAACGAGCGGATGATGGCGTCGATGACCGCGCCGCAGTCATTCCCGCTGCTGGCGTTCCCGAAGGCCTGGACGCCCGGCACCAACGGCCTGGTCAAGGGCGACGCCGTTCTGGCCATCATCGAGAAGGCCGAAGATCTCAAGAAGTGGGAAGGCAAGCTCAAAGGCAAGATCGTGCTGGTCTCGCCGACCCGCGTGGTGCCGTCGTACTTCGAGTCCCCGACGCGCCGCTGGGAGGAAAAGGCCCTCACCGATCTCTCCAAGCCATCGATGGATCCGAGCCGGCGCGGCCGCTTCGGTCCGGGCGGGCCCGGCTTCCCCGGCCAGGTCAGCGCCGACTTTCGCAAGCAGCGGATGGCGTTCCTGATCAAGGAAGGCGTGCTGGCGATCGTCGAGATGTCGCCCGGTGACCGCGGCGACAATGGCGCCGTGCGCGTCCAGGCGCCGCCCGACGGAGAAAACCAGCGTCAGCCGACCGATGCCGCGGTGCTGCCGCAGATCGTCGTCGCCGCCGAGCACTACGGCCGGCTGCTGCGCCTGCTCGACAAGCAGATTCCCGTCGCGCTCGAGCTCGACGTCAAGAACCGCTTCGTCGACGCCGACCTGAACTCGCTCAACGTGATCGCCGAGCTGCCCGGCAGCGACAAGGCCGACGAGATCGTGATGATCGGCGCCCACTTCGACTCGTGGCACTCCGGCACCGGCGCCACCGACAACGGCGTCAGCTCGGCGGTGATGATCGAGGCGATGCGCATCCTGAAGGCCTCGGGCCTGAAGCCGCGCCGCACCATCCGCATGGGGCTGTGGACCGGCGAGGAGCAGGGCCTGCTCGGCTCGCGCGCCTACGTCACCAAGCACTTCGCCGACCGCGCCGACATGGTCGTCAAGCCGGAACACGCCAAGCTCGCCGCCTACTTCAACATGGACAACGGCGGCGGCGCCTTCCGCGGCGTCTACCTGCAGGGCAACGAAGCGATCGCGCCGATCTTCGAGGCGTGGATGAAGCCGTTCGCCAGCCTCGGCATGAACACGCTGACGATCCGCCCGACCAGCGGCACCGACCACCTGTCGTTCGACGCCGTCGGCCTGCCCGGCTTCCAGTTCGTCCAGGATCCGCTCGAGTACGGCTCGCGCACGCACCACACCAACCTGGACGTCTACGAACGGGCAATCCCCGACGACCTGGTGCAGAACGCGATCACCATCGCGACCTTCGCGTATCAGGCCGCGATGCGCGATCAGCCGCTGCCCCGCAAGCCGCTGCCGAAGCCGACCCCGGCTGGCGCCACGCCGGGTCAGGGTCCACGGCCGGCGACGCCGGCGCCGACGGCGTCCGGCGCGTCGCGGTAGCCGGCAGGACCACGGGCACCCGGTCTGACTTCCAGGCCGGGTGTCTCGCCGCGAGTCAGCTGATCTCAACGTTCGAAGAGGCGGTCATAGGTGGCTCGGTCCAACCGGCGAACCCCTCGCACGACGACTAAGTTAGCCAGTACCTCGCCTTCGCTCAGCAACCTGAGTCTTTCAACGTCTCCCTCGAAATCCAACGCTACGTTGAACACGCGCCCTCCCACGCTCAAGGACCGATTCAACCGCTGTGGATTGAGGGCTAGTCGTTCGGCAGTCCATCCTGGCGGCACATCGGCCACACCGTTGAGTCTTGGCGTGAGCAACCTGGCTTCAATCTCAGATAGCGGAACGACCCCAACATCCTCGACGCGCGACAGTCTCCCAGCAGTACTCACAATAACGGTGTCGTCGACAACGCCCTGGAATTGACCGAGTCCGGGAAGCCTCCATCGCTTCACACCGTTTGCGTCGAGCAGCAGCACGTCCATGTAGTCGTGCCTGTCCCTGTCTGCCGGCCCCCAACTGCCTCCCCAGCGTGCCAATCCGACGAGGATATTTCGAGCAGCACTTCCCGCCCAGCCCAGGTCGAGCACAGACACGAACACGTAGCCCCGAGTTGTTGACGTTGCAATGACGGTCCCTGTGCGGCCGCTCGACACCTGGTGCACAGGCAACGCCAGAGCGCCACCAGCAACGACAGCAGCGATTGCAACTCCGATAGCCACTCTACGGACAATTGCCATTCGCCAGCGGAACCGCCCCTCCGCAGAACTGCTTCTGTATGTATCTGAGGTGGGCGTCGCTAATATTCCAGTCCCCTTCCACCAAGGAATCGGACGTACGTGCCGCGCCTGTGTCAGTCTCAATCGCCTTGAGGTAGTACTCCCAAAATTTCAACTGCACACCAGAAAATAGCTGATACGAAAGCACATTCCGCATGTCGAATGGGTTGGGTGACGACAGGGGCGTCCCTGGAAGAGGCCATACAGCAGGCAAATTGTCCACCCCAGGGCGCTCGTAGGCGCCTGTTTCGACCCTCACTCGGCGCGGAGAGACGCCCGACTCGTATACACGGAAGAAGCGCCAGCCAGTTACCGGATGGAAGGGCTCCGTATGGACGGCAATCACACGATTGGCCGGGTCGAATCTGACGACCTTGACCGAGAAGGGCCCTTGCAGCAGGTCCAGTGTTGGCACCACGTACGTCGGTAGCCAATTCAGGGACTCAATCTGATATGGCTTCATCGTGAAGGTCGCTCGTTGGCCGACAGCGGTTACCGCGAGTCCGCCATGCTCGAAGGCAATCGACGCCACCGGCCCCGCATTGATTCCGAAGAACGTGGCAATGTAGGTATCAAAGATGTGTTGAGTTGAAAGGTCCGTCACGAGTTCAATACGGCTCAAGTTGTAATTCCACTCGATGCCGGACGGGAAACCCGCTTTCTGAATGCCCCCGGTAGTTCCGACCAACCAGTTTCCGACTTCCAGGCCCTCGGCTCCGACGAGTGGCCCGTCGATAACGCGATAGCCTACCGGGTCAAGTACAGCGTATCGGTCGTGGCCAAGATACGCAACCTCGCTGGCTCCCGCCGGCAGCAGGACCGACGTCCCGCTGGCGCCGGGACCGACAATGCGCAGCGTGTCGCCGACCCGGGCCACTACTCGCCGTGTAGTCGGATCAGCCCCGAGTGCTGGAAACGGGCGACACCGGCTCGTCGGGCGGGTTCGTCATTGCCCTACCCTTGACCCGCGTCAGCGGATCGCGAGCGTCGAGACGATGCCGCGATCGAGATCGATGGCTCGCACCGCGTGGCGGTTTCGCTGACCGCCGCAGCCACGACGTCGCACAGACCCCGGCGGTAGGGCAACCTTCAGTCCTAGCGTAAGCACGGGACGGACATACCCGCGAGGTAACCGGGTCAACACCCGGTCTGACTTCCAGACCGGGTGTCGCGCCGCGCAGTCAGCGGCCGAGCTCGTCGGCGATGGCCTCGAGTTCGGCAAGCGCGTTGAGGTCGTGAATCAACCCGGCGAAGTCGGTCACGGCACGCGCCGGGCGGCGATGCCGGCCTCGCGAAGCTCCTCGGCGAACTGGGCTAACGCGACGAGATCCTCGACGCGGGCTGCGCTACCTGGTCGGCGGATCCCTCGCCAGCTGCGAGCCGTTCGTGAACGTTCGAGCGTCAACGTGTTCCATGTGGCGAGCGCCATCAAGGTCGACTTCTTCGTCATGGGCGGGTCGCCGTTGAACGACGAGCAGATGAATCGGCGGCAGCGGGTGCAGGTCGCGGCTGATCCCGATCGGTATCTCTACACCTACACGCCAGAGGACATCCTGCTTCAAAAGTTGCGCTGGTTTCGCGCGGCCCAGGAGGTATCCGAACGCCAGTGGCGCGATGTGCTTGGCATCCTCCTGGTGCAAGGGGACGGGCTGGACCGGGACTATCTGCGTGACCGCGCCGGGCGCCTCGGCCTCTCGGATCTGCTCGCCCGGGCAGAGACCGCCGTCTCCAGGCCCTGAGTCTGGAGGGCGGGTCCCATGGTGCTGAAGCCGGAGCACGCCAAGCGCCGCCTACTTCAACATGGACAACGGCGGCCGCGCCTTCCGCGGCGTCTACCTGCAGGGCAACGAAGCGGTCGCGCCGATCTCGATGCGTGGATGAAGCCGTTCGCGTCGCTCGGCATGACGACGCTGACGATCCGTCCGACTGGCGGCACCGATCACCAGTCGTTCGACGCCGTCGGCCTGCCCGGCTTCCAGTTCGTGCAGGACCCACTCGAGTACGGCTCGCGCAAGCACCACACCAACCTGGACGTCTACGAGCGCGCCATCCCCGACGACCTGGTCCAGAACGCGATCACCATCGCGACGTTCGCGTATCACGCCGCGATGCGCGATCAGCTGCTGCCGCGGAAGCCGCTGCCGAAACCGACGCCGGCTCCGACGCCCGGTCAGCGTCCACCGACGACGCCGGCACCGACTGCGTCCGGCGCGCCAGGCAACCCGTAGATCGATGCGCTGACGGGGGGCGCTCCGCGCCGGCCCCGTCAGCGAGCCTTCGGCCACGCGTCCGCAACCGTGGCCTGGAACAGCCGCCAGGACGCGTGCCGGCGAATCAGGCATCCGTTGAAGAACATCGCGGCTGCGCCGGAGACTATGCTGACGGCCAGACCGATCATGAGCCGCGTCATGAGCAAGCTGAACGCAACCAACAGCGAACGATGGACCGTGAGGTTGCTCTCCCAGAGGGCTTCGAAGAACGTCGGATACGCGCCGAAAGCGACCTCGGCGACCGATACCAGTACGGTGAGTCCTGACAGTCCCTTGGTCGCCGTCACGCGTGCGTGCGCGATCTGCCAGCGATACGTGAAGATGGCGTCGGCCCTTCGCATGAGACGATCCCATCCGTCGTCGGACCCGATGGGCGTCGCCCCGCGGTTGCCGTTGGATCGAACGGTCCCGGCGAGCGCCGATGCTGCCAGTTGATCGGGGTCAGCTTGTTCGGCGACCTCGCCGACCGAGATGGGCCCGCGGACAGGCCAACCAAGGAGCGTCCATGCCAGCATCGCGGCCCGCACCAAAGTGACGAGGCACACCACCGCTAGGAAGGCGTAGAACACCTGGGCGTACGCGGGCTCCGCCCACCACACGAAGGCACTCGTAGGCATGGACCATGTTCCCCTATGTAGTGTGGTCAATGACGCAGTTCATCACGCAAAGGCCTCTCATGCTTCTGTTCACGCGGTCGGTCGGCAGCCCGGGCGAACCGCCACCTGAAAGAGCGGCGTACTTGAGGGCCTCTTAAAGGCGGTACAACACCTCTAGGCCGGTGTTAACGCGGCAAGCATCGACGACAACCGTCACGTGCTCCAGCACATGTTATCGACGCGCTCCTCGCACCCACGCGCGGACGAGCACGCCCCCTGACCGACACACGCACCGAATCCGCGCCCCGCTTGGCCTTCAACAAACTGGCGACGTCCCCAGCTGGGACACTCACCCTCTCTAGGTGTTCCGCACTCCCTTGCGGTATCGCTTCCCAGGCCTCAGGCGCGTAAAGACGTATGTCGCTCACGACACGTCGCTCAGCCCAGCCTCTTGGCACAGGCCCAGCAATGTCACCTTGGGGCTGGCCACATGCGAAGGCCACTGACGCAAGGACGAGCACCCAGAACCTACTGGCCATACATCGAGCGAATGCCTTCGACCTCAGCGCACATGGTCCGTCACCGTAGAGAAGGGGTAGGCCCGCGATGGCGACAGATTGAACCTCCCCGCAAGGCCGACGTGCGACGTCACATTGTCGATGCCCGGGTAGGGGCCCGTCGATCCCACCCGCCATCCTGTCGGTCACAAAACCCCCGGCACCGATAAACCTCCTCGGGCATTCTCGCGTCCTAGATCGCGTCTCGGGTCGATTGTCGACCGGAGCGAAGGGACCGCATGCCTCGAAGCGACCGAAGACCTCAGGACATGCTGCAAGGCACGCTGGACGTGCTGATCCTGCAGACCCTGATTGCCGCGCCCGCGCACGGCCACACCATCGCGCACGTCATCGGCCACCGATCGGAAGACGTCCTGCAGGTCGAGCACGGCTCGCTCTACCCGGCCCTGCACCGGCTCGAGGATCGTGGCTGGATCGCTGCCTTCTGGGGCACGTCCGAGAACAACCGCAAGGCGCGCTACTACCGTTTGACACCGGCGGGGCGGCGGCAGCTCGAACACGAGACCAGCCGCTGGGACCGCTTCGTCCGCGCGGTCACCCAGGTGCTGCGGCCCGCCGAGGAGTGAGGTTGTGCGCCTGCTCCGATGGCTGGCCCGTGCCCGTTGGGATCGCGAACGCAGCCGCGAGCTCGAGTCCTACCTGGATGTCGAAGCCGCCGACAACGTCGCCCGCGGGATATCGCCGGCCGACGCCCGCGACGCCGCCCGCCGCAAGCTGGGCAACCTGACCCGCATCCGCGAGGAGATCCACGAGATGAATGGCATCGGCTGGCTCGATCGATTCAGCGGCGACCTGCGTTACGCGGCCCGCACGCTCCGCGGCAACGCCGGCTTCGCGACCGTCGCGATCATGTCGCTGGCGCTCGGGATTGGCGCCAACACCGCGATCTTCCAGCTGCTCGATGCCGTGCGCCTGCGCACCCTGCCGGTCGTGCGGCCGCAGGAGATCGTGCAGCTGCGCATCGCCGGCGGGAACAGCGGCATGGGCATGAACGGCCCGTTCGGCGGCCTCACCCGTCCGCAGTGGGAAGAGATTGGCCGCCAGCAGCAGGCGGTCGATCTGTTCGCCTGGTCGATCGGTGGCGCCCGCGTCGGCCCCGAGCAGCGAGGCGCCCCAGCCGTGAACGTCAGCGCGGGCTACTTTCCAGTCCTGGGCGTCCCGCCGTGGCGCGGCCGCTTCTTCACGTCGGCCGACGACGAGGCGACGTGCCCGGCCACCCGGGCGGTGGTCAGCTACGACTACTGGCAGCGCGAGATGGGCGGCGTCGAGTTGACGCCGGCGTCGAGGCTGCTGGTCGACGGCCGGAATCTCGAACTGATCGGCGTCGCGCCGCCAGGCTTCCGCGGCCTGGTTGTCGGCGATCGTTTCGACGTCGCGTTTCCGCTCTGCCGGCCGCGCGAGGTCCGCAACGACGTGTTCCACACCCTTGTCATGGGACGCCTCCGCGACGGCTGGAGCGCGGCGCGCGCGACCGAGCACCTGCGCGCCATCAGTCCGGGGATCATGGCGGCGACGCAGATCACCGGCTACACCGACGCGACCCACCGGCAATACCGTGAGTTCAAGCTGGAAGCCGCGGAGTCGCCCCGTGGCGTCAGTGAGCTGCGCGAACGCTACGACACGTCGCTGTGGCTGCTCCTGGCCATCACCGGCCTGGTGCTGCTGATCGCGTGCGCCAACATCGCCAACCTCATGCTGGCCCGGGCAACCGCGCGCGAGCGCGAGATTGCCGTGCGACTGGCCATCGGCGCCTCGCGCCGTCGACTCATCGCCCAGCTCCTGACCGAAAGCGCCCTGATCGCCGCTGTTGGCGCGGCCCTGGGCGTTGCCGTGGCCGCCGGCCTGAGCCGCGTGCTGGTCGCTGCCCTTTCCAGCGAGAACCGACAGATCGCGCTGACGCTCGACACCGACTGGCGCGTCTTCGGCTTTGCCACCATCGTCGCCGCGCTGACCTGCGTCGTCTTCGGCCTGGCTCCGGCCTTCCGCGGCACGCGGGCGGCGCCGGTGGACGCGATGAAGAGCGGCGGCCGCGGTTCGACCGATGGACGCGAGCGCTACGCATTGCAGCGCGTCCTGGTCATCGGCCAGATCGCCGTGTCGCTCGTACTGCTCGTGGGCGCGGCGCTGTTCGTCCGCAGCTTCTACAACCTGACCACGTTCGACGCCGGCGTCCGCCAGGAAGGCATCAGCGTCGTGTTCATGGGATTCGGGCGCGACGAGGTGCCGCGGGAACGCGTCAAGCCGCTCATCGCCGAGCTGGTGGCGGAGGTCCGCGCCCTGCCCGGCGTCGAGAACGTCGCGACGACCACCCACGTGCCGCTGATGGGCGGGAGCTGGGGGCACGGTGTCAAGGCCGGCGTCGCCGACGAGAGCACGAGGTTCACCTGGGTCAGTCCAACCTACTTCGCCACCGTCGATCAGCCTCTGCTCGCCGGCCGACGCTTCAGCGAGACCGATACGCCGACGTCGGCACCGGTCGCGATCGTCAACGAGGCGTTCCTGCGGACGTTCTTCCCGCGCCAGCCGAACCCGCTGGGCAAGACGCTGATGCAATACGCCGAGCCGGACTACCCGGAGACGGTCTACGAGATCGTCGGGGTGGTGAAGGACGCGCAGTACAACGGCCTGCGCGGCGACGTGCCGCCGTCGGTGCTGGTGCCGGCCAGCCAGTTCCCGGCGCCCCAGGGTGGCCTGGCCATGCTCATACGGTCCGCGAACGCCGACGCGATGCTGGCCACCGTCCGCCGACACCTGAAGCAGGCACATCCCCAGTTCGACATCGATGGAGTCGTCCTCCAGCAGCGCGTCCGCGAGTCGCTGGTCCGCGAGCGGCTGATGGCACTGCTCTCCGGCTTCTTCGGCGTCCTCGCTGCGCTGCTGGCGACGATCGGCCTCTACGGCGTGATCGCCTACATCATGCAGCGGCGGCGCAACGAGGTCGGCATCCGCCTGGCGCTCGGCGCGCAGCCGGGCCAGATCGTGCGGATGGTGCTGCGCGATGCGGGCATGCTCGTGGTCGTCGGCGTCGCCGTCGGAACGGCGCTGGCCGTGGTCGCCGGACGCGGGGCGGAGACATTGCTGTTCGGGCTGCGCCCGACCGACGTCGCGACGTTCGCCGGCGCAACGCTGCTCCTGGCGACGATTGCCTTCGTCGCCAGCGCGATCCCGGCGATGCGTGCGGCGCGGGTCGATCCGATGCGGGCGCTACGACAGGACTGAGCGACGGGCGTCGATCATCCCGACGGACGGATGCGCCACCGGAGCCAGGCCGCGCCCGCGAGCGTCCAGGCGAGGACGGCCATGATGGCCCCCGGCGATGCGGCGGGGGACGGGCGACACCGGCGCGGCGGGCGGGGTCGTCATTACCCTACCCTTGACGCGCGTCAGCGGATCGCGAGTGTCGTGACCATGCCGCGATCGAGGTCGATGGCCCGCACCGCGTGGTTGTTGGCGTCGGCGACATACAGCGTGCGCCCGGCGAGGCTCAACCCGCCCGGCTCATCGAACTGTGCCCGATCCTGACGGCCGTCGGCGAGGCCAGGCTTGCCCGTCCCTGCCAGCGTCTTCACGCTCCGTTTGATCGGATCGAGCACCTTGATGCGGTGGTTGTAGGTGTCGGCGATGTAGACGAGCGCGCCGTCGGTGGCGATGCCTTGTGGGTGTTGCAGCCGCACTGCGTCGCCCTTGCCGTCAGTGTCGCCGTAGTCGAACAGGTTGCCGCCAGCCAGCGTCGTCACGGTGTTCGTCGGTGGCAGGTCGACGCGGCGGATGATGTTGCCCTCGGCGTCGGCGACGTAGATGGTGTCGCCGGCAATCGCCAGGCCGGACGGTTGCGTGAACGCGGACTCGGCGATGGCACCATCGACCCGCGCCTCGGATCCGGTGCCGGCGTAGGGCCAGGCCAGGCCCCGCGCCGTGTCGATCATCCAGATCTGGTGGACGCCGGCCATGGACACGAACAGCAGGCCGCGCCAGACGACCACGTCCCACGGCGACACCAGCGACGTCTCGCGCGCCGCACCGCCCTCACCGCCCCACGAGCCTTGTTCGCCGGTTCCGGCGATCGTCTTCACGCGGCGCTCGAGCAGATCGACGGCGCGGATCGTGTGCGTGCCGCGATCGGCGATGTAGAGCGTCTCGCCGGCAATCGCCAGGCCCTGCGGCGAGTCCAGCTCGGTGTCCTCGAACGAGCCGTTGGCGAAGCCGCCGATGTCGCCGGCGCCGATGACGTCGCGCACCGCTCCATCGAGCCCGCAGACGAGCACGCGATGGTGACCGGTGTCGGCAACGAAGAGGCGGCCCTTGGCGGGATCGGCGAGCACCGCGCCGGGATAGCGGAGCGCGTGGTCGTCCGCCGCGTGCAACGCCGCCGGCGTCTCGTGCCCGATCGCCTCGATCGGATTCCGGTTCAGCTCACCGCGCTCGTCGAACACCGCGATCACCGCCGCGATCACCTGGTCGAGTTCGGCCATGTGGCCCTCGCCGGACACCGAGGCGACGACGTAGCCGGCCGGATCGATCAGCACCAGCGTCGGCCACGCCCGCACGGTGTATTCCTGCCAGATGCGGAAAGTCGAGTCCTGTACGACCGGGTGCTCGATGCCCAGGCGGTCGAGCGTCCGCCGCAGGTGATCGACGTTCTTCTCGTGCTCGAACTTCGGCGAGTGCACGCCGATGACGACCAGCTCGTCGCGCCACTTCCGCTCGAGGTAGGCCAGGTGCGGCACCAGGTGCAGGCAGTTGATGCAGCCGGAGGTCCAGAAGTCGAGCAGCACGACCTTGCCCCGGAGCTCGCGCAGCGAGAGCGGCCCGCGCGTGTTCAGCCACGCGGCGGCGCCGCGCAGCTCGGGCGCGTGAATCGGTTCCATCGGGGCATCGGACTCGGGGGCATCGGACTCGGGCGCGTCGGACTCGGACATGGGTCGGCTCGGAACGAATCGAAGACAGGGATGCGGCCGGCGCGTGCGGCGGACGCAGTAATCAGTGGGACGAGCGGCCGGTGTCGGCCGCCAGTTTACGCAGGAAGGCGGCGCGCTCGGCGGCGTCGGGGCGTGTCAGCAAGTCGCCGACGGAGAACGGCAGGCGCCACGTCCAGTTCTCGCTGCCGACGGTGCCGGGGACGTTGATGCGATCGCGCCAGCCGAAGATGTCCTGGATCGGCAGCAGCACGAGATTGGCGCCCGACCGATAGATGGTGGCGAGGAGCGCATCGCGCAGCCTGGCGTCGAACGGCGAGTCCGTCGAGAAGCCGGCGGCCGCCAGATCCGGCACCTTCAGCACCTCGGCCCGCTCCTCCGCCGGCGCGGCGTCCCACCATTCGGACAGGCTTTCGGTGTCGTGCGTGCCCGTGGTCGTGACCGACAACGCCGCGTAGTGCCGGGGGTCGAGGAACGGGTGGCCCGCGGTCTTCCACGCGCGCTCCCAGCGGAACACCTTGTAGCCGGGCACGCCCAGCTCGTTCAGCGACTGGCGGAGAAAATCTGGGACTGTGCCGAGGTCCTCGGCGAGGATCGCCGCGCCCGACCCCTGAAACACCTGCATGATGCGGCGGCCGAGGGCCTTCTGCGCCTCGGGATCCTCGGGCGTGAAGCGGCCGACACCGTCCGCATCGCGCACGTAGGTGCGATAGAAGCCGATCACGTGATCGACGCGGTAGCCGTCGAAGAGTTGCGCGCCGCGCCGGGCGCGGGCCCGCAGCCAGCGGAAGTCGTCGCGCTCGACCAGGTCCCAGCGATAGGCCGGCAGGCCCCAGTCCTGGCCATCGGCGCTGAAGGCGTCTGGCGGCGTCCCCACCGAGACGTGGCGATCGAACTTCTCCTGGTACTGCCAGACGTCGGCACTGTCGGCGCCGACCACGAACGGCAGATCGCCGAACAGCCTGATGCCGGCGGCGGCCCGCGCCGCCTGCCACTGGCCGTCGGCCAGCCACTGCAGGTAGGCG
>JBDSLU010000082.1:0-5889 GCA_039916225.1 Vicinamibacteraceae bacterium
GGCCTGGCACGCGCTGGCCGCCGCGGCGGTCGAGGCGCTGCGCGGCCGCGAGGCGCTCGAGCCGCTGAAGACCGAGAACGTGCTGGCCGGCCGGCGTCCGCACGCTCGCGCCGCGCATTGGTTGTACCGGCACGTCCTGTCGTTTCCCGACGACACCTGGCCGTGGCTGGTCGATCGCCGGTCGGTGGCTCGGGTGTTCGGCGCGCACGGCGTCGAGGCGATTGTCAGCACGTCGCCACCGCCGACCGCCCACCTGGTGGCCGCGGCCGCGGCGCGTCGCCTGCGGGTGCCGTGGGTCGCCGACTACCGTGACCCATGGTCGCAGCGCTCGGCCTGGCGGCGCGCCTGGCCGCTGGCCGGCGTCGAGGCGCGGCTCGAGCGCCACACGCTGTCGGGGGCCGCGCACGTCGTCACGGTGTCCGAGCCGATCGCCGCCAACCTGCGTGGTCTCCTGGGCCGGCCGGTGTCGGTGGTGCCGAACGGGTTCGACCCTGCCGATCGGGACGCGGCGGCTATCGATCCGCTGCCGATCGCCGCCGATCGCTTCACGTTGATCCACACCGGCACGCTGACCCACGCGTCACGCGACCCGGGAATCGTGTTCGCCGCCCTGGCCGCCATGGTGCGCCGCGGCGACCTCTCCGTCGATCGACTCGAGGTCTGGTTCATCGGCCGCCACCAGGACGTCGCCCGACGCGCCGCCGCGGCGTGGCCGGCACTGGCCCCGGCGTTGCGTTTCGTGGGCGCGGTGCCCCGCGCCGCCGCACTCGATGCCCAGCGGCGGGCGACCGCCCTCATCGCCCTCGGCTCGCCCGAAGCCGCCTACGACGGCGACGTGCCGACCAAGGTCTTCGAGTACCTGGACGCCGGCCGGCCGATCCTGGCCATCACCTCGGCGCGCAGCGCGCTGGCGGCGCTCCTCGCGACCACGCGCGGTGGCTGCACGGCGGCCACGTCCGCCGGCGTGGAAGCGGCGCTGCTAGACTGGCTCGCCCGCTGGCGGCGCGACGGCCGCGTCCCAGCCTCGAGCGATCGGCAGGCCATCGCGCGCTACGAGCGGCGGCGGCTGACAGGCGAGTTCGCCCAGGTGCTCGATCGCGTCGCCGACGGCGTCCTCGACCAGGCGGTGTAGCAGCGTGATCGACTACGAGGTTCACGAGACGGCCCGCGTCGACCCGGGCGCGGCGATCGGCCAGGGCACGCGGATCTGGCACTTCTCGCACGTCATGGCCGGCGCTCGCATCGGCCGCGACTGCATGCTCGCCCAGAACGTGTTCGTGGCCGGCGGCGTCGTCGTCGGCGACGGCGTCAAGATCCAGAACAACGTCTCCATCTACGACGGCGTGACGCTCGAAGACGGCGTCTTCTGTGGCCCGTCGATGGTTTTCACGAACGTGGTCACGCCCCGCAGTCATGTCTCGCGGCGGCACGCCTACGCCCGCACCCTGGTCCGGCAGGGGGCGACCCTCGGCGCCAACAGCACCTTGCTGTGCGGCATCGAGATCGGCCGCTACGCCTTCGTCGGGGCTGGCGCCGTGGTGACCCGCGACGTGCCGTCGTACGCGCTGGTGGTCGGCAATCCAGCCCGTCACGTCGGCTGGGCCTGCGCCTGTGGCGAGCGCCTCGGACCCCGCCGCGGCCCGGACGGCGCCCACGTCGAGCGGACGCTGACCTGTGCCGCCTGCGACACCGTCTATCGCGCCGACGCGGACGGCGTCACCCTGACCCCCCGGTGAGCGGCGTGGCCTGTTTGGCGGCCCGCTGCACGCGGCTGCCAGCGGTCGCGCCGGGCCCGGGGCGCCGCCCGGCGGCGGCTGGTATACTCCCGTTTTGCGCGCTGGCGCCGTCGCCCGACTGAGGGTGGAGCGGACGTTCCGGCGGCGGAGACGTCACGAATGTCAGTGCACACGGGGTCGCTCGTCGAGCGGCTGAAAGCGCGGTCGACCAAGGCCGGAGTCATCGGGCTCGGATACGTCGGACTGCCGCTCGCGATCGAGTTCGCCAAGGCCGGGCTGACGGTGGTCGGCGTCGATCTCGATACCCGCAAGGTCGAGATGCTCGGCAAGGGCGAGTCCTACATCGGCGACGTCAAGGGGACGGACGTCGCGGAGATGGTCAAGGCCGGCCGGTTCAAGGCCACGACCGACTTCTCGGTGCTGTCGGACGTCGACACGATCAACATCTGCGTGCCGACGCCGCTGCGCAAGACGAAGGATCCGGACCTCTCCTACATCGTCGCCTCGGTCGAGGAGATCGCCAAGTACTTCAAGGCTGGTCAGCTGATCATCCTCGAGTCGACGACCTACCCCGGCACCACCGACGAAGTCGTCCAGCCGATGCTCGAAGCCAAGGGGCTCAAGGCCGGCGTCGACTTCTTCCTCGGCTTTTCGCCCGAGCGCGTCGATCCGGGCAACCCGCAGTACCACACCGGCAACATCCCGAAGGTGGTCGGCGGCGTCAACGAGGCGTCGAGCGACGCCGCGGCCGCGCTCTACGGCCTGGTCGTGAAGGAAGTCGTCAAGGTTTCCAGCACCCGCGCCGCCGAGCTCGTCAAGCTGCTCGAGAATACCTTCCGCGCCGTCAACATCGGCCTCGCCAACGAGCTCGCCCTGATGTGCCGCGACATGGGCATCAACGTGTGGGAAGTGATCGACGCGGCCAAGACCAAGCCGTTCGGCTTCATGCCGTTCTACCCGGGCCCCGGCCTGGGCGGGCACTGCATCCCGATCGATCCGTTCTATCTGAGCTGGAAGGCCCGGCAGTTCGGCTTCGAGAGCCGCTTCATCGAGCTCGCCGGTCACATCAACGGCGGCATGCCGCGCTACGTCGTCGATCGCGTCAGCGAGGCGCTCAACTCGGTCGCCAAGCCGATCAAGGGCTCGAAGGTGCACCTGTTCGGGATGGCCTACAAGTCCGACGTCACCGACTACCGCGAGTCGCCGGCCATCGACGTGGCCGACCTGCTCGAACGGCGCGGGGCGATCGTGACCTATTCGGATCATTTCGTGCCGTCGATGCCGGCCGAGCACGGCCACAAGCCGCGCACCGAGGTGCCGTTCGACAAGGCGCTCGCCGACGGCTTCGACATCGCCGTCATCACCACCAATCACAAGACCTTCGACTACGACGCGCTGGTGGCGAAGTCGCCGCTGATCCTGGACACGCGCAACGCGCTCAAGGGCCGCCCAGGCGCCCACATCTTCCGCCTCTAGACACTCGCCGCATGAAGAAACGCGCACTCATCACCGGCATCACCGGGCAGGACGGCTCCTACCTGGCCGAGTGGCTCCTCGAGAAGGATTACGAGGTCTACGGCATCGTCCGGCGCTCGAGCGCGCCCAACATGTGGCGCATCGAGCACATCCTCGATCGCATCGAGCTGCGGCCGGCCGACCTGCTCGATCAGCTGTCGCTCCTCAAGATCCTCGACGAGGTGCGGCCGCAGGAGTTCTACAACCTGGCGGCGATGTCGTTCGTGCCGGCGTCGTGGGATCAGCCGCTCCTGACCGGCGAGTACAACGCCCAGGGCGTGACCCGCGCCCTCGAAGCGGTGCGCCAGGTCGACACCAAGATCCGGTTCTACCAGGCCTCGTCGAGCGAGATGTTCGGCAAGGTCCGGGCGGTGCCGCAGAGCGAGGACACGCCGTTCTATCCGCGCAGTCCGTACGGCGTGTCGAAGGTCTACGGGCACTACATCACGGTCAACTACCGCGAGAGCTACAACCTGTTCGCCTGCTCCGGGATCCTCTTCAACCACGAGTCGCCGCGGCGCGGCCTCGAGTTCGTGACCCGCAAGGTCACCGATGGCGTGGCGCGCATCAAGCTCGGGCTGTCGAAGGAACTGCGTATGGGCAACCTCGATGCCCGGCGCGACTGGGGCTTCGCCGGCGACTACGTCCGGGCGATGTGGATGATGCTGCAGCAGGACGAGCCGGACGACTTCGTCATCGCCACCGGAGAGACCCACTCTGTCCGTGAGCTGATCGAAGTGGCCTTCGGCCACGTCGGCCTCGAGTGGAAGCAGTACGTCACGCTCGACCAGCGCTTCCTGCGGCCAGCCGAGGTCGATCTGCTGATCGGCACGCCGGCGAAGGCCAAGGCCAAGCTCGGATGGTCGCCGACGGTCGACTTCGCCGGCCTGGTCAAGATGATGGTCGACGCCGACATGTCGCGCGTCGCCAAGGCGCCGGAGCCGGCGCGCGTCGCCCGCTGACGCACACCTACCCTCGAGCGGGCGCGCGTCGTCGCGCCCGCCACCCCGCCCACAGGAACGGCGCCGCCGTCCACAGCAGCACGTACCAGAAGTGCGTGCTGTTGAACTTGTTGACGAAGAACGTCAGCGCCAGCGCCGTCGACATCTGACCGGCGACGAGCAGGCGCAGCGCCGAGCCGCGATCGCGGCGGGCCCACCCGAACACCCAGCCGCATCCCAGGCCGATCACCGCGGCGTAGGTGATCGCGCCGATCGGACCGAAGTCCTCGAGCGGGTAGTAGAGGAACGTGTAGGCGTTGGTGCCGAACGGCGCCCCGTCCGTCCGGCGGGCGACGACCGCGAACGGCGGAATGGCGGCGGGGAGCTCGATGGCGAGCAGGCCGGCGCGCTGCAGTGGCCGGAGCACCGGGAAGAACGTGTGCCGGCCGTGGGTTCGGGGATGTCCGGCGTCGACCAGCAGCGCCAGCGCCGGATACGACCCGGTGGCGTAGAAGTAGGCCACGCTGCCTTCCTGCGCCGTGTCCAGCGCGCGGGCCTGCCACGTGCCCGGTGTCGCCGCCGGCAGGCGCATCTGCAGGCCGACGTGCGATGCGGTCTTGCCGGTCCAGGCCCCGATGGTGAAGAAGGCCGCCGCGAGCAGCACCGTCCCGGCGACCGCCGTCGCGACGAGGCGCCCCAGCGGCAGTGCCGCGCCACGGCGCAGGGCGTACATGAAGCCGCCGCTCAGGACGAGCGTGAAGATCTGCGTCCGATCGGTGCTGGTCAGCGTGCCGAGCATGGCGGCGAGGGCGGCGACGACCCCAATCGCCCTGATGCGCGCGCCGCTCAGCACCAGCGCCCAGGCCACCAGTGCTGCGGCGCTGCAGACCTGCTGCAGGAACAGGTAGCGACTCGGGATGGCGTAGGTGTTGAGCAGATAGCGCAGCTCCTCACCACGGCCGAACAGCGCCCAGCCGTCATGGGCGACGACCAGCTGCACGTACCAGCCGACCCCGGCCAGGCCGACGAGCGCGAGCAGGGCCACCGTCGTAGCAGGGCGGCGCAGAGGCGTGTCGGCGAATCTGACCGGCGCCGTCGACTCCGTCGGTCGTGAAACGGCCGCGGTCGGCGCCGCCGGCGACGCCGCGCCTCGATCGGCCCGCGGCCGTCGGCGATCCGACAGGCGCTGGCCGGCGAGCGCGCCGGCGACGAGCGCAGTCACCGCGCCGGCGATCAGCAGCTGCACGTGGTGCGGCAGCGGCGCGTAGTCGATGAGGCCGAGGGCGAAGAGCCCGAGCGTGCCGGTCCAGGTGCTGAGCGTGATCGACGCCGGCGTCCAGATGTCGCCGCTCACCCGTCGCGACACGAACGGTGCGGCGATGGCGATCGCGATCAGGGTCAGCGCGGCGATCATCGGCCGTCCACGATCGAGGCAGCGTCGGCGCCGGCGACTGCAGCGGCGGCCGGAGCCATGGCCGGACCCGTGCCCGCGTCGCGCCACGTCCGCAGCAGGCCCAGGACGAGCGCGACGGTCAGGGCCGCCGTGCCGGCGGCGGCGACGGCCAGGGTCAGCTGCAGCGGTGCCGACGTGTCGAAGCGCGTGACGGCCCACGTGCCGGCGAACGCGGCGCCGCCGACAGCCGCCACGCGCGCGGCCTCGCCGATGGTCGGCCAGCGCAGGCCTTCGCGCCGGGCAA
>JBDSLU010000083.1:0-2569 GCA_039916225.1 Vicinamibacteraceae bacterium
CCGCACCGGCATCGTCGCGTGCGCCGGCTCGGCCGACCCAGCCTCCCCTTCGACAGGCGCTGTCGGCGATGGCGGCTCAGGCCGCGGCCGTCCCGGCGCCGGCAGCGGGCGAGTCGTCTGCGGTCGCCGCGTCCGCCTCGCCGGTGACGCCGCCAACCACGTCGTCCGCGCCGGCGCCCGTCCAGCCTGGCATTGGCAGCCAGGAAGGGCGCGTGTCGGTCGTCTCGCGCCTCGCCAGCCCAGCCATCGCCGATGCATCCACGATTGCTCCCTTCTCGGCGTCCGCGGCGGGCTCCGACACCGGCGCGGCCGGGGACGGCGCGTCCAGCGGCGCCCGCGATGGCTCCGCCTCGTCTTTCCGTCCCGGCGAGTTCGACCTGGACATCCTCGCAACCGGGGCCATTCGACCGTCGGCCACCGTCCTCGCGCCCGACGCGCTGGCGGCCAGCCTGACAGCGCCGGCGCAGGCGCTGCGAACCGGCAGCGATGCCCTGATGCCGGCCGTCGAGCTGCCGACCGCCGCCCGCTTCGAGCAGGCGATGCAGTCGCTCGATCCGGACGTCCGCAATCTCCAGGCGATGGTCCGCAGCGTGCGGCTCTTCACGGCGAGCTCAGGCGCCTCGGAAGCGCGGCTGACCCTCGAGCCGGAGCACCTCGGCCCCGTAGCGCTGACGGTGCGGGTCGAGCAGGGCAGTGTCAGCGCGCATTTCCGCGCCGAGACACCGGCCGCGCAGCACTGGATCGAGACCCACCAGCAGGAACTCCGCTCAGGTCTGCGGGAACAGGGTCTGGAGGTCAAGGAACTCGTCGTGACCACCGACCCTGACGCCCGCCGCGAGAAGCGGCAGGACGCGCCGCCGGCGCGACCCAACCGTGCCCGTCGAACCCAGGGCGGCGACGTGCCTCGCTTCGAAGTGCTGGTCTAGCCCTTCGGTAGCCAACGGGCCTCCCCAGGCGACCCTGGCGGCCGGAAACAATCGGCCGTCGGCGCGCGCGCTTTAAACAGCCCGGAAAAGTGTCGGACGGCCGTCACTTCCGCCGCGTGGCCGGCCGGCCGACAGGGTGCGGGCTCGCACCGCACCCGCTGTAATCCAGTGAAAACATTGGCGATATCGCGCAGCACCGTGCAGTCACGGGTGCCGGTATCCCGCTTGCAGTATGGCTGGTGTCACGACCAGAGGTGTGCGCCACCGGTGAGCGCCTACCGATGAGCTCGTGACGACATCCCGCGAACGCGGGGAGGACCTCAGACATGAGCCAGGTCGCGACACCGGCACCGGAAGCCGCCAAGAAAAAGGGCAAGGGCAAGCTGCTGATCATCATGGTCGCAGTGCTGGTGCTCGCCCTCGGAGGCGGCGGCGCCGCCTACTTCTTCATGGGACGCGGAGACGCGGCCAAGGGCAAGGTGGCCAAGAAGAAGGCCGACGGTCACCAGAGCGCCGGCGAGCACGCCGAAGAGGCGGAGGAAGCCGAGGAAGGCGAAGGGCACGAACCCGCCGTCGTCGCGCTGCCGACGTTCACGGTCAACCTCGCCGACAAGGATGCGCCGCGCTACCTGCGGACCACGGTGTCGCTGCTCGTCAAGGACACCGAAAAGGCCGCGTCCCTCTCCGGCGGCGGCGAGCACAAGTCGGCCGGCGAGCCGGTCCGCATCGCGATGGCGCGCTCGGCCATCCTCGAGCTCCTCACCACCAAGACGGCCGAGGAGCTGATGACCGCCGAGGGCAAGACCGCCCTCAAGAAGGAAATCGCGGCCCGCGCCTCCGAGGCGTTCCGCTTCAAGGTGAACGATGTCCTCCTTGCCGAATTCGTCGTCCAGTAGGCCGGCCGAGCTGCCGGCCGGGCGGGCGCCGTTTCGCGACGTGCCCGTCGTGATCGAGGTGCTGCTCGGCAAGGGAGGCATGCCGCTCCGTCAGCTGGTGCGGCTCGAGCCCGGTGTCGTGCTCCGCCTCGACTCCGCCGCCGGCGCCGACCTGATCGTCCGCGCCACCGGTGTGCCGGTGGCCCTCGGCGAAGTCGTGATCATCGAGGATTCGGTGGCGGCGCGCGTCACCTACGTCCTGACGCCCAACGGCGAGGTCGCTTCGTGAGCCTGGCTCCGGTGCTCGCGGTGGAAGCCGCGGGCATCAGCGACGGCGAGCTGTGGCGCAGCCTGCTGGCGATCGTGGTGGTGTTCGGCCTGCTCGGCGCGCTCGCCTGGGCGGCCCGCCGCGGCCGCCTCGGCTTCTTCACCCGTCAGCCGTCGCACGTCCGCGTCGAGGCGACGGTGCCACTCGGCGAGCGGCGCTCGCTGATGGTGGTGGCGATCGAAGGCCGCCGCCTCCTGCTCGGCCTGACGCCGACGCAGGTCAGCCTCGTGACCGAATTGACGACCGCGCCTTTCGAGTCCGCGCTGGCGCGCGCCGAAGCCACCGGACCGACGACGACTGCCCAGCCATCATGATCCGACGTATAGCCGTCATCGCCGGCGGACTGCTCCTGGCAGCCGCGCCGGCCTGGGCCCAGCAGGCCGCCGCCTCCGCGTCCCAGAACGTGGATCTGTCCATCCAGGGCGTCGGCAACGTGTCCG
>JBDSLU010000084.1:0-8817 GCA_039916225.1 Vicinamibacteraceae bacterium
CCGTGGCCAGCGTACTGCCACCGCCTCCGTGATGCAACTGCCGACGGTGCGGCCACGAAACGCGCACCAGTCGACACGACTGGACAGTGCGGCGGTGATGCCCCGGCCGCGTCGTCAGCGGTCGCCGCCGGGGGCCGCTGGCGCGTCCGGCACGCCGGAGCCATCGCCGCGGCGCTCGTCCAGGACGGTGCCGCTCCACAACGGGACGTTGGCGAGGTACGCCGCGCGGGCGATGACGTTGGCCGCCACCGGGGTGGTGAGCAGGACGAACGCCCCGATGCTCGCCACCCGGATGAACGACGTGAAGTCGCCGAACGCGAGGCCGGCCCCGACCAGCAGGCAGCCCAGGCCGAGCGTCGACGCCTTGGTCGAGGCCTGCATGCGGGTGAACACGTCAGGCATGCGGAGGATCCCCACCGCGGCCAGCAGCGCAAAGGTCGACCCGGCCACCCACGACACACTGGTGAGGATCTCGATCATTCCGGGTGTCCCCGCTCGACGTAGGTCGCGTAGGCGATGGTGCCGACGAAGCCGATGAGCGCGATGACGAGCGCCGCGTCCAGCGTCGCTTCGACGCCGGTCGACGCCGCGAGCACCACGATCATCCCGACCACCAGCACGCCGATGAGATCCATCGCGACGATGCGGTCCGGCAGCGTCGGCCCCTTGACCAGCCGGACGACGGCGATCAGCAGCGAGACACCCAGGGTCGCCAGCGTATAGGCCGTCACCGTCTCGAGCATGTATCCCTTCCGCGCGCGCGCCGCGCCCGTGTCCGGCCCGTCATGCGAACAGCCGCTTGACCCGGCGCTCGAAGCCGTCCTTCAGTTCCCGCCGGCTGGCCTCCGCGCTGTCCATGTGCATGACGTGCACGTAGAGCGTGCGCCGATCCTCGGACAAGTCGACCGTCACGCTGCCCGGCGTGATGTTGATCAGCATCGAGAGGAGCAGGATTTCATGATCCGACGTCACGTCGAGCGGCACCGCCAGGACGGCCGGCCGGATGGCCGCCTGCGGCCGCAGCACGTCCCACGCCACTTTGACGTTGGCCAGCACGAGCTCCCAGAGGAAGAACACTGCCAGTTCGATCGCGTAGCCGGCCCGCGCGGTCATCGTCGAGGGCAGCACGCCGCCCTTCGACAGCAGCACCAGGATGCCGGAGCCGATGACCAGGCCGACCAGGAGGTTGGCGAGCGTGATCTCGCCCTGCAGGGCGGCCCAGACGAGCGCGAGAAGGAGCCCGCCCAACAGCATCCTACGGCGCCCCTCCCAGAACCGCGCGGACGTACAGGTCGCGCTGCAGCAGCTGCTGCGCGCTGCGCGAGGCGAGGTCGAACAGCGGCCCGGCCGCGACCGTCATGGCGAGTGTTGCGAGGCTGAGCGCGCCGATGGTGACGAGCAGGGGCAGGCCGGGCCGTCCCGCATCCGGTGTCCCGTCCGCGGGCCGCCAGAACGTCTCGACCCACGTCCGCCCCATCGAGAGCAGGGTCAGCAGGCTCACCACGAGGACGATGGCGCCGATGACGTAGGCGCCGGCGCCGAACGCCCCTTGCAGGATGGCGAGCTTGCCGAGGAACCCCGACAGCGGGGGCACGCCGGCGAGCGAGAACAGCGGGATGGCGGCCAGGACCGTCAGCACCGGGTGATCCTTGTAGAGGCCGCCAAGGGCCGCCATGTCCGTCGTCCGCCGCAGCCGCAGCAGGGCGCCGCCGACCAGGAACAGGTTGGTGATGACGACGATGTGGTGCAGCACGTAGAAGATGGCGCCAGCCAACGCCGCCGGCGTGAGCAGGGCGAGGCTGGCGGTGGTGTAGCCGATGTGCCCGACCAGGTTGAAGGAGAGGACGCGACGGAAGTCCCGCTCGTTCAGGGCCGCGACGAGGCCGACCAGCATCGTCGCCGCCGACATCGTCAGCAGGAGCAGGAAGAGACCCGGAGGCTCGCCCTGGAACAGCAGCGTGAAGGTCCGCAGCAGGGCGTAGACGCCGACCTTCGTCAGGAGTCCGGCGAACGCCGCGCCGATGATCGCGGGCGGGGTGTGGTACGACGCCGGCAGCCAGAAGAACAGCGGGAACAGCCCGGCCTTGATGCTGAAGGCGATCAGCAGCAGCACCGCCAGCACGATGTCGATCCCCGGACTCTGGATGGCCGGCCACACGCGCGCGAGGTGGGCCATGTTCAGGGTGCCGGCCGCGCCGTAGAGCAATCCGAGCGCGGTCAGGAAGATCGACGACGCGATCAGGTTGATGGCGACGTACTTGAACGACGCCTCCACCTGGGCCGTCGTCCGGTGCAGCGCCATCAGCACGAAGGACGCCACCAGCATGACCTCGAACCACACGTAGAGGTTGAAGAGGTCGCCGGTCAGGAAGGCGCCGGACACCCCCATCAGCAGGATCTGGATCAGCGGGTGGTAGCCGAAGGCTTCACGCTGCGGATCGACTCCGGCGAAGGCCGCCGCGGTGACGGCCACGCCGACCACGCCGACCGCGACCACGAGCATGGCCGACAGCAGGTCGGCGACGAGGGTGATGCCGAACGGGGCCGGCCAGCCGCCGATCTGCAGCACCTGGATGCCGGCGGTATCGACCTGCCGGAACAGCGCGATGGCCACGCCGAGCAAGGCGACCATCGACGCCAGCGCCACCCACCGCTGGACCAGCGGTCGCTTCGGCAGCAGCATCAGGATCGCCGCCGTGCTGAGCGGGATCAGGATGGGGAGCACCAGCAGGCTCACCGTTCCCTCCCCACGTCATCGACGTCGTCCGTCCCGAGCGTCTCGTGGACGCGGTGCGCCAGCACCAGGGCGAAGGCGAGCAGCCCGAAGCCGATGACGATGGCGGTGAGGACCAGCGCCTGCGGCACCGGGTCGGCGTAGGGCGGCACCAGCCGATCGGCGCCGGCCGCGACCAGCGGCGGGTGCGCGCGCGTGAGCCCGCCGGCGGCGAAGATCAGCAGGTTGGTCCCGTTCGACAGCAGGCCGAGGCCGATGATGAGCTGAGCCAGGCGGCGGCGGAGCATCAGGTAGATCCCCACCGCGTAGAGCACACCGGACGCGAGCGCCAGCAGCACTTCCACTCAGCGCTCCTCGGCCAGGCTGAAGATCATCATCGCCGCCACGCCGGTCACCACGAGATAGACGCCGAGGTCGAAGACGACCGGCGAGCCGAACGCGACCGGTCCGGCCAGCCACTGCGCCGTCAGGAACGGCTGCCCTCGCAGCAGCGCCGGCAGACCGCTGGCGAACGCGATCAGGAGGCCCGCGCCGAGCAGCGTCAGCGGCTCCACGAAGAGCGCCTGCTGCGCCCGCTCCACCCCGTAGGCCAAGCCGTACAGCGCGAAGGCCGCCGCCGCCACCAGGCCGCCGACGAACCCGCCGCCCGGCTCGTTGTGGCCGCGCAGCAGCAGGAACACCGAGAAGAGCAGCAGCAGCGGCATCAGGATCCGGGTGGCGGTGCGGAACATCGGCGACGGCGCCGGCCGCTGCCGCGGCCGGCTGTCCGGCCGGCTGTCCGGCCGGCGCTCGCCGAGCGTCAGCCGCAGCAGGGCACGGACGCCGATCGCGACCGTCGCGAGCACCGTGATCTCGCCCAGCGTGTCGAAACCGCGGAAGTCGACCAGGATGACGTTGACGATGTTGCGCCCGTGGCCGAGGAGGAGGCCGTTGTCACCAAAGAACTCCCGCAGGGCCGGCGCGGTCTCGCTGGTGGCGACGATCAGCACCAGGCCGGCGATGAGGGTGCCGATGCCGGCGGCGATGACCGCGTCGCGGGCCCGGACCACGCCCGGCGACAGCCCGCCCAGGCTGGGGAAGTAGCGGAAGACCAGGACGAAGATCAGGACCGTCAGGGTCTCGATCGAGAACTGCGTCATCGCCAGGTCGGGCGCGCCGAACATGAGGAAGATGGTCGCCACGCCGTAGCCGACCGCGCCGAGCGAGAGCACCGCGGCCATCGTGGTCTTGGCGAACGCGGCCGCGAGCGCCCCGCTGATGATGACCACCACGATCAGGACCTCGTGCCAGGCCGCGTCCAGTACCGGCACGCCTCGGGCGAGACCGCCGCTGGTCACGAGCGCCGTGCCGGCCATCGCGATGACGCTGAGGACGATCACCATCACGTAGGAGCGCAGCGACGCGCTGTGCAGCGGCGGCGCGATGCGGTGGCTGATGCGATCGAGCAGCGCCAGTCCGCCGGTATAGAGGTCTTCGGTGCCGTAGGGCGGACGCCACGACCAGCGGCGCAGCATGTCGCGACCAACCCAGAGGATGGCGACGCCGGCCAGGGTCAGCCCGCTCAGCATCAGTGCCGGCGTGGCGCCGTGCCACAGCGCGAGATGCAAATTGGGCCCGGGCGGCAGGATCGACGCCGCCGCGACGCCCAGCGGCCGGTCGAGGATCGAGGGAACGACACCGACGACCACGCCACCGGCCGCCAGCAGCAGTGGCGGCAGCCAGAGCGGCCACGGCGGTTCGTGTGCGGCCGTCGCCGACCCGGCCGCGCCGCGAAACGGCAGCACGCCGGCGAGGAGTCCGGCCAGGCCGAGCAGGATGCTGGCGAGCACCGTGAGGGCTACCAGCGTCGTCCCCCACGCGCCGCCGTGGAGCACGGCCTCGTAGGCCGCGTCCTTGCCGATGAAGCCGAGCGTGAGCGGCACGCCGGCCATCGACAGGGCGGCGGCGGCGCCGGCGATCGCCGTGATCGGCATCGCCCGCTGGAGCCCGGACACCTGATCGATGTCGCGAGTTCCCGTCTCGTGATCGATCGCGCCGGCGATGAGGAACAACGCGCCCTTGTAGCCGGCGTGGGCGACCAGGTAGACGAGCGCGGTCGTGATCGCCTCGCGCGTGCCGATGCCCAGCAGCATCATCAGCACGCCCAGTGCGCTGATGGTCGAATAGGCCAGGATCCGCTTGAGGTCGCGCTCCTGCACGGCGCGGCAGGCGCCCACGATCATCGTCACGGCGCCGGCACCGGTCACGACCGTCGTCCAGAACGGCGTGCCGCCCAGCACCGGCGTCATCCGGGCGACGAGATAGATGCCGGCCTTCACCATCGTCGCCGAATGCAGGTAGGCGCTGACCGGTGTCGGCGCCGCCATCGCGTTCGGCAGCCAGAAATGGAAGGGCACCTGGGCGCTCTTGGTGAACGCCGCGAACAGCACTAGCGCCGCGATCGCCGTCTCGAACGGATGCGCCGCGATGACAGCGCGGCTGCCGGCCATCGCCGACAGGCTGGTCGTACCCGTCACGTCGGCGAGCAGGACGCCGGCCGCCAGCAGGGCCAGGCCGCCGGCACCGGTGACGATCAGCGCCTGGAGGGCCGCCGAGCGGGCGTCGGCGCGCTCGTGCTCGAAGCCGATGAGGAGGAACGAGGTGAACCCGGTCAGCTCCCAGAAGACGAACAGTGTCAGGACGTTGTCGCTGAGCGCCACGCCCAGCATCGCGCCCATGAAGGCGAACAGCGAGCCGTAGAAGCGGCCCGCCTGCGGGTGTCCGTCGAGATAGCGGCTGGAATAGAGCACCACCAGCGCGCCCATCGCGGTGATCAGCAACGCGAACAGCAGGCCCAGGCCGTCGAGGTTGAAGGAGAGCGTCAGACCGAGTGCGGGCGCCCAGGGCAGCGCCACCAGGCGCGGCCCGCCCTGGAGCACCGAGCGGAACTCCGCGCCCAGCACGAGCGCCAGGAGCGCCGGCCAGACCGCGAGGAATCCCGGCGCGCGTCTATACCGCCCGGCGAGCCAGACGGCGACCGGCGCCGCGACGAACGGTGAAAGGAGGAGGAACGCGATCATCGCCGGACCGGCGCGAGCGGGCGACCGGCGCCCACGACTGGCCCCACCGTACCATCTCCGGCCAACTCGGAGGCTGCCGGATCGGCAATCGTCGTGTTCGCCGCCAGCACGGCTGGGCACTCGACTTGCAATGTCGCGGGCGATACCCGGCCCGGGACTGGCCGGAGGCCGCCCGTGGGACTGAAAAGAGCGCACCGATGACCGACGACGACCAGCTGGCGGGATACGACGGAGCGACGCCGGGCCGGTCGGCGATCGGTGCCGGCCACGTCCCGCCGTCGTCCGCTCCTGAAATCAAGAGTCTGGTCGGAATGGCCGTGGCGGCCATCGTCATCGCCGCGCTCTACCTCGCGCAGGACGTGCTCGTCCCGATCACCCTCGCGGTAATGCTGTCGTTCGTCCTCTCGCCGCTCACCGATCTTCTGCGCCGCATCGGCCTGTGGCGGGGGCCGTCGGTGATCCTGAGCGTCCTGCTGGCGCTGGCGGTGATTGGCGTCCTCGGGACGCTGATCGGCAGTCAGGCGGCTCGGCTGGCTGCCGATGCGCCACGCTACGCCGAAGCCATCGAAGAGAAGATCGGCGGCGTCCAAGCCTTCGCCACGGCCCGACTGGGGTTCGTGGGTCGGATGATCGGTGCGACGGGCGAGCCCGCCGCCGAACCCGCCGGACCGCCCGTTGCTCCGGGCCGGGCGACGGCGACTGCTGCCTCGCCGGCGTCGCCGCAGCCGGTGCTCGTCGAACTGGCGCGGCCGCGGACCTCTGCCCTCACGGTGGCCCGGACGATTCTCGAGCCGATTCTCGCGCCGCTCGAGACCACCTTCCTCGTGCTCATCGTCGCGGTCTTCATCCTGGTGCAGAAGGAAGACCTCCGCGACCGCTTCATCCGCGTCTTCGGCTCGTCCGATCTGCATCGGACGACGCTGGCGCTCGACGACGCGGGACAGCGTCTGAGCCGGTTCTTCATCTCGCAGCTCGGCGTCAACGCGAGCTTCGGGCTGGTGATCGGCGTCGGTTTGTGGGTGATCGGGATTCCGACGCCGGCGCTGTGGGGAGGCCTGGCCGGGCTGCTGCGGTTCGTGCCCTACATCGGGCCCCTGCTGGCGGTGGTGCCACCGCTCGCCCTGGGCGCGGCTATCGATCCGGAGTGGTGGACGGCGGCGCAGGTTGCCCTCCTGTTCCTCGTGGTCGAGCCGCTCACCGCCTACGTCGTCGAGCCCCTGCTCTACGGACACTCGACCGGCCTGTCGCCGGCCTCGGTCATCGTGGCGGCGATATTCTGGACGTGGCTGTGGGGACCGATCGGCCTGATCCTGTCGACGCCGCTGACGCTGTGCCTGGTCGTGATGGGGCGTCATGTCCGGTCGCTCGAGTTCTTCGACGTGCTGCTCGGCGACCGGCCCCCGCTATCGGCGGTCGACACCTTCTACCAGCGCATCCTGGCCGACAACCCCGACGAGGCCCTCGCCAACGCCGAAGGCATGCTGGCCGAGCGCTCGCTGCTCGACTACTACGACAGCGTGGTCCTGCCGGCCTTGCAGCTGGCGGCGGCCGACGAAGCCCTCGGCAAGCTGACGCGCGAGCGGTCGCTGGAGATGAGCCGCGCGATGCTTGGCGTGATCGACGAATTGTCCGAGCACGTCGACGTGCCCGCCACTGACGGCAAGGCACCAGCCGCTGTGTCGCCGCCGGCCGTCGGCGTGGTGGCCTGCGTCGCCGGCCGTGGTTCCTTCGACGATGCCGTCGCGGCCATGCTGGCGCAGCTGCTGGCGCGACGCGGCCTGGCTAGCCGTCATGTCCCGCACAACGCCGTCTCGCGCGAGGCCATCGAGCAGACGGACCTCATGAACGTCGCGGCCGTCGTCGTGTCCTATCTCGAGCTGGAGGGCCTGCCGACGCGCCTGCGGTCCCTCGTCAAGCGCTTGCGGACCCGGCTGCCGAACGCGAAGATCATCGTCGGCCTCTGGCCTGAGGGCGACGCGACTCTCAGTGATCTCGACGCCCAGCGGGTGCTCGCCGCCGACGTCCATGTCGGCTCGCTGCGGGCGGCGGTCGACGCCGCCGTGGCCGCGGTCAGCGGTCCCCAGTTGCCCGAGGCCGTCGCCGTCGCCCGGCCGGTGGTGTAGGCGACGAACCGCGTACGCGACTCTTCCATTCAGACGAGCACTCCAGCACGCTCGACGCCGTCCACCGGTCGAGGCATGATGGGCGGGCCCCCTTTCTTTCCGCGACGCCCGCGCCGCACTGCGCGCCGGTGGCGGAGGCCTCATGCCTCGATTCGATATCCGAAGCGTGCTTGTCGCTGTGGTCCTGCTCGCTGCCGTTTCCGGTGAGGCGGCGGGTCAGCCGGGCATCCGTGCCTACGTGGCCAATCGCGGGGCCTCGACCCTGACGGTCGTCGACTTGTTCGCGGCCGCGGTCGAGCGGACGATCGCGCTCGAGGCGCCGCCCCACGACGTCGTGCTGGCGGACGGCCGCGTCTTCGTCTCGCTGCCGACCGTCAATCGCCTCGCCATTGTCGACCCGATATCGCTGACCGTGACGGGCTCGGTGGCCGTCCCCGCCGCGCCACGCGATCTCGATCAACGGGACCAGGCGCTGGGTGCGCAACGCATCTACATCAGCACCGATGACGGGCTGCGCGTCTACGACACGGCGGCGAACACGTTGTCACCAGCGATTGCCGTCGGCCCGGGGCCGCTGCGCGCCATCGAGGCCGGCAACGCGGCCTCCTTCGCGTTCGAGGACCGGGCGTTCGTTGCGGCGTGCGACGGCGGGGCGGCGTTGCGGGCCGTGACCGTGTCGACCGGCGCCGTCTCGATGCCCATTGCCACGGGCGCCGGACCGTGCGCGGTGCTGATGACGTCCAACGCGCTCTACGTCGCCAACACCGCCGACGACACGGTGACGGTCTTCAGCCCAGCGCTGACGAATCCGCTGACCGTGCCGGTGGCCGACATGCCGATCGGACTCGCCTGGACCCCGACCGGCGTGTGGGTCGCCTCGGCCAGTGGCACGCTGACGGCT
>JBDSLU010000085.1:0-14351 GCA_039916225.1 Vicinamibacteraceae bacterium
CGCGGCCGGGCCCTGCGATGCGGGGGCGGTGATGGCCGCCGCCGCGGATGTGTTGGCCGCGATGGCCGGAAGAACGGTGCTGGGTGCGGGCGCGGCGCCACCTGGGGCCGCAACGGCGTCGGACGCCGGCCCAGCCGGCGTATCGACGGTGGAGGACGCAGCCGCCGCCGGCGCGTCCGCTGATGGACTGGGGGCCTGAGCGACCGGAGACGAGGCGGGCTCTGGGACCGGCGTGGATGCCGTCCCGTCGAGCAGATCCTGGAAATTCGGCGCGGCGGAGCCGGCCGTCGGCACACCGGGCGCCTTGGTCGCGATCGCCCCCGTCGTCGCCGCGGCTGCCCGGGTGGGCAGATCACCGGCGACGGCGAGTTCGGTCCCGCCCTGCGCCGCAGCCTCGGGCTGCGGCACCGGCACCGGGACCGGCGTCGCCATGGCGATGAGGACCGACAGCGTCGCCGCGTCGACCGGTGCGTCGAGCGGCGATTCGTCGGCGTCCGTGTCGACGTCCGCCTCCTCGACGTCGGTCCCGGCCGCGTGGGCATGCCCGCGCGGGCTCACCCCTTCGCCGGACACCGTGACGCCGCCCGCCTCACCGAGCGCGAGCGCGACCAGCGACGCAAAGTCCGCGCCGCCGGCCGGGTCGCACGTCGGGGAAGCCCCGGCACCGGCCGCGTGGCCGATGCCGGGCTTGGAGACCGGAGACTGGGGCCCCGCCTGAGCGGAGCCGGCAACGAGCGCAGTGAAGTCCACGGAGGTCCCTCGGGTATCGATGACAGCCGATGCTTAACGCTTCATCTGCAGCGTCTCGACGAGAATCTCGTCGGCGACGGTGATGCTGCGCGAGTTGGCCTGGTAGCCGCGCTGCGCGAGAATCATCTGCGTGAACTCGGTGGCGATGTCGACGTTCGACGACTCGAGCGCGCTGCCGATGATGCTGCCCCGGCCGCCCGTGGCCGCGACGCCGACGTTGGCGATGCCCGACGAGGCGCTCTCCGAGTAGCGGTTCGAGCCCATCTTCACCAGCCCCTTGGGGTTGTTGAAGTTGGCCATCGCCAGCTGGCCGACGACCACCGTCTGGCCGGCGCCGAAGGTGGCGACGATCTGGCCGCTGCTGTTGATCACGACGTTGTCGACCTGACCGGCCGCGGAGCCGTTCTGGTTGATCGACGAGGTCGCCGACGGCGACGCGAAGCTGGTCAGGATCGGGCTGGCGCCGACTGCCGGCACGACGTCCCAGGTGATGGCGTTCGGCGTCGCGCCGTTGGCCCACGTGGCTGGCCCGGGGATGGTGATGTCGGCGGCCGGAGCCGTGAGGACACCCGCCCCGTTGAACGTCAAGTTGCCCGTCGTCAGCGTGACCGGAGCGCCGGCCACGCCGGTGACGTCCGCCTGCGGCACCGTGACGGTGTAGGTCCAGGCGCCCGCGGCGGTGCGGTTGAAGTCGACCGTCAGCACGTGCGGGCTGCCGAGGGCGTCGTACATCTGGATCGAGGTGGTGAACTCGGGGTTGGCCGGGTCGATCAGGGCGTTCGGATCCAAGTTGACCTGGGCCCGGACGTTGGTCGTCGCCGTCGGCGCGCGCAGCACGCCCGGCGGAATCGTGATGTCGGTCGGGGCGACGGCGGTGACGATGTTGCCCGTCACCGGATCCGCCTGGGTGTAGCCCTGCACCCGCCAGCCGTCGGGGCTGATCAGGATGCCGTCGTCGTCGAAGCTGAAGTTGCCGGCGCGCGTATAGCCGACCTCGGCCCCGTTGCGGACCGCAAAGAAGCCGGCACCCTGGATGGCGACGTTGGTCGCCTCACGCGAGTTCTCGATCGAGCCCTGCGCGAAGACCGGCGAGATGGCGCCGGTGACGACGCCGAGGCCGACCTGGGCCGGGTTGACGCTGGTGCCGCCGACGGTCTGGCTGACCAGGTCCGAGAAGCTGACCGCGCTGGTCTTGAAGCCGACCGTGTTGATGTTCGCCAGATTGTTGCCAATGACGCTGAGGTACGTCGAGTTGGCATTGAGGCCGGACAAGCCGGCCGAGAAAGATCCACCCGCCATGTTGCTGTCTCCTTGTGACGCGCGTTTCGCGACGTCGATATCGAACGGTTGCGAAGCGTGCGTGCTACGTGGTCGGGGTGCCGGTGCCCGTGGTCCCGGTGCCCGTGGTGCCGGCCGCCGGCGTGCCGGTGGTCGGCGTGCCGGCGGTCGGCGTCGTCCCGGCCAGCTTGGCGAAGGCCGCGGCCATCTCCTTCATCGATGCCTCGATCGACGTCAGCTTCTCGAGCGAGCTGAACTGCGCCAGCTGCGCGATGAACTCGCCGTTGTCCTGCGGCTTGAGCGGGTCCTGGTTGGCGAGCTGAGTGGTGAGCAGCTTCAGGAACGCGTCCTGGCCCAGCTTGGTTTCACGCGCAGCCCCGCTGGCCGCCGTGGCGTCGTTCGATCCCGAGTTGGCCGAAATGCCTGAAACACTCACGATTCTCTCCTTTGAGCGATGGCGAAGCGCAGGGTGGCCAGTTCGTCCATGGCTTTCTGCTCTTCCCGCCGCTCACGTTCCCGGTGGGCCTCGAGGGCCCGTTCCTTCAGTCGCTCGAGCGCCTTGACCTTCTCGCGCGCGGCGACGAGGGCTTGTTCGGTGACCTCGAGCTGCACGCGGCGATCCTCGGCGTTGGCCTCGGTTCGCACCAGCTCGCGGCGCAATGAACGAATCCAATTCCGATGCCAGATCATGTCGGTGATCGATCCACCGGCCGTGTCGAGCGCCGTGGCCCGCGCCGTTCCGCCGTCGAAAGCCGCCTGCGCGGCGGCATGCGCCTGCGCAGAACGCTCGGAAATCACGCGCGCTTCGGCCACCAGGAGCTGCGCGGCGTCTTCTTCGCGACGGCGCAAGTCGAGGGCGGGCTGCGGGCGGAAAATGAAGGTGGCCATGTCGCGTGTCTCTCAGCGCGCGCCGCGCGAAGTGTCACCGCACCGACTGACGGCCGACCGACCGGGGGTCGCGCCTCGAGTGGTCGCGACCAGGCATGCGGCGGCCATCCGCCAGCCGCGGATGGCGATTTCAGGCTGATTTTTCGGGATTTGCGCGAAGTGCCGGCCGGCCGACGCCGGTCGGCCCGCCGGCGCCTGGACGATGAGCAGCGGTCGACGCACCGACGCCCCTAGGAGTCCGTGGTGAAAGTGCCGCGTGGCACCGAGACGGGCGAGGCGCCCGCCTGGCTAGGCGCGACGACGGAGAATATCGGGGATATTTGAGGGAGGAGCAACGCCGCCGGGCGGGATGCATCGTCCGTCGACTCGAATGGCGAGGACGGAGTCCGGAGCCATCGAGCCAAATACGCGTGGTAACGCGGATTTGCATGCAGCGGGACTTTCACCACGGGCTCCTAGAGCGCCTCGAGCGAGGCGCGCGAGTCGTCGAGGGACACCAGATCGTCGGCCGGCTGGCGGAGGAAGTCCTCGATCACGCCGCGCTTCGACAGGGCCTCGTCGATGCGCGGGTTGGTGCCGGGGACGTAGGCGCCGACGCTGACCAGATCCTCGCTGTCACGGAGCGTCGCCATCCAGTCGCGCACCGTTCCGGCCTTGAGCCGGTGATCGACGGTGGTGACGTCGGGCATGGTCCGGCTGACGCTGTGCAGGATGTCGATCGCCGGGTAGTGGTTGCGGGCGCCGAGCTCCCGCGACAGGACGATGTGCCCGTCGAGGATGGCGCGCACGTTGTCGGCGACCGGCTCGTTGGTGTCGTCGCCTTCGACCAGCACCGTGTAGAACGCCGTGATGCTGCCCTGTCCGCGCACGTTGCCGGCTCGTTCGAGCAGGCCGGGCAGCAGCGCGAACACCGACGGCGGATAGCCCTTGGCGGTCGGCGGCTCGCCGGCGGCGAGGCCCACTTCGCGCTGCGCCATGGCAAAGCGCGTCACCGAGTCCATCATCAACAGGACGTTCTGGCCCTGGGCGCGGAAGTATTCGGCGACCGTCGTCGCCGCGTATGCGGCCCGCAGGCGCACCAGCGGCGGGTTGTCGGACGTCGAGACGATGAGGACGGCGCGCTTGAGACCTTCGGCGCCGAGATCGTGCTCGATGAAGCTGCGGACTTCGCGGCCACGTTCGCCGACCAGCGCGATCACCGCGACGTCGGCCGACGTACCGCGGGCCATCATGCCGAGCAGCGTGCTCTTGCCGACGCCGCTGCCGCCGAACAGGCCGATGCGCTGGCCCCGGCCGCACGTCAGCAGACTGTCGATGGCGCGGACGCCGGTGCCCATCGGGGTCACGATCGGATCGCGCGCCAGTGGGTTCATCGGCGGCGGGTAGAGCGGGGCCGTGCTGGATCCGCGGACCGGACCGAGGCCGTCCAGCGGCTGGCCGAGCCCGTCGAGGACGCGGCCGAGCAGCTCGGGCCCGACCGCGACGCGAGCACTGCCACCGCGCGCAACGAGGGTGTCGCCGGGGCGGATGCCGGCGGTCGTGCCGAGCGGCACGCTCTGGACGAAGCCGTCGCGGAAGCCGACCACTTCGAGCGCCAGTCGCCGGCCGCTCGCCATCTGCAGCTCGCACAGCTCCCCCACCTGCGCCCGCGGCCCGCGCGACTCGACCAGCAGGCCGACCGAGCGCACGACGTGGCCGATGAGCGGAATGGGATTGGCCGCTTCAGCGGCTGCGATATAGCTCGAGAGCGACAAGGGACCTCCGCGGTCTCGGATGAAACTAGCGATCGCCGCCGAACAGCGCCTGGCTCAGCTCGTCGAACTGCCGCTCGATGGTCGCGTCGACGCTGCCGAAGGCCGATTCGACCAGGCAGCCGCCGCGCGAAATCGACGGATCGGGTACGACGGTGACGGTCTGCCCGCCCCAGCGTGCACTGTCCTGCGCGACGATGGTGTAGTCCTCGGGGTTCAGGCGAACCGTCGCCGGCGTGTTGGTGCCGAGACGCTCCAATGCGACGTGGGCGAGGGCGGCGGCGAGTTCCGGGTCGAGCGTCACTTCACGGTGCACGACGCGCCGGGCCAGGATCAGCGCCAGCTGCACCATCTCGCGTTCCGTCTCGGTAATCAGGGTCTGGCGGAGGCCGCTCAGTTCCTCAATGGTCTGGCCGATGCGGCGCAGCATCGCTTCGGCGCGCTTGCCGCCAGCCTCGAGGCCGGCGCGCTCGCCTTGGGCGTAGCCCTTGGTGAACGCCTCGCGTTCGAGGCCGGCGAGCCGCTCGCCATGCTCGGCCAGCAGCGACTCGTCGGTGGCCGGCGGCGCCGCCGGTGTCGTCGGGGCGGCCAAGCCCGGCGCCGCACCGGCCGGACTCGTGACCGTCGGAGCGACGACCGCCGGACGCGGCATCGCCACCGGCCCGGCGGACGGGCGGGCGACCGTACCCGGCGTCCAGGCTTCGGCCGCGGCCGGGCGCGATTCCTGCGTCCAGTCGCAACGCTGGACGTCCGTGACCGTCGTGAGCACCCGTGCTCTACGTGACATAGGCCTCCCCGGCGGCGGCGCCGGTCACGAGCAAGCCTTCTTCCTCGAGCTTGCGGGCGATGGCGACGATCTCCTGCTGCGCCCGCTCGACTTCGCGGAGGCGAACCGCGCCGAGCACGTCCATCTCTTCCTTGATCATCTGCGCGGCGCGCTTCGACATGTTCGAGATGAAGCGGGTCCGGATGTCTTCCGAGGCGCCCTTCAGGGCCAGCGTCAGCGTCTTCTTGTCGGCACGCTGGATGATCTCGCGCACCGCGTTGTCGTCGACGTGGAGCAGGTCGTCGAAGACGAACATCAGGTTGCGGATCGAGACCGCCAGATCCGGCGACTCGTTCTCGATGGTCGAGAGCACCGCGGTGCTGACGCCGCGATCGAGGCGGTTCAATAGCTCGGCGACGACACGGACGCCGCCCATCGACTCGCTGGCCTGGGTGCCGAGCGCCTTGAGCCGCGCCTCGATGACCGACGAGACGCGGGTCATGACGTCGGGCGAAATTTCGTCCAGCGTGGCCATGCGCGTGATGACCTCGACGCGCAGTTCGTCGGGCAGCGAGTTGGCCAGCTGCGCCGCCTGCGCCGGCTTGAGGTGCGCGAGCAGCAGCGCGATCGTCTGCGGATGCTCGCTCAGCACGAACTTCGACAGCTGCTGCGGATCGGCGCGTTCGAGGTTCGAGAACGCCACCGTCGATTCGAACGACTTGACGACCCGGTCGAGGACACGGCGCGCCATGTCCGGGCCCAGCGTCTTGATCAGCAGCTTCTGGGCGTAGTCGACGCCGCCGCGCGTCACGTACTCCGAGGCGCGCCACATGGTGTGGAACTCCTCGAGGGTCGCGGCGCTGACGTCGGGCGAGATCTGACCGACCACCGCGACCTCGCGGGCGACCGCCTCGATCTCGTCCTCGTTCAGGTGCTGAAACATCGCCGCCGCGGTGTTCTCGCCGACCATCAGCGTGAGGATGGCGGCCTTGCGGACGCCGGAGAGGACGGTGACGGCCCCCTTGACGCTCATGCTTCCTCCTGCGACAGCCAGGCGCGGATCAGGCGGGCCGCGTTCTCGGGCTCGGTCTCGATGGCTTTGGCCACCCGCTTCTGGAGGATCGGCGTGCGGCGGTTGGAGATGTGGTCGGCGACCTTGGCGTCGAGCTCGGCTTCGATCTCCTGCTCGACTTCCTCGATGGTCCTGGGCAACTGGCGCGGCAGCGGCTGCGTCTCGGTCCGCGTCGACGGCGCCGGCGGCGGAGGCGGCGGCGCGTAGGAGAAGACGCCCTTGACGATGGGTCGCAGCACGAACAGGAGCGCGATCAGGCCGACGACGAGGACGATCGCCGGGCGGGCCCAGGTCAGGGCGCCACCGCCGACGCGGTCCATGAGCGTCGGCAGCTGGACGGGCTCCTCGATCGGCTCGTCGAACGACACGTTCTCGACGATCAGCTGATCGCCGCGGGTGGTGTCGAGGCCGACGGCGGCGGCGACGAGCTGCTGAATCTTCTGCATCTCGGCCTGCGGCCGCGGCGTCGAGCTCCGCGTCACCTTGCCTTCGGCATCGGTCTTCGACTGCCGGGCGTTGTCGACGACGACCGCCACCGACAGGCGGGCGACGTCGCCCCGCGGCAGCAGACTGTGCGTGGTCTTCTTGCCGACCTCGTAGTTGACGGTCTCGGCCTGGCGGCCGGTATTGCCGGCTGTGAGCGATGCCGTCGGCGGGGGGGGCGGCGTCACCGGCGTGGCCGGCGGTGCCGGCTGGGCGGCGCCGGGCAGGTTGCCGCGGGCGCCGGCGAGGCCGCCCGCCGCGTTGGCCGCGGCGCCTTCGAGGGTGACCTGGCGGCTGCGGATGACGGTGGCCGGATCGTAGCTCTCGAGCGTCTCCTCCTGCGTCCGGGTGTTCAGGCGCAGGGTGACGTTGGCGCGGACGCGCTCGGCGCCGACGACGGGCTCGATCATCCGCACCACCTCGCTGGCGAGCTCGCGCTCCATCTTCCCCTGGCGTTCCATGACGGCGGCGCTGAGCGGCTCGTCGCTGTCGTCGCTGGGACGGGCCAGCGGCCGGCCCGTGCTGTCGATCAGCACGACGGCCTCGGGCCGCAGCCCTTCGACCGAGAAGGCGACCAGGTTGACGATGCCGGCGACGGTGCTGGCGGCGAGCGGGTGGTTGCGCTTCAGCGTCAGGATCACCGACGCCTTGGCCGGCTGTTCGCGCGACTCGAACAGCGACGACTTGGCCATCGCGATGTGGACGCGGGCACTGCGCACGTCACTGATGGTCGCGATGGTGCGGGCGATCTCCCCTTCGAGGGCGCGACGGTAGTTGACCTGCTCGAGGAACTCGGTCTGGCCGAAGGCGGTGCGGTCGAACAGCTCGTAGCCGACGCGGCCCGAGGTCGGCATGCCGGCGCTGGAGAAGTGCAGGCGGAGCCGGTCGACTTCTTCCTTCGGGACTTCGATGTCACGGCCGCCGTTGGTGAGCTGGTACAGCACCTTCTCGGTCTTGAGGCCGGCCTCGACGCGCGACGCCTCCTCCGGATCCATGTCGGCGAAGAGCACGCGGTAGTCGGGGGCGTTCAGGTAGTACGACGCACCAACGACCAGCACCACGGCCGCGACGAACGCGAGCCCGAGCGTGATGAGCTGCCGCGGGTTCAGCGCGGCGGTCAGCTTGCGAACGCGAAGAACGAGATCCTGCATGGGGGGACGGAAACCGTGTCGGGGTCAGCAGTCGAAGGATGCCGGCAACCTAGATCGGCATCCGCATGATGTCGTTGTAGGCCTGCACCAGCTTGTTGCGAATCTGCACCGAGAACTGCAGGGTGAGATCGGCGCGCTGCAGGGCGATCATCGCGTCGTGCACGTCGGTCGTGCCCGACAGCATGCCGCTGACGGCGGTGTTGGCCTGGCTCTCGGTCGACTCGACGGCTTGCACGACCTTGTCGAAGGCGCCCGCGAAGCCGGCGCCGCCCGCTGTTGGATTGGCGTCGCCGGTGGCGGTCTTGGGGAGGGCGGTCGGAATCCGGCCCTTGAGTGCGTCGATGGTCATGTGTGCTTACCCTCGCCCGATCTCGAGCGCCCGCTGCACGAGATCGCGAATGAGCCCGATGGCCGCAAGGTTTGCCTGATAGGCGCGGGACGCACCGAGCATGTCGACCATCTCTTCGGCGGGGTCGACGTTGGGCAGCGACACGTAGCCGTCCTTGTCCGCATCGGGGTGCGACGGCTCGTAGCGGCGCCGCGCCGGTGACTGATCCTCGACCACGGCCGTGACTTCCACGCCCACCGCAGTGGCGCGGCCGAGCGTGTCGTCGAAGTCCTGCACCGTGGTCGTCTGCAGGACGACATCGCGGCGCTTGTAGGGCTGGCCGTCCGGGCCGCGCGTCGACTCGGCGTTGGCCAGGTTCGACACCGCGACTTCGATCCGCATCCGTTCGGCCGTGAGCGCGCTGGCGCTCGCCCGGACCGCCGATCCAAGGGTGGACATGGTTACCGGGCCTCGTTGATGGCGTAGCGCACCAGCCGGAACTTCGCTGAGAGCGCGGTCTGGGCGCGGGAGAACTCGCCCGCCGCCTGGGTCATCGACAGCAGCTCGCGGTCGATCTGGACGTTGTTGCCGTCAGCTCGGGACGCGAGGCCTTCGGTGGCGTGGCTGGCCGGCCCGGAGGGCTCGACGCCGGCCAGGTGCCGGGGGTCGGTGAGACGCAGGCTGTCGCCGAGCTTGCCGTCGAGCGTCTGCTCGAAGTCGGCTTCCTGGGCACGGTAGCCCGGGGTGTTGACGTTGGCCAGATTGCTGGCCGCCACCGCCTGCCGCGCCGCCGCCAGCGTCATCTGGTGCCGCAGTGCGCCCATGACCCCGCTGTCGCTCGTAATCTCGCTCATCGGACCGGTCCCCCTCAAGGTTCCCGGGCCGCCGCCGATTGCTTCTGGGTAGGCGGCCCGCCGACCTCTGTGGCAAGACCGGTGCCGCCCGTGAATCCCCGAGAAAAACCACCGATCGTCGCGTCCGACGGAGGCTCTTTCGACCGGCGGTGACGTCCCGCCGACACAAGGTCCGACTCAACCGCGCACGAGCTGGCACACGAAGGCGCTCACCCCGTCGGCCGGCCGACCGTCTTCAACGGAAGCGGTCGCGGGGATCGCCGCTGTCGCGCAGCAGCGTTTCAATCCGGCCCAGGCGGTTCTCGATCGCCTCGAGGCGGCCGAGGATGGGCGTGCGGGCGTCGACCCCTTCCCGCTGGCTGACCTGACGGGACAACCGTCGATTCTCGGCCTCGAGGGCCACGCGGTCGCGAATCCGCTGCAGGACGACGTCGATCTGGCCGAGCGAGAACGGCTTGGTCAGGTAGTCGTAGGCCCCGAGCCGTACCGCCTGGATCGCCGAATCGAGCGAGGCGTAGCCGGTGACGATGACGACGTAGGCCGAGGGATTGGCCTGCTTGACGGTGCGCAGGACGCCCAGCCCGTCGACGCCCGGCAGCTGCAGATCGGTCAGGACCAGGCCGTAGCGGGACGGCTCCTTGAGGAGCGCGGCCTGCGCGGCGCGGCCGTCCGCCGCCGACGAGACATCGAACTGCTTGGTCCGGAAATATTCGACCAGCAGCTCGCGGATGTCCGCTTCGTCGTCGACGACCAGCACACCCAGTGACGCCAGGGCGTCAGCCTGTCCGCTCATACCACCTCCACAGGTGTCGGAAAATCGGCTAAACTCTGAATGTTTGCGTGATTGCTTGACATTTCGCGTTTGGGACGTCGATAGTATTCGTCAACTTTTCGTCGCTCCCTCGGCGCTCGCGGACCGGAGCCACCGCCCATCATGTCAGGAAGCCGCCGTACTTGGCATTCTGAGAGAAGTCGGCTCCGGGCTGGGGGTTGGTTACGTGCGCAGAGACAGATCAGCATCCCATGTCCAGCCCCACCCAGCCCACCGTTCTCGTCGTCGATGACGAAGCCGACCTGCGGCAACTCATCGCCGAATCGCTGAGCGCCGACGGTTTCGAGGTCGCCCAGTCGCCCGACGCCGCCGACGCCGTCGAGCGCCTCAAGACCTTCGCCTACGACGCCCTCGTCGTCGACCTCCGCCTCCCGGATGCCGACGGCATGGAGGTCCTCGACGCGGCGCTGGCACGCTACCCCGACATCCTTGCCGTCATGGTCACCGGTTTCGGCGGCGTCACCGAGGCCGTCTCGGCGATGAAGCGCGGGGCGGCCGATTTTCTCATCAAGCCGTTCCAGATTTCCCAGCTCTCGCGCGTCCTGAAGACGGGCATGGAACAGCGGCGCCTCCGCGTGGAGAACGCCGAACTCCGCGCCCAGTTGCGCGACCGCTACCGCTTCGATTCGATCGTCGGCCAGAGCGGGACGATGCAGCACATGTTCCAGACACTGGAACTGGTCGCGCCGATGAACAGCACCGTGCTGATCCATGGCGAAACCGGCACCGGCAAGGAACTGATCGCCCGCACCATCCATCACAACAGCCCGCGCGCCGATCAGCGCTTCGTCGCCTTCAACTCGGCGGCGATCCCGGAGCCGCTGGCCGAAGCCGAACTGTTCGGCCACGCCAAAGGCGCCTTCACCGGCGCCGTCGCCGCCCGCGTCGGCCGCTTCGAGCTGGCCCACCGCGGCACGCTCTTCATCGACGAAGTCGGCCTGATGTCGCTGGCGCTGCAGTCGAAGCTGCTCCGCGCCCTGCAGGAGCGCGAGATCGAGCGGGTCGGCGAGTCGCGCCCGATCAAGTTCGACGCCCGCGTCGTTGCCGCGACCAACTCCGATCTTCGCAAGCTGGTCAAGGAAGGGCTCTTCCGCGAGGATCTCTACTACCGGCTGAACGTCATCCCGATCACCTTGCCGCCGCTGCGAGACCGCCGCGAGGACATTCCGCTCCTCGCCCGCCATTTCGTGCAGAAGTCCTGCCGCAGCAACGGGCTGCCGCAGAAGTCGCTGAATCAGGACGCGGTCCGCGTGCTGATGAACTACTCGTGGCCGGGCAACATCCGACAGCTCGAGAACGCCGTCGAGCATGCGGTCGCGATGACCGGGCAGGAGAAGGAAATCCCCGCGCGCTCGCTGCCCGAGGACATCCTGCAGCCGGCATCGTCGCTGCTGCTGCCGACGGTGGCGATCCCCGATGAGGGCATCAACTTCACCTCGGTGGTGTCACAGCTGGAACGCGAGCTGATCGTCCGCTGCCTCGAGAAGACCGGCGGCAACAAGCGGCAGGCCGCCCGTCTTCTCCAGCTGAGCCGCACGACGCTGATCGACAAGCTGCATCGACTGAACCTCGGCGACGAGTTCCCTGCCGCGAGCTGATTCGCGCGGCCGCGAAAGACCAACAGCCAACAGCCACAGCCAACAGCCAACAACCAAAGACCAACGACCAACAACCAAGAACCAACGACCAACAACCAACGACCAAGGACCAACGACCACCGAGGTTGGAAGTTGGAGATTGGAAGTTGGAGATTGGCGTCGGAGATTGGCGTCTGGAGATTGGCGGTGGAGATTGCGCGGGGATTGGACGGCGTCTCGTCTGACTAGATCACCGAGTCGGGCCAGCTGACCGTTACGACCGCCGGGGTCCCTGACACCGTCAGCGTGCCGCCGTCGCCTTCGACCAGGCGCTTGGCCACGGCCAGGCCGAGCCCCGGGGTACCGTTCGGCTTGTTGGTCAGGAAGGGCTCCCCCACCCGCGCCGCGATCGCCGCGTCGAACCCAGCCCCGGAGTCGATGAACTCGACGTGCGACGCACCGCCGTGGCGCCACGAGCGGATGCGGAGGGTACGCACGTCCTGCTTGGCGACCGACTCTTCCGCGTTGATGACCAGGTTCACGAGGACCTGCACCACAAACTGGCTGTCGGCTTTGACCACCAGCGACTCATCAGGCGGCGCGTCGATGGTCACCACGACGCGGCCGCGGGTCAGGTAGTACCGGCGCAGCGACACGGCGCGCTCGACCGCGGCCTTCAGCTCGACCTTGGGGCTGACGCCGTCACGGCGCGCGAAGGCGACCAGCTCGCGCAGGTGTCCCGCTGCCTTGGTCGCCTGCACGGCGATCTTCTGCACCTTGTCCGAAACCTCGGGGGGCAGCTGGCCGCGCAGGCCGAGGATCTCCACCATGCCGGCGATGACCTGGAGCGAGTTATTGACCTCGTGCGCAACCGAGGGCAGGACCATGCCGGTCGTGGTCATGCGGTTGATGTAGGCCATATCGGCCGTGGAGAACGCCCGGTCCGTCGTAGCGGGCGCCGCCGGCTCGGTTGGGTCGGTCATGACAATAAATGGAACGTGGACTCAAGCCGATCGGGCGACCCGCCGATTACACCACCGGAGCATCGCGCGGCCCGGAACCGGCCGTAAACAGTTGATTCTACACTTAGGACGGGACCGGAATGCGTTTCCTCATTGTCGATGATTCGTCCACGATGCGTCGCATCATCATCAACACCCTCACCAAGCTCGGCTACGAGTCGTTCCTCGAAGCCGGAAATGGACGCGAAGGCCTCGACCGGCTCGGCGCGGGCCAGGTCGACCTCGTCATCACCGACTGGAACATGCCCGAGATGAACGGCATCGACTTCGTCCGCAACCTGCGCTCGACGCCGCAAGGCAAGTCGGTCCCGGTGCTGATGGTGACCACCAACGCGGCCAACGCCGACGTCGCCGAAGCCCTCAAGGCTGGTGTCAACAACTACGTCGTGAAGCCCTTCACCGCCGAGACGTTGAAGGAAAAGATCAACGCCGTTGCGTCGCACGCCTGACGGCGCAAGGGATCTATGACGATCGCCACCGCTTCCCTCGTCGACGTCCTCGTCGGCGCCACCACCGACGTGTTCGAAACGATGGTCTTCCGGCAGCTCGTGCCGGGCGTGACCGCGTGGGGACACGCCACCCGGCCCAAGAGCCAGATCGTCGGCACGGTCGGCTTCGCCGGCTCGTCGACGGGCCTGGTCGCGTTCCACCTGTCGATCGCCGCCGCCCGTGACATGACCGTCGCGATGCTCGGCATCGAGCTCGACGAAGACGGACTGCCCGACGCCGTCGGCGAGGTCACCAACATGATCGCTGGCGCCTTCCGGACGCGCATGGCCGCGTTCCAGGACGCCTGGGCCATCTCGGTACCGACCGTGACGGTCGGCTCGGACTTCTACATCAAGCCGATCTCGACGGGCGATCGCGTTATCGTTGCGTTCGCGATGGACACGCACCAACTCTTCGTCGAGCTGATCATCACGCCGAACGCTGACGCAGCGGCCTAGGACGAGGGACCCATGTTGCCTGTCATTCATCCACCGCCGAGCGGCGCCAAGCCGTTCGACTGGCTCAACACCGACGAGACCGCGGTCCCGATGCTGCCGGCCGTCGCCCTCAAGGTGATCGAGCTGGTCAGCGATCCCGACGTCACCGTGATGTCGCTGGCGCCCGTCGTGTCCAAGGACCAGGTGCTGGCCTCGCGCGTGCTCGGCCTCGGCAACTCCGCCGCCTACGCCGGCTACCAGCCGGCGACGACCCTGCTCGAGGCGATGGTGCGGCTCGGCACGGTGGCCGTCCGCAACGTCGTCGTGACGGTGTCGTTCGCGTCGCGCATGCACGACCCGCGGATCTACGGTGAGCAGGGCCGGTCCCTCGTCGACCACGCCATCGGCACTGCCTACGTCGCCCGCCTGCTCGCCGAGAAGGTGCGGACCGACCTCGAAGAGGCGTTCATGTGCGGGCTGATGCACGACATCGGCAAGCTCGTGATCCTCAAGCTGGCCTACGACCATGCGCGAAAGACCGGCAAGCCGGCGCCGGCCGAGGAAGTGAAGTCGGCGGTCGACGATCGCCACGCCGCGTTCGGCGGGCTGACACTCAAGCGCTGGAAGCTGCCGGAGTCGTTGATCGAGCCGGTGACCTGCCATCACGACTACT